>NZ_CP126279.1:2476224-2785752 GCF_003234815.2 Curtobacterium sp. MCBD17_035 | reverse complement strand
GCGTCCGCGGCGGCGATGCCCTCGAGCACCCGCGCGAGGAACGGCCGCCGGGTCACCGTCGTGAAGGTCTCGGGGTCGATCGTGTCGAGCGAGACGTTGATGCGGTCGAGGCCGGCGTCGGCGAGAGCCTGGGCGCGCGAGGCCAAGCCGATCGCGTTCGTCGTCAGGGACAGCTCGGGACGGTCGGGGAGCGCCGCGCACCGAGCGACCACGTCGACGAGGTCCGCCCGGAGCAGGGGCTCGCCGCCCGTGAACCGCACCTTGCGCACGCCGAGTCGTGTGGCCCCGAGGCCGACGAGCCGGGCGATCTCCGCCGCCGTCATGATCGCGTCGCTCGGCGAGACCGGGAGGCCCGCGGCCGGCATGCAGTACGTGCACCGCAGGTTGCACCGCTCGGTCAGCGACACCCGGAGGTCGATCGCACGCCGACCGAAGCGGTCGACGAGACCGGTGTGCGGCATCCCCAGCATGACCATGACGTCAGCCTACGTCGCGGTCCCGGCGGCGCTGTCCCAGCCGCGACGGCCAGGAGGCCCGGCCCTGCGCTGCGTGCGCGGGGCCGGGCCTCCTGGGCGACCGCCCGACCAGGTGGGTCGGAGCAGGTCAGCGTGTCAGCGTCCGGACGTGTGGGACTCCCAGACCGCCTTCGTGCCCTTGTAGAGCACGAGGTTGCCGTCGTCCTGCATCACCAGTCGCGTCGCGCCGGACTTGCTCGACTTCGTCGACCACAGCGCGGACCCGGCGCTGTTGTAGAGCACCGTGTTCTGGTCGGCCTGGAGGGTCAGCGTGGTGCCGCCCTTCTTCGACGTCTGGGACGCCCAGGTCGCCTTGCCGCTGCTGTAGACCACGACGTTGCCGTCCGCCTGCACGATGAACTGCTTCTTGCCGTTCTGGGACAGCAGGTACTGGCCGGCGGTGAGCGTCGAGGTCGGCGTCATCGTGTCGGCACCCGGACGGTTCGTGTGCCAGTACAGCGTGCTGCCGTTCTCGAGCCGCAGGTCCCCGTTGTCCTCCATGGTGAGCTTGTTCGCCGGCTTGTTCGAGGTGTGGCTCTCCCAGATCGCCTTGCTCCCCAGGTACACGACGAGGTTGCCGTCCGCCTGCATCTTCAGGTAGGCGCCGGGCTTGCCGCTCGTGCGGCTGGACCACAGGGCGCGGTTCATGCCGTAGACGACGAGGTTGCCGTCGGCCTGCATGCTCAGCGTGTACTGCTTGTTCGCCGACGTGATGCCCTGCCCGCCGTTCAGCTGCGCACCCGCGCTGAGGGAGCTGCCGACCGTGGTCACGGCCGGGATCGCCGGAGCGGAGCCACCGCCACCCGACGCGAACTGCCGCAGCTGGGCGAGCGTGCCGTTGTAGACGTCCTGGTCGCCCGCGAACACGCCGGCGTCGGCGTACTGCCACATGGCGTACTTCGTCCAGCTCGCGGGGAGCGTCCCCGCCCCGGACGACAGGCTGCTCGGGTAGCGGGCGATGAACAGCGGGCTGCCGCTGAACGCCGCGCTGTTGCCCGTGCACGTCTTCCACCAGTCGGTGGTCGAGTAGATCGCCGGCAGGACGCCGGTCTTCGCCTTGATCGTGTTCGAGAAGTCCCGGATCCACGACACCATCGCCGAGGCGCTCAGGCCGTAGCAGGTGTTCGTGCCGTCGGTGCCGGTGTACGGGTCGTACTCGATGTCGAGCAGCGGGGGCAACGTCCGGCCGTCCGCGCTCCAGCCGCCGCCGTGCGCCGCGAAGTAGGTGGCCTGCGTCGCGCCGCTCGACTTGTTCGGAACCGCGAAGTGGTACGCCCCGCGGATGAGTCCGGCGTTCGTGGCGCTGGTCCACTGCGACGCGAACTGGCTGCTCGTGTAGGAGGTCGACTCGGACGCCTTGATGTACACGAACCGCGCACCCTTGTTGTAGGCGGACGACCAGTTGATGCTGCTGTTCGTCTGCCACGCGCTGATGTCGAACCCGTCGGTGCCCGGGACCGCCGACGAGTTCGCCGCGTTCGCGTGCATGAGGCCGCCGGACACGTTCGCGCCGGTGTTCGCCGCGATCGTCGAGCCCATCGTGTGGTTGCCCGCGGCGTTCATCTCGGCGAGCGACGGGTCGCCGTCACCCGTGGCCGACCCGTCGGCGCTCGCGGGCGCCGTGGCGCTGGCGGAGGCGGTGGCGCCGGCGGTCGCCGCGGCGGTCGCGGCGGCGCTCGGCGACGCCGACGCGCTCGCGGACGGCGTCGCCGGCACGGCGGCCGTCGCGGAGGCGGACGGCGCCGCCGCCGTGCCCACGGTGGTGGTCGTGGTGGTGGCGCTGGTGCTCGTGGTGGCCGTGCTGGTGGCTGCCGCCGCACTGGTGACGGTCAGCAGCGGGCCGCCGAGGACGACGGCCGTGCAGGCTGCCGCGGCAGCGACCACCCCTGAGAATTTGCTGGGTCGCAAGTCGGAACTCCCTGATCATGGGCGGTTCCCTCTGCCGCCCCAACGGTCCGGATGAGCCTAAACGAGCCGGTCCGGATCCGAACCCCCCGGAACGGGGGCGTGGCGTTCGGGGGACAAGCGGGCGCGCCAGCGTACCCAGTCCGAACGCGGTGTCCGCACCAGCGTTCCGACGAGCACGAGCGCTGCCGCCGCCGCGAGGGTCCACCGGAACGTGTCGACCGACGGGTGCAGTTGCCGGACCGTGATCGCGAGTCCGACCGCGAGCCACTCCCACCGCCCGGACAGCACGACGAACGGCACGAGGAGCAGCGCGTACCAGGGGTAGCGGGGGCTCACGGCGAGCAGGGTCACCCCGATCACGAGCACCTCGCCGCTCCACGGCCGGGCGGGATCGGCGACGCGCCAGGCGACGACCGCTGTCAGGAGCACGACCACGCCGACGACGACGATCGCCGCGTTCCCGTGGGCGACCAGCGACACGAGGGCGAACCGGGAGCCGTCGTCGTAGCCCTCCTCGGACAGGTACCCGGGCAGGTAGCCGAGCACGCGGAGGCCCGTCGTCGCCACGTACGGCACGTACAGCACCGCGAACACCGCGACCCCGACGAGCAGCGCCCACCACGAGCGGCGGCGTCCGAGGAGGGCCGGGTACGCGATCGCGGGGATGAGCTTCGTGCTCGTCGCCGCACCGAGCGCGATCCCGCCCCACACCGGACGGCCGAACGCGACGAGCACCGCGCCGACCGTGACGAGCGCGGCGCCGAGGACGTCGACGTGCGAGTTCGTCACCGCCTCGGACGCGACCAGCGGGCACCACGCCCACAGGGCCGCCCAGCGGAGGTCGGCGCGGGCGCGCCGCAGCACGAGGAGCAGGCCGACGGTGACCCCGAGCGACACGGCGAGGCCCGCGACCTGCATCGGCCAGTACGTCGCCGTCACGGCCACCAGGCTGCGGACCAGGGCGAACCAGAGCTCGGCCATGGGCGGGTAGATCGTCGGCACCGAGGGCCGGTTGATCGGAGTGCAGAGGCGCGCGTCCGTGGCGGTGTCGTGGGCGGTCTGGATGCGGTCCCCCGGGCAGTACGTGGGGCCGGTCGGGCTCTGCACCACGTGCGGGGTCGGGTGCCCGAAGAGCCAGTCCGGCCGGATGCCCGCGAGCACGTGGGACGACGGCGTGTGCGCGTAGGGCGACAGACCGTGCAGCTGCACGATGCCGTCCCACGCGTACCGCGCGCTGTCCGAGCTCGTGTCCGGCGGCCCGGCCAACGCCGCGACCCCGACGACCACGGCGCCGCCCAGGACGACCGCGGCCACCGCGCGCCGCGGCACCGCGCGGAGCAGCAGGACACCGAGCACGAAGACCGCCCAAGCGATGCAGGTCCACGTGACGAATGGAGTGCGATGACCCGGACGGAGGAACCCCAGATGCGTGATGCCCCAGGCGATGACGCCCGCGAGCACGAGCACGGTGACCGCGGCCGGGAGGGTGGCGAGCACGGCGCCGAGGCGGGTGGGACGCTCAGTGCTCGTGCGGCGCGGGGCTCGGGGCATGGTGCGACGAGCGTAGTGGCACCCGTCGGCATCACATCCGGCGGTTCCACCGTGATCGGCCCGGAGGGGATGCCAGGATGAACGCCGTGCGTCGGCTGCTCCGTGACCTCCGCCGCGGCCTGGCGTCGCCGAACCGCAACGCCCGGTCCGCGGTCGTGCTCGGGCGCCTGCTCGGCATCGCGTTCCTCGTGTGCTTCGCGACCGGACTGTGGAGCCACTTCCTGCAGGACCCGCTGCCCTGGATGACGTTCCCCACGCAGCCGGCCCGGCTCTACCAGTTCACGCAGGGCCTCCACATCACGACCGGCATCGCGATCATCCCGCTCCTGTTCGCCAAGCTGAACACGGTCATGCCGGCGCTCGTCCAGGACCCCCCGCTCCGTGGGCCGGTGCACCTGCTGGAACGGGCCTCCATCACGGTCTTCGTGTCGGCGGCGGTCGTCCAGGTGCTCACCGGACTCGTCAACACGTACCAGTGGTACCCGTGGCCGTTCTCGTTCCGGCAGACGCACTACGCGCTGTCGTACGTGCTCATCGGCTCGCTCGCGATCCACATCGGCGCGAAGCTCCCGCTCATCGTCCGGTACTGGCGCGCGCGGGACTCCTACGACGCCGAGGGCCGGTTCGTCGTCGACCCCGCCGTGCGCAGCGAGCTCGTGCCCGATCCGGTGCCCGCGGGCGACGGTGCCGCCCCGGTTCACGCGGGCTCCGGCCGGGAGGCCCGGCACCCGTCCGCGGCGCCGACCCGCGGGGTCACGGGCCGACTCCTCCGGTGGATCGACGCGGACCCCGGAGGTCCGCGAGGCCGCGTGGGTGACGGCGACCAGCCTCCGGCCGCATCGCAGGACGGACGCCGGCAGCGCCTGGCGCGCCGCGGGTTCTTCACCGCCGTCGGTGGCGCGGTGGCCGCGGTCGTCGTCCTCACGGTCGGGCAGTCCTCCCGCCTGGGCGAACCGTTCACCCTCTTCGCGCCGCGGCAGCGTGGGCTCGGCCCGGCCGGCCTGCCCGTGAACCGGACCGCCCACGCCGCCGGGGTGACCGAGACCGCCCGCGCGGGGGACTGGGGGCTCACGGTGTCCGCGAACGGCGTCCGTAAGCGCTTCTCGCGGGCGGACCTGCGGGCCATGGACCTCGTCACGGTCGAGCTGCCGATCGCCTGCGTCGAGGGATGGAGCCAGATGGCGACCTGGCGCGGCGTCCGCATCCGCGACCTCGTCCGGGCCGTCGGGGCCCCGGCGGCCAGCACGCTGCGGGTCACGAGCCTCGAGCGACACGGCGGGTACCGCGTGATGGAGATGGGCGCGGAGTACGCCGCCGATCCCACGACGCTCGTCGCGCTCGAGGTCAACGGCGCGGACCTGCCGCTCGACCACGGCTACCCGGCACGGATCATCGCGCCCGGCCGGCCCGGGGTGCTCCAGACGAAGTGGCTCTCGAGCATCGAGGTGACCTCGTGAGCACCGCGCCCACCACCGCTCGGGGCGTCCGGATCGCCCGGCTCGTGCTCGTGCTCGTCGGGGTGGCGGTCCTCGCGTTCGGCGCCTGGACCCTCGGGTCCGTCGAGCGGCCGCACAAGGCGGTCGGGCTCCTGTGGTGGCTCATCGGCGCCGTGGTGCTCCACGACGGGGTGCTCTCGCCGTTCGTCGTGCTGGTCGGGGTGCTGCTGCGGAAGGCCGGGCGACGTCTGCCCGGGTGGACGCTCGTCGTCGTGCAGGTCGCCGTCGTCGTCGGAGCGGTGCTCGCCCTCGTGGTGCTGCCCGAGATCCAGGCGACGCACCACGAGAAGAACCCGACCGTGGTGCCGTTCGACTACACCCTCCGGCTCGTGCTCGCCGAGGTCGTGCTCGGGGTCGTGGCGGTCGGCGCGGTCGCGGTGGGCCTGCGCGGCACCCGGCGCCGCCGCGTCGGCGGGGCCGGTGCCTCCGGCCCTTCGGGCCCGGCCGGCCCCGGCCTCCCCTGACCGCGAGATCGCAGTCGTTGCTGCTCTGGGCGCCTCCAGAACGGCAACGACTGCGATCTCGCGGAAGGGGACGGAAGGGGGGCGGTGCAGTCGATCAGGGGCGGCGGAGTTCGCAGAACGACCGACCGGCGACCGTCCAGCGCTGCGACTCCCTGAGCCCGGCGACGCGGGCGTCGCGGCGGAGCGCACGCTGCCCGACCTCGGCCCAGGGGAACTCCGCGCTCGTCCGGCCGTCGGCGTCCACCACGCGGGCGTCGTAGGTGCGGTCGGCGTCCGGGTCGGCGTTCGTCTCGACGATGATCCGACCGCCGGGGCGCACGATCGCCCGGCACCGCTCGAGCAACGCCGCGGGGTCCCCGCCGATCCCGATGTTGCCGTCGATCACGAGCGCGGTGTCCCAGTGGCCCTCGTCGGGCACGGGGTCGAACACGGAACCCTGGATCGCGCGGCCGCCGGCGTGCTGGGCGATCGAGACCGCAGCCGGGGAGACGTCGACCCCGAGTGCGGGGATCCCGAACCGGCCCGCCGCGACGAGCATCCGTCCGGGGCCGCAACCGATGTCGATGAGCGGACCGTCGACGACCTCGAGCAGGGACAGGTCCACCTCGTCGGCGGGAGCGTTCCAGCGGCCGACGTCGAACGTCACGTCGTGTCCCGGGCGGTCGGGGTCGCGGAGCCGGATGTGGCCGTCGGTCGCGAGGGCCTGCGCGTACGGCTCGTCGCCGCCGGCGCCGAACGCGGCATCGCGGTCGTCGCCTCCGTGGCTGCCGCCGGTGGTGAGCATCGTGTCGGTGGTCATCGCCGTGCCTCCTCGAGGTCGCGTCCGGCGTCCGGGTCGTCCTCGCGCACCGTGGCGAGCGCCGCCGCGAACCGGGACCCCGGCGCGAGTGCGGCGACCGCCTCGGCGTCGGCGATCGTGTCGACGTCGAGGAGCTCATCGAGCAGACCGACGTGCAGCCCGGCGGCGCGGAGGCGGTCGAGCTGCACCGCCCCGGTGTCGTCGCGGGACATCGGGACGCCGCGGACCAGGTCGCCGCGCGGCTCGCGGAGCCACAGGCCCCAGAACCCGCCGTCCGCGGCCGGTCCGAACCACGCGTCGTGGTCAGCGCCCTCCTGGCCGTCGGCGCCGCGGACGAACACGGGGGCGACGTGCGCGGGCGTGAGCTGCGGCGTGTCCATGCCGACGAGCAGGGTGGGACCCTCCACGGTGTCGAACATGGCCGCGAGTCGCTCGTCGAGGTCGCCCCGCACCTGGTGCAGGACGTCGAAGGACGCCGCGGCGGCGGGGACGTGCTCGCCGTCGAACAGGAGCACCCGTCGCTCGGCGGGCATGGCGAGCACGGCGGCGATCGTGTCGTCGAGGCTCGCCGCGGCGACCCGGGCCGCCTCGACCGGCGAGAGCGCCGGCGAGAGCCGCGTCTTCACACGGCCGGGCACGCACTCCTTGCAGATGAGCACCACGGTCGTCACGCGCGCACCTCCGTCGCGTCCGCTCCCGCCGACTGGACGCCCGTCGACCGGTCGGGAGGCGCGGCAGCGGTCCGCGCAGCGGTTCCGCCATCGACGCGGGCCGGTCGGGCGGGGTCGAGCCGGTCCTCCCGCCGGTACCGGCGGAGGAGCCGTGACATGTCGCGGATGGCGTTGACGGTGCCGCGCAGGGTGCCCGTGACCTTGCTGTCGCCGATGCGCTGCGCGTACCCGATGTCGGACTCGTCGACGCGCCATCCGGCGCGGTGCGCGGCGAGGACCATCTCGAGCGGGTAGCCGCTCCGGCGGTCCTGGAGGTCGAGGGCGACGAGACCCTCGCGGTACATCGCCCGCATCGGGCCGAGGTCGTGCAGGCGGTACCCGGTGGCACCGCGCATGAGCCGGGCGAGGACGACGTTCGCGAACCGGGCGTGCGGGGCCCAGGCGCCGGACCCGGTCGGACGTCGCCGGCCGAGAGCCAGGTCCGCGCGGCCCTCGGTGACCCGTGCGACGAGCGGGACGAGGTCCATCGGGTCCATCGAGGCGTCGGCGTCGCAGAACGCGATGACGTCGGCGGTGGCGGCGGCGACCCCGGCGGCGCAGGCCGACCCGAACCCGCGTCGGGGCTCCGTGACGACGAGCGCCCCGTGCGCGCGGGCGACCTCGGCGGACCCGTCGGTCGAGCCGTTGTCCACCACGATCGCGCGGTATCCATCGGGCAGGCGGGTGAGGACGCTGGGCAGCGCCTCGGCCTCGTCGAGGCAGGGGAGGACGACGTCGACGGTCATGCCGGTCATTCGGTGCGGGCCGGGAGATCGATGGGAGGCTCCTCCGAGCCGCCCTGATCGTCCTCGCTCGTGCCCGCGGCGGCGTCCGTCGGAACCGCGGCGGCGTCCGTCGACACCGTCGCGGCGTCCGTCGTGCCCGGGGTGGTGTCCCTCGGAACCGCGGCCCGGAGTGGCGCCGAGGCGAACTCGCGCATCCCGGCGACGAACTCGACCTGCGCCGACCAGCCGAGTTCCCGCGCGATGCGGGCCGACGACGCCGTGACGTGCCGGACGTCGCCGAGCCGGTACTCCCCGGTGACGACCGGCTGGGGCCCGTCCGGACCGGCGATCGCGGCGGCCATGTCGCCGATCGTGTGGACGTGGCCGGAGCCCACGTTGTAGGCCGCGAAACTGTCCGGCGACGCGGTGCGCGTGGCGGCGATGGCGGCGATGTTCGCGTCCGCGACGTCGGCGACGTGCACGAAGTCGCGGCGCTGGCCGCCGTCCTCGAACACACGGGGTGCCTCGCCCCGGGCGATCGCGGACCGGAAGAGCGATGCGACGCCGGCGTAGGGCGTGTTCGCGGGCATGCCCGGGCCGTAGACGTTGTGGTACCGCAGGGCGATCGCCCGGCCGCCGGTCGCACGGGCCCACGACGACGCCAGGTGCTCCTGCGCCGCCTTCGTCTGCGCGTACACGTTCCGGGGGTCGAGGGCGGCCGACTCGTCGATGAGCTCCGGCACGAGCGGGTGCCCGTCCGGCCCGACGGGCTCGAAGCGGCCGGCGTCGAGGTCCTCGCGGCGGCGTGCGGGCGGGCGCGCCGGGTCCCCCGAGGAGGTCCGGTAGGCACCCTCGCCGTAGACGACCATCGAGCTCGCGACGACGAACCGGTCGACGCCCGCGCGGTCCATCGCGGCGAGGACGGACGCCGTCCCGACGTCGTTGCTCGACACGTAGTCCGGGGCGTCCTGGAAGTCCACGCCGAGCCCCACCTTGGCGGCCTGGTGGCACACGACGTCGATGCCCACGAGTGCGGCGTCCACCACGTCGGCGTCGCGCACGTCCCCGCGGACGACCTCGACCCCGAGCGCGTCGAGCTCCTCGACCAGGCCCGTCGGATCGCCGTGGACGTCCGGGCGGAACGAGTCGAGCACGCGCACCGCGGAGCCCGCGGCGACGGCACGCCGCACGATCTCCGACCCGATGAAGCCCGCGCCGCCGGTCACGAGCAGGTGCTCGCCGTGCGGCCGGGAGGCCGGGGTGCCGTCCGTCATGCCCGGACCGCCCGCGCCATGACCGACGCGGACGCCTGGACCGGGACGAGTTCGCGCGGGGTGTGGTCGTCGGGCACCGCGCCGACGATCGCCTCGATCGCGCGGACGATGACCGCGTTCGCCGCCGCGAGGCGCTCCATGACGAGGTGGTGCGTCACGGCGCCGGTGTCGTCCGCCTGCGCTGCGTCCGCCGGCGCCCCGTCGGTCCCTGCGCCGGCGGCCGGTACGTCCTCGGCCGGCGCGAGCCCGGCGTCGGCGTCCGTCACGAACGACAGGTTCACGGTCCCGATGCCGAGCTCGGCGGCGAGCTGCACCTCGGGTGACATCGTCATGTTGATGGTGTGACCGCCCGCCTCGCGCATCCAGACGGACTCGGCGCGGGTCGAGAACCGCGGGCCCTGGATGACGACACAGGTGCCGGTCGGCTGCAACGGCACACCGAGATCGGTCAGCGCCCGCACCGCGATGCGCCGCAGCACGGGGTCGAACGGGTCGGCGAACGACAGGTGCTGGACGCCGCCCTCGTCGAAGAACGTGTCCTGCCGCCCCCACGTCCGGTCGATGACCTGGTCCGTCACGACGAAGGTCCCCGGCGGGTACTCGGGGTGCAGGCCGCCCACGGCCGAGCTCGACACGATCGCGCGCACGCCGAGGGACCGCAGCGCCCAGACGTTCGCCCGGTACTCGATCCGGTGCGGTGGCACCGAGTGCTCCCGCCCGTGCCGGGTGAGGAACGCGACCCGGCGCCCCGCCATGGTGCCGACGGTGATCGGACTCGAGGGGCGCCCGTAGGGGGTGTCGACCTCGATCTCGGTCGCCGTGCCCTCGGCGAACAGCGAGTACAGGCCGGACCCGCCGATCACGCCGATGGGCACGGCGTCGGTCGGTGTGCTTGCAGAGTCGGCGTGGGGATCGTCGAGCGGGGTGGAGCTGTCCACGTGGTGGCGTCCTTCCGGGGGCAGAGCGTGGTCCCGGTTACGCTATCGGCAGACGTTCGGCTGACGTTAGGCATGTCTCCAGCAGCCCGGACGATCCGGACGACGAGGAGCACGATGCGCACCATCGAGGACCACCGGCTCGCGATCGCGGACCTCGTCGTCCCCGTGCTCGCGGCACTCGCCGTGGCACCGGGCGGCCGGGAGGACCGGCTCGTCGACGACCTCGCCGCGGAGCCCCTCGCCGGGCACGCCGCTCGCGTCCTCGCCGTCGGCGTCACCGCCCCGATCGACCTGCCGCCGTTCGACAACAGTCAGATGGACGGGTTCGCGCTCCGCGCCGCCGACGCCGGCGTCCCGCTCCGCGTGGTGGCCCCGATCGCCGCCGGCGCCTCTCCGCCGCCGCTCGCGCCCGGCACGGCCGCGCCGATCATGACCGGGGCGGCCGTCCCCGCGGGTGCCGACGTCGTCGTGCCGGTCGAGGCGGTCCCGCCCGGCCGGTTCCCCGCCGCGCTCGACCTGCCGACCGTGACCATCGCCGAGCCGCCCGCGGTCGGGACGTTCGTGCGGCGACGGGGGTCGGACCTCCCGGTCGGCGGGGTGCTCGCGACCGCCGGGGCGGCGTGCACGCCCGCCCTGCTCGGTCTGCTCGCCGCCGCAGGGGTCGAGCGGGTGACGCTCGTCCGGCGACCACGCGTCCTCGTCGTGTCGACGGGCTCGGAGGTCGCACCGCCCGATGGTGCCGGCGGTGCCGGTGCCGACCGCGGGGGCGTGGCGGGCGCGACCATCGGCGACGCGAACGGTGCGGCGCTCCGCGCCGCGCTCGCCGAGGTGGGCGCGGAGACCCGAGCGGTCCGGGTGCCCGACGACGTCGACCGGTTCCGGGGCGCTGTGACCGCGGCCGTCGCCGACTGGGCCGACCTCGTCGTCACCACGGGCGGGATCAGCATGGGTGCGTTCGAGGTCGTGCGCGAGGCCCTGGAGCCCGCCGGTCTCACCGTGACCGGGGTCGCCATGCAGCCCGGCGGGCCGCAGGCGTTCGGCTCCGTGCCCTTCGGCGACCGGGCGGTCCCCGTCGTCGCGTTCCCCGGCAACCCCGTGTCGGCCCTCGTGTCGTTCGAGGTGTTCCTGCGCCCCGTGTTCGCCCGCCACGCCGGCCTGCCCGACCGTCCGGCCGAGTCGTTCCCCGCCGGGGAGGCCGCTACGTCACCGTCCGGGAAACACCAGATCCGACGGGGCAGGGTGGAGGACGGCACGATCCGCTTCGTCGGCGGACCGAGCTCCCACCTGCTCGCGCACCTCGCCGAGGCGACGCACCTCGTGCACGTCCCCGTCGGCACGGACACCGTGTCGCCGGGCGACGTCCTGACCACCTGGAGGATCCGATGACCGACGCGCTCTCCCACGTCCGCCCCGACGGCTCGGCGCACATGGTCGATGTCTCCGGGAAGGACGTCACGACACGGTCCGCCACGGCCACGGCGACGCTCGTCACCCGACCGGACGTCGTCGCCCGCATCCTCGACGGCACGCTCCCGAAGGGCGAGGTCGTCGGCACCGCCCGCATCGCGGCGATCATGGCCGTCAAGCGCACGAGCGACCTCATCCCGCTCTGCCACCCGCTGCCGATCAGCGGCGTCGAGGTCGAGGTCACGGGGCAGGACGACCGGGTCGTCGTCACCGTCGCCGTCCGGACCACCGCCCGCACCGGCGTCGAGATGGAGGCCCTCACCGGCGCGAGCGTCGGGGCCCTGACCGTCTACGACATGGTCAAGGCCGTCGACCGCAGCGCCGTCGTCACGGACGTCCGGGTGCTCGAGAAGCACGGCGGCCGCTCGGGCGACTGGAGCGCGTCGTGAGCGGGGACGTGCCGGCGACCGGGGCACCGACGCCGGCGAACGCCGCCGGGGCCGAGTTCGGGACCGGGGCTGCGGCGGGAGCCGGGTCCGGGACGTCGTCCGCCGGTCGCGGCCGCGGTGCCGTCGTCGTCGTGTCCACCCAGGCTGCCGCGGACGAGTCCCTCGACACCACCGGCCCCGTGATCTGCGACTGGATGCGGCAGCGCGGGTTCAGTGTCGAGAGCGCTGTCATCGTGGCCGACGGCGGCCCGATCGCCGACATCGTCGCGGCCGAACTCGCCGGCGGCGCCAGGATCGTCGTGCTCACGGGTGGCACCGGTGTCACCCCGACCGACCGCACGCCCGAGGCCGTCGCGCCGTTCATCGACCTCGAGATCCCCGGGATCATCGAGGAGCTCCGTCGGCGCGGGGCCCAGGCATCGACCCGCGCCCTGCTCACCCGCGGTGTGGCCGGCCTCGCCGCGGGCGGGACCTTCGTCGTCACGTTGCCCGGGTCGCGCGGGGGTGTCCGCGACGGCCTCGACGTCATCGACGGCGTGCTCGACCACCTGCTCGACCAGGTCGCCGGCGAGGGACACGCGCCCCGCGGTGCCGGAGGTGCGTCGTGAGCGACGAGCGCGGCGGGGCGCACGCGGCCCCGGGCCTCCCGGCCGTCGTGGTCGCCGATGTCGTGACCCGATCCATCACCATCGCCGAGCTGGAGGCCGTGGTCGCCACCGATGCGGACGGCGCCGTCGTGACGTTCGCCGGGGTCGTGCGCGACCACGACGGCGGCAAGGGCGTGGACGCACTCGGGTACGAGGCGCACCCCACCGCGGCCGAGGTCATCGCCCGCGTCGCGGGGGTGATCGCGGCCGAGCATCCCGGGGTCCGGATCGGGGTCCTGCACCGGGTCGGGGACCTCGTCGTCGGGGACGTCGCGCTCGCCGCGGTTGTGGCCTCGCCGCACCGGTCCGAGGCGTTCGCGGCGTGCTCGGCGCTCGTCGACATCGTCAAGGACGAGGTGCCCATCTGGAAGCACCAACGGTTCGCCGACGGCACGGACGAGTGGGTGGCGTCGCTGTAGCCCCGCCGCCGGACACACCCCCGGCCCAGCCCGCCGCCATCGCCCCCGTTCCGCGTCCACCGCCCCATCGGATGCGTCGTTGGTGCGTCAGCCCCGAGGGCGAGCCCGAGCCGCGGGCGCTCCGTACAGGGCGTCCAGCTCCGCGAACAGCGTCCGAGCGATCTCGGGCATCGAGCGGGTCTCGCCCTCGGCGATCCACTGCTGGAACGCCAGGCGGAACACACTCGTGCCGGTCTCCGCGGCGAGCGAGGCTGCTGGTTCCTCGACGCCTCGTGCGTCCAGGACGTCGCGGAGGGCCGCCGCGAGCGCCGTCATCTTGAGGAGCTCGCGCTCCTGGAGGCCCGGGTTCGCCAGGATCACGGTCTGTCGCTGCTGCGAGTACGCGCGGCGCTCGTCGTCGAACCACGCACAGCCGGCCACCACGCCCGTGCGCACGGCATCGATCGCGCTGGCCCCGGCGGGAGCCTGGGCGACGCCCTCGGTGAACGCGCTCCGGAAGTGCTCCTGACCGGAGAACAGGACCTCGCGCTTGTCGGCGAAGTGCCGGAAGAAGGTCCGCTCCGTGACGCCCACGGCTGCGGCGATCTGCGCGACCGTCGTGTCCTCGAGGCCCTGGCGGACGAAGAGGTCGAGCGCCGCCGCCCGGAGTCGATCCGGCGTCCCCGGTGCCCATCGCGCCATCCCTCGATCATACTGATGACAGGGGCTGACATCGAGTGCTACCGTGACGTCACACACTGACATCAACGGTCGCGGACGACGCGACCAGGAGGAGGTCGCACACATGCGCGTCTTCATCACGGGAGCATCGGGCTGGATCGGGTCGGCGGTCGTCGACGAACTGCTCGCCCACGGACACCAGGTCATCGGGCTGGCGCGCTCGGACGCCTCGGCCGCGTCCATCGAGGCCAAGGGGGCGGAGGTCCTCCGCGGTGACCTCGACACGCTCGACGTCATCCGCGCCGGGAGTGAGGCCGCGGACGCCGTGGTCCACCTCGCGAACAAGCACGACTGGACGAACCAGGCCGAGACGAACCGGGCTGAGCGCGCGGCGGTGCAGACGATCGGGGACGCCCTGGTCGGCACGGGCAAGCCGTTCCTCGTCGCCGCCGGTGTCGCCGGACTGACCCCCGGCCGCGCCGTGACCGAGGCGGACCCGAACCCCTCGCACGGCCCCGATGCGCCCCGCGGCGGTACCGAGAACCTCGCGCTCGAGTTCGCGGACCGCGGCGTCGTCCCCGTGAGCCTGCGGTTCGCGCCCACGGTGCACGGCGACCGCGACCACGGCTTCATCGCGCTGATCGCGGACGCCGATCGTCGTGCCGGGACCGCGGCGTACGTCGGAGACGGCGAGCAGCGCTGGGCGGCCGTGCACGTGCAGGACGCCGCCCGCGCGGTCCGCCTCGCGCTCGAGCAGGCCACGCCGGGCCTGATCGTGCACGTCGTCGCCGAGGAGGGTGTGCCCACCCGTGCCATCGCCGAGGCGATCGGTACGTTCGAGGGTCTGCCCGTCGCCTCCGTCGACCCGGCCGCGGCCCAGGAGCACTTCGGCTTCATCGGGATGTTCTTCGGCATGGACCTGTCCGCCGAGAGCAGCCGGACGCAAGAGGTCCTCGGCTGGACGCCGACGGGACCGACGCTGCTCGAGGACATCGCCGCAGGCGCCTACCGGGCCTGACCCGCGTCGGCGGGCGACCCGCGCCTCCCGGGCGCACCACCGTACGGAACGGCGCACGCCGACGACAAGTGCGCGCGCGCCCACGCGCGCACTTGTCGTCGGGACGCGCACTCGGGGGCGCGCAGTCGGGGGCGCGCACGTCGGGACGCGCACGGGACGCGCGCTCGGGACGTGCACGAACGGGAGGAGCGGGGCCGCGACCGCGCGCACGGCCCGGTCCGCCTACCCTCAAGGGGTGGCACATCTGCTTGGCGCTGAGAACCTGCACCTCGAGTACCCGACGCGCGTCGTCTTCGACAGCGTCTCGCTCGGCATCGACGAGGGCGACCGGATCGGCGTCGTCGGACGCAACGGCGACGGCAAGTCGACGCTCATGAGCCTGCTCGCACAGCGGATCGAGCCCGACGGCGGCCGGGTGACCCAGCGTCGCGGCGTGACCGTCGGGTTCCTCGACCAGCGCGACGACCTGCCCGCGGGCGAGACCGTCGGCCACGTCGTGGTCGGTGACCTCGCCGAGCACGAGTGGGCCGGGGACGCGCGCATCCGCGACGTGATCAGCGGACTCGTGGCGGACGTCGACTGGGACGGCCTGGTCGACGACCTGTCGGGCGGCCAGCGGCGTCGGGTGGCGTTGGCGCGCCTCCTGGTCGGGGACTGGGACGTGCTGTTCCTGGACGAGCCGACGAACCACCTCGACGTCGAGGGCATCGCATGGCTGGCCGAGCACTGCCGCAAGCGGTGGGCGGCGAACCAGGGCGGGCTCGTGGTCGTCACGCACGACCGGTGGTTCCTCGACGAGGTCTCGACGACGACGTGGGAGGTCCACGACGGCATCGTCGAGCCGTTCGAGGGCGGGTACGCCGCGTACGTGCTGCAACGGGTGGAGCGGGACCGGATGGCCGCCGCGACCGAGTCCCGCCGACAGAACCTCATGCGGAAGGAGCTCGCGTGGCTGCGCCGCGGCGCGCCGGCCCGCACGAGCAAGCCGAAGTTCCGCATCGACGCAGCGAACGAGCTCATCGCCGACGTCCCGCCCGTGCGCGACACGGTCGCCCTGTCGCAGATGGCGACCGCGCGGCTCGGCAAGGACGTCGTCGACGTGCTCGACGCCGGCGTGCAGTGGCCCGACAGCGACGAACCGGTGCTCGAGCACGTCGAGTGGCGCATCGCACCGGGGGAGCGGACCGGGATCCTCGGCCCGAACGGTGCGGGCAAGTCGACGCTGCTCGGGCTGGTGTCCCAGAAGATCCAGCCCACGAGCGGCAAGGTCAAGACCGGCAAGACCGTGCAGATCGCGATGCTCGACCAGCAGCTCGCCGACCTGCAGCAGTACGCCGAGGACCGCGTGCGCGAGGTCGTCGGCCGCAAGAAGACCACGTACGTCGCCGACGGCAAGGAGATGACGCCGTCGCAGCTGCTCGAGCGTCTCGGGTTCTCGTCGGCCCAGCTGTCGACCCCCGTGAAGGACCTGTCCGGCGGGCAGAAGCGGCGCCTCCAGCTCATGCTCATCCTGCTCGACGAGCCGAACGTGCTCATCCTCGACGAGCCGACGAACGACCTCGACACGGACATGCTCGCCGCCATGGAGGACCTGCTCGACTCGTGGCCCGGCACCCTGCTCGTCGTCTCGCACGACCGGTACCTGCTCGAACGGGTCACCGACCAGCAGTACGCCGTGCTCGGGCACCGCTTCCGGCACCTGCCCGGTGGGGTCGAGGAGTACATGCGGCTCCGTGCGGCCGGGTCGGCTGCGCCGCGGGACGCGTCCGCGGCGACGGCACGGGTGGCCGCGGCGGCCGGTGCGGGCGGGCGCGGCGGCGCCGGGTCCGCGGGTGCCGGTGGCGCTGTTGCCGGTTCGGCTGGTGCCGGTTCGGCGGGTGCCGGTTCGGCGTCGGCCGGGAGGGACGGTGCGGGCCCGGCGGCGGGCCTCCCGGCCGTCAGCGGTGCGGACCGGCGGGCCGCCGAGAAGGAGATGTCCTCGCTCGACCGGCGCATCGCCCGCGCAGGGCAGGACCGGCAGCAGGTGCTCGACGCGTTCGCGGCCCACGACCAGGCGGACTACGCCGGGCTCGGGGACCTGCAGGCGAAGCTCGCGGCGGTCGATGCGGAGCTCGAGCAGCTCGAGACGCGGTGGCTCGAGGTGGCGGAGCTGCTCGGGGCGTAGGGGGCGGGCGGGCGGGCGGGCGGGGCGCGGCGCGGCGCGGCATGACTGCGCGTGCCGACGACAAAAGCGCCGCGCTGACGACCGCGCAGTTGTCGTCGGGGCGCGCAGCCGGGGTCAGGCCCAGGGGTCGTGCACCCAGTCCGGCAGCGGGCGGAGCTGTCCCCACGCGAACCGGCTCTCGGCGACGAAGTCCTGCACGTCGTTGGCGAAGCGCCAGGCGAAGCGGTCGTCGGGCTCGTCCTCCTGTAGGAAGATCGCGACGCTCTCGTCGGCCATCCTGACTTCGACCTGGTGCTCGTTCTCGCCGAGCGGTGCGTCGAGCCGGAGCGGAACGCGCTCCTCGGGCTCGGCCAGCGCGTCGGGGACGAACTCCGCGCCGATGCGGATCCAGGTGCCGTCGGAGCGCTGGCGGAACGGGTTCCTGCGCGGCAGTGCGGTGACGATCCTGATCTGGACCGACTCGCGCTCCTCGGGCGTGAGCATCGCGTCGAGGACCGGCTCGACGACCCGCGGGACCGTCTCGGTCAGGAACGTCTGGACCGTGCGCATGATTCAGTCGCCCAGGCTGATGCTCAGCGAGCGGAGCAGCCCCGCCAGCTGCGTCCGGTCGGCGGGGGAGAGGTCCGCGAGGATCGCCGCCTCGGCCTCGACCAGTCCCGCGATCGCGGCGTCGACCGCCGTCCGACCCTCGGGCGTCAGCGTGACGAGGACGCCTCGGCCGTCGCTCGGGTCCGTTCGCCGCTCGACGAGCCCCCGGTCCGCCAGGCGGTCCACGCGGTTCGTCATCGTGCCGCTCGACACCAGGGTCTGTTGCAGCAGCGCCTTCGGGCTGAGCTCGTACGGCTCGCCCGCGCGGCGCAGCGCCGACAGGACGTCGAACTCCCACGACTCCATGTCCCCGGCCGCGAACGCCGTCCGCCGCGCGCGGTCGAGGTGCCGGGCGAGCCGCCCCACCCGCGACAGCACGTGCAGCGGTGCGAAGTCGAGGTCCGGTCGCTCGCGATGCCACGCCGCGACGATGCGGTCGACCTCGTCCTCCTGCGGCATCCGTCCATCATGGCAGCGGTGGCGGGCCTCCCGACCGGCGGATCGGGGCGCTGGTCGGCGGGCGCACGGGGCGGCGGATGCTGCATGGGATGATGTCGGGGCGCCTTCGAGCGTGGTCCGCCTTGGTGTAACGGCAGCACATCAGCCTTTGGAGCTGTGGGGTCCGGGTTCGAATCCTGGAGGCGGAGCCGGCAGGTCACCGAGGGAGTTGCCCGACGCGCGATGGGCGGGTCCTCCGCAAGCCCCGGTCGAACGGTGGATGGACGAACGATGATCAGTCCAGGTAGTCGCCGTCCCGGATGTCGTCGAGCAACCCCTCCCGTGTGGGCGTCCACCCGAGGAGCTCCCGGGTGCGCGTGCTCGTCGCGGGTGCGTCGGCGCCGTAGAGCAGGGCCATGAAGGGGCTGACGTAGTGCGTCCCGGCCCGCTCCGCGCTGATGGAGGTGGTCGGCAGTCCGAGACCCTCACCGATCGTTCCGGCGATGGCGCTGAAGGCGACGGTCTCCGCGACGGCGTGGAGGACGGACCCGGGCGGTGCGGACTCGACGGCGAGCCGGTAGAGCACCGCCGCGTCGGCGCGGTGCACGGCGGGCCACCGGTTCGAGCCGTCGCCCACGTACCCGGACACACCGGTCGTGCGCGCCGTGGTGATCAGCATCGGCACGAAGCCGTGATCTCCTGGGCCGTGGACGGTCGGGGCGAGCCGCATGACGATCGCGCGTACGCCCCGGTCGACGAATGCGAGGCAGGCGTCCTCACCAGCGAGCCGGGCTGCTGCAGCCCCGGCGCGATCGGGAGCGGTTGCCTCGGTCGCGGGCTGCCCGAAGGGCAGGACCAGCGTGCCCGACGTGACGACGAGCGGCTTCCCGGTACCGACGAGCGCTTCCCCCATCACGGTGATCGCGTCGACGTCGCGGCGGATCATGGCCTCCGGTTCGGCGTAGTCCCCGCCGTACGCCATGTGGATGACGCCGTCGGCCGCCGAAGCTGCCTGGCGCAGGACGTCGAGGTCCTCGAGTGTGCCGCGGACCGGTGTCGCCCCGAGCCCGGTCAGCCGGGTCGCGGCCACGTCCGAACGTGCGAGGCCCGTGACCTGGTGGCCGACACGAACCAGCTCAGCGACGATCGCGGGTCCGGTCTGCCCGGTGCCTCCCGTGATGAAGACGTGCATGGACAGCTCCTCTCGAGGCACCGTGTAGTGCCAGGAAGTGACACTACGTTGTGCCACTCACTGGCGCAACCGATGCAAGCGGGTAGCCTTGGGGGATGCCGAGGAGTGGAGCAGCAGCGCGGCAGCGGCTTCAGCAGGCGGCGCTCGAGCTGTACACGGAGATCGGTTACGACTCGACGACCACGGCGCAGATCGCCGACCGCGCTGGCGTCAACCACCGGACCTTCTTCCGGCACTTCCCGGACAAGCGCGAGGTGCTCTTCGACGGTGAGGACGCCCTTGCGGCGTCGCTCGCCGAGGCCGTGCGGAACGCCCCCGACACGGCGACCCCGATGCAAGCGCTCCACACGGCGTTCCGGGCTTCGGCGCACGTCCTCGAGGCGAACGAAGCCAGCGGCGCGCGGCGGCTCCGGGTCATCGCCGCGACACCCGCGCTCGCCGAGCGCGACCTCGCCAAGGGCGCCGCGGTGGCGTCGGTCCTCGCCGAGGCGCTCCGGGCGCGCGGAACGTCCGACGAGGAAGCAGGTCTCGCGAGCGTCGTCGGGTGGGCGACGTTCCATCGCGCTGCGTCGCTGTGGCTGACCGGGCCGGAGCGCCCGCTGACCGTCCACATCGACGAGGCCTTCGACCTCCTCGATGCGCTGACCACGAGCTGAGTCAGGGCAGGGCCGGGAGGCGCTCGTCGCCTACCCCAGCACGGCCACCCCGAATCCGCTCACCACCGCCCGCACCTCCGCCAGGTAGCGCTGTGCCTGCTCGGTGAGGGGGATCGAGGCGTGGGTGATCCACCTGATCTCGATGCGCTCGTCGACGTCGAGGGGCACGGCGACGATCGCGGGGTCGAGGTCGTCGCTGATGATGCCCGTCGAGATCGTGTACCCGTCGAGCCCGGTCATGAGGTTGAAGATCGTGGCCGGTCGGACACGCGGATCTCCCGCTTGCTCGACAGGGTGGAGAGGATCTCCTCGGCCAGGTAGAAGGAGTTCTTCGCGCCCTGGTCGAACGTGAGCCGGGGGAGGTCGGCGAGGTCGTCGAGGGTCGCGCGCCCTCGCGACGCCAACGGGTTCCCCCGAGCGACGAAGATGTGCGGCTCGGCGATGAAGAGCGGGTGGAACGCGAGTCCCGCGTCCCGGAGCAGTTTGCCGATGACGTTCTCGTTGAAGGAGGTCGCCCGTCAGCCCGCCGTCGTCAGCGCCCCCTTGTCCGTCCCGAGCGCGAACACGTGCAGCAGCCCCTGGTCGGCGCGGCTCGGGAGCGTCACCGACGCGAGCGTCTTGCCGGCCTCCAGTGCGATCTTCGTTGTGTAGAGGTGCGTCCCGAGCCCCTGCGACGAACCGCCGGTGCTGTTGCGGTACTGCGTGGAGGCGGCGGTGCCGTTGCCGAATGACGGGCTGCTGGCGGTCCAGTCGCTGAACCCGAGTGTGGCCTGCTGCGTGGTGCCGTCGGTGTAGGTGAGGGTCAACGGACCGGTCGAGGGACCGTTCGTCGCCGAGCCGATGATGCCGAGCTCGGTGGCTCCCGCCATGGCCGGGACCGCGAGGACTTGGCCGGCGGCGACGATGTTGTCCGGCTGCCCGGGGGTGCCCGCCCAGTCGTACTGGATGCCGTCACTCGTGACGGTCGCACCAGGCGTGAGTCCGCTGGCTGCCAGTGCCTGCGCCGAGTAGCTGAACCCGTACCCGTCGAGGTCGGCGGTCGACTGCGCGCTGTCGTCGGAGATGCCGGTGTTGTCGTAGTACGGAGCCAGGTCGCCGGGTCGGGCCACGAGCACGGAGGTGGTCACCGACGGGACCGCACCGGCCGTGCTGGAGAAGGCGAACGTGACCTGCTGGTTGCCGTCGGTGGTGCCTCCGGTGATCGAGACGGGCGTGCTCGCGGTGCCGCCCGCGCGGACGACGAGGGTGCCGGATGCCGGGCGGACGGTCAGTCCGGCCGGGGGCTTCGCTGTCCAGTGCACGATCTGGGGGCGGCCCTCCACCGACTGGATGCTGAGCGTGGTCGTGCCCGACGTGCCGGGTTGCACGGCCACGGAGGACGGGTTGGTCGAACCGGTCGCGGCGTAGACGGGTGCGCTCTTCGCGAGCAGGGCGTAGATCTCCACCATCGGCGCCGTCTGGTTCACGGGCGACTCACCACCCGAGGCGTCGGGGTCGTCGAACAGTCCGTTCGACTGGCGGTCCTCCACCCAGGCGGTGTCGGCGTAGGCGGCCGCCATCCGCGCGTAGCTCGGGTCGTGGTTGATCGCGGCCAGCCCGAACAGGTTCCGGAAGAAGATCGCGTTGAACACGTCGGGCTGGTGGTACAGGTTCCCGTTCGTGCCGTAGTAGCTGACCGAGGCGGCGGCGGTCTGCTCGGCCTGGTGCAGGTAGGTGCGGTTCCCGGTGCTCTCGTAGAGCAGCGTGCCCGCTCCGATCATCGTGCCCTGGTTGTAGCTCCACAGGGTCTGGTCGATGCTCCCGTCCGGGCTGATGTGGTCGTAGTACATCCCGTTCGCGTTCATCATGCAGCCGCGGGCCCAGTTGTACATGCGGGTCGCCCACGTCAGGTAGTAGGGGTCACGGGTGGCCTGGTAGATCTCGAGGCCCACCTCGGCGTTCGGGGCGTTGGAGATCGTGTTGCGCGGGGAGTCCGCGGTGTCCTCCCACATGACCCCACCCGGGCACGCACCGGTCGAGTCGGTGTCCCACCCGCTGACCGCGAACTTGAAGACGCCCTCGGCCTGCGCCAGGTTCCGCTTCTGGTGGTCGATGGCGTACTGCTGCAGGAAGTCCAGGCCGACCCAGGCGTTGTCGTCGTAGTAGGTGGGCTGGTCGGGGCCGAGCGGGGGCAGCACGCCGGACGCGTAGGCCGGCGGCTGGGCGGCACCGGTGGGGCTGGTCTCGTGCGTGTCGTGGTAGGCCTGGATCCCCTGGTCTCGGGCCTGCAGGTCCCGGGCGTAACGGGCTCCCACGCCGGGCAGCGATGCCACCGCATCGGTCGCGGCGAAGCCGTTGACGTAGTCCCAGAGGTAGCCGTACGGCTCGCGGGCGTCGCTGCTCACGTACAGCTTGTGCGCCGGGTCGTAGAGGTTCGCTTGCAACGCCTGGTAGGTCTCGACGGCGCGCTGCGTGTCCACGGGGTTCTGCTTGCTGGCGACCCCCGGCGGGAAGTGGTCCGGGGCCGGAGCGGCCAATGCCGCCGGGGCTCCTCCCAGAACGGCGAGGACGGCGGCGGTGGCGGTACCCGCCACGATCGCCCCTGCTCGGTTGCGTGCGCTTCGCTTCACGGTGGCTCCCTCGCTCCGGTCATCGTCGACGCGGAGATCGTTCCAGACGCTAACCGTTCGCTCGCGCACGCGTCAAGGAGCCTCTGGTGCGCCTCCGATCGCGCTGATCCGGGGCGCCGACGGTCGTTCGCGTGTCGGGATCCCGGCGGGCTCGTCGACCGGGGGCTGCTGACCGTCGTCAGGTGTTGCCGTTGATGACGTCGACCGTCGATCGGAGCGCATCCACGACCGCACCGATCTCTCGGGGTACGTCGACACTGTCGAGTGCACCGGTCGAGAGCATCGAACGAACGACCGCGACGCACATCGCGACGAGTGTGGGCGCGACGATCCCGGACCGGTCCGCTGCGACGCCCCGCTGCCGGAGGAGCTCGGCGACCGACATGGTGGCGCTCTGCACCGAGGCCTTCCAGATCGGACGTAACTCGTCGAGGAGCTGTGGGTAGCGGGCGAACACCTCGCGGCGCAGGTCCCCGTGTTCGCTGTCGACCTGCCGGCCGAGGACCGCGATGACGATCGTCACGACCGCGTCCACGAGATCGGTGGGCAGCCGGTCCAGCTCGTCGGCGGTCAACGTCTGCACGGTGCCCGGTACGACTCCGGCGATCGCTGCTTCTTTGTTCGAGAAGTAGTTGAAGAACGACCGGGGCGAGATGTCGGCGTCGCGCGCGATCATGTCGATCGTGAGGTGTTCCATCCCGACCGCGAGGCATCCGGCTCGGGCTGCTCGGATGATGCGCCGACGGGTCTCCTCCCGCTTGCGTTCGCGCAGACCGAGCGGAGCGGGGCCGGAGCCGTCGGGTTCCCTCGCCGTCGGGCTGGTCACCTCGCCCGCACCGCTCCCCCGGCCGTCCAGGGTCACGAGAGGTTGGCGAGGAGCCTGGCGAGCTCCTCGAGGTCACCGCGTGGCCAAGCCGCGAGCCGTTCACGGAATGCCGTGCGCGCGCTCGTGCGGATGCGTTGAACCCGCCGGACGGCGTCGGGAGTGGGGTGGATGACGACGGCGCGACGATCACCCGAGCCACGTTCTCGCGTGACGAGTCCGAGCGCTTCGAGCGCGCCGAGCTGTCGGCTGAGGGCGCCCCTGTCGAGACCGAGTGCTTCCGCGAGCTCGCCGGCGCCGATGCTCCCGGTGAGCACGATCTCGAGGAGCACCCGGTACCCGGCGGGCTGCAGCTCCATCTCTGCGGCCTGCTCGCGCAGGACGCGACGAGAGGAGGCGAAGAGGGTGAGGACCTGCCGCTCGATGCTGACGATCGCGCTGTCGACCTCCTCCGACACCGGGTCGCCGGGCCGGGCCGGACACTGGTGAGCGGCCGGGGTCGTGTCGATCATGACATCAGTGTCGTGCACGACGTCCGCTCGCGATCTGCGAATCTCCTTCGACGATCGTCGGGTTCGAGCCGGTCACCGTTCCGATACCCGCGAAGTCCTCAGCGGCAGCGGCGGCGGGTCCACTGTCGGTGGAGCGCTCGGCGACGGTCTTCGTGGTGAGCGGCACGTTCGGCATGAACACGATCGCGAGCACGAGGACGATCGCGATCGGCGCTGCGATGAGGAACACGTCGGCCACACCCTGGCCGTACGCCGACTCGATGATCTGACGCACGCTGTGCGGCAGCGATCTCACGGCGGGGATGCTGCCCGACGACAGCTCCTTCGCGACCGCGACGCCCTTCTCCCCGAGCGCGGTGATCGCCTTGGTCAGAGCATCCTGCTTGTCGCTGATGGCGTCCGCGACGCGGGTCCCGAGCACGGTGCCGAGGACGGAGACGCCGATCGCGCCGCCGAGGGAGCGGAAGAACGCGACTCCGGAGGATGCTGCACCGATGTTCGCGGGCTCGGTGGTGTTCTGGACGACGAGGACGAGGTTCTGCATCACCAGGCCGACACCGGCCCCCATGACGAACATGTAGACAGCGACGACGACGTATGGCGTGTCGTACTCGATCGTTCCCATGAGGCCGAGTCCGACGACGAGGGCGATCGACCCGATGAGCATGATCGGCTTCCACTTGCCCGTCTTGGTGACCAAGCTGCCACCGACGGTGGACGCGATGAGCAGACCGGCGATCATCGGGATCGTCAACAGGCCGGACTGCGTCGGGCTCGCGCCACGAGCGAGCTGCATGTACTGCGCCAGGTAGACGGTCGCGCCGAACATCGCGATGCCCACGGCGATCGAACCGATGACGGCCATCGAGAACGTGCGGTTCTTGAAGAGGGTCATCGGGATGATGGGCTCCTTCGCGCGGAGCTCGATGAACACGGTGGCCGCGAGCAGGATCGCGGCACCGATGACCATCACGAACGAGGTCGGCGACACCCAGTCGAAGTTCTTGCCGGCGAGGGTGACCCAGATGAGCAGCAGCGAGACGCCACCGGCGATGGTCGTGATGCCCAAGTAGTCGATGGAGACCGTGCGCTTCGGCAACGTGCGGAGCTTCAGGGTGATCTGCAGCAGGATGATCGCGGCGACGGCGAAGGGCACGCCGACGAAGAAGTTCCAGCGCCATCCGAGGCTGTCGGTGAGGAGGCCCCCGAACAGCGGACCGCCGACGGTGCCGACTGCCATGACGGCGCCGAAGTAGCCGCCGTAGCGGCCGCGCTCCCGCGGGCTGATGATGTCGGCCAGGATGATCTGGCTCAGCGCAGTGAGGCCACCAGCGCCGAGGCCCTGGAGGACACGGAACGTGATGAGTGTCCCGGGGTTCTGCGAGAAGCCGGCGAGCGCGGATCCGAGGACGAAGATCACGAGTGCGAGCTGGATGAGCAGCTTCCGGTTGAACAGGTCCGCGAGCTTGCCCCACACCGGGGTGGAGACGGTGGTGGCCAGGAGCGTCGAGGTGACGACCCAGGTGTAGGCGCTCTCGCCCCCGCCGAGGTCACCGATGATCTTCGGGAGGGACGTGCTCACCACCGTCGACGCGAGGATCGCGACGAACATGCCGAGCAACAGCCCGGACAGTGCCTCGAGGACCTGGCGGTGGGACATGGCCGTGGGTTCGGCGGGGTGATCTTGACGGACAGTGGCGTCGGAACGTGACATCGGGGACTCCTGGACGGGATGGATGCCACTCTGCATCCTGAAATTTGACAGATGTCAACTATAGCGTTTCGTTGACGTTTGTCAAACGCTTCGGTGCTGTCCGACGACGCGCGCGGGTCCCGACCCGGTCGAGCAGTGACGCTCCTCGACCGAGTCGGCCTATCCCCAGGCGGGGGGCGTGGGCGCGTCGACAGGGGCGTTCAGCTGGGCCATGAGACCGGCGAAGTCCTCGAGGTGCCAGGTGGCGACGATCCTCCCGTCGCGGACCTGGTGCATGTCCATGGTGCGCATCTCGATGCGCTTGCCGGTGGGCTCGTGACCCATGAACGCACCCTGATGCGTCCCCGAGACGGTGTTGCGGACAGCGACCCTGTCGCCCTGGACGATGACGTCCTGGTGCTCGACGCTGTAGTCGGGCATCGCGTGACGGAACAGCGCGATCTGTGCGGCCATGCCGGCCGGGCCCTGTTCCTGGCCCGGGGTGAGGGGGAGGTCGATCCAGTCCTCCGCCAGGACCTCGTCGTACACGGAGGTGTCACCAGTGCGGAAGGGCTCGTAGAAAGCCAGGACGATCTCGGTGGTGGTGTCGTGCTCGTTCGTGGTGCTCATGGGGTTCGGACCTTTCGTGGCGGTGGTGTGGGTGTTGGTGGTGGGAGAGATCAGGCGGCGGAGTGGGTCGACCGGCCGCCGGGCCGCGTCGGACGATGCGGCACCGGGGTCACGCGAGTGCCAGGACGAGGCCGGCGATGACGAGCAGCAGCGCCGTGGCGCCGTGGACGCTGAGGGCCTGGCGGAGGGTGCCGCCGTTGGTGACGACGATGATCGCGTCACCGATCGGGGTGATCGCCGCAGCGAGGAGCGCCCAACCGAAGACGTGCGGTCCGGCGACGGCGAGGACGACCAGGGGCACGATGCCCGAGGTGATGTCGCGGACCCCCTTGATGCTCGTGAACGCGCGCCGACGGTCCTCGGTGATGCCGAACCCCGCTGTGGCGATCGCCGGCGCGATGAGGAACCGGCCGCCGATGAAGAGGATGAAGAGGCATCCGGCGATGGCGACGGAGAAGGCTGCGATGAACACGAGTGATTCCTTTCGTTGTTAGGTAACGCGGATCTGCAACGACCGTAGCGCTTCTCGCCGACGATGTCTACCGGTGTTATCTAACTCTGCTCTGCTACTCTCGGAGCATGTCCCCACGACCAGCACCGGACCTCGACCACCGGCGCGACGAGATCGTCAGCGCCGCCCGCCGCGTCGCGGAAGCCGAAGGGTGGGAGGCGGTGACGATGCGCCGTCTCGCTGCCGAACTCGGCGTCACCCAGCCCGTCATCTACTCCGCGTTCGCCGGAGGCAGGCAGGCGCTCATCGACGCCGTGGCCCTCGACGGCTTCGGCGAACTCGCGGCAGCACTCGAAGCCGCTCCTGCCGAGCCGTTGCCGCGGATGCAGGCGTACCTCGACTTCGCCGTCGGCCGACCCCGTCTCTACGAGGCGATGTTCTCGATGCCGTCCGGGCTCGAGTTCGGCTCGGGATCCGTTCCCGATGCGCTCCGACGTGGGTTCTCCGCGATCAAGGCGGCGTTCCCCGCTCCGGACGACACGGCGGCCGAGGTCGCGTGGGCCACGGTCCACGGGCTGGCGACGCTCGAGATCGGCGGGCGCCTCCCAGCGGTGCGATCGCGTGCCCGGCTCGACCACGCCCATCGAGTACTCACCGGGAGCTCGGGCCTGTGACGAACGACGCGAGGCGCGCCTCCGCGCTCTGCGGCGTCGCCGTGGCCATCCACGCTGCGGCCCGGCCCAGCTCCGGAGACCTCGACTCAGGGACCAACTGGCGGTCGAGATCCAGCGGCTGACAACGGGAACGGACCACCCACTCGACGGTCGTTCGTACCGGAGATCGGATCGGCGAGGAGCCCCCGAGCCTTCTCGATCAGCGCAGCGAGGGCGGGAGGTGCCGACGCTCTTCGCCACGCCATCAGCACTTCGATCGGGGGAGCGTCGCGAACGAGCCGGAACGTGACCCCGGTTCGAGCGTGCAGTGCGGCAGTGGCCTCCGAGGTCATCCCGGTCACCTGACCGGCGGCCACCAGCGTCAGCCAGTCGTCCACGTGCCGGGTGTCACGGAACGCGGCCGGGGCCGAGATGCCTGCCCAGAGGTCTGCTGTTGTGGTCCCGGTGCGCAGATCGATGCCGACGGTGCGGCCAGCGAAGTCGGTCAGGGTGACGCTCCGGCGTCGCGACAGGGGATCGTCGGAGGCGAGGGCCGCGAAGCGTCGCTCTGTGCCGATCGGAGCCGAGTCGAAGCGAGGATCATCGACAGGACGACGCAGGATCGCGACGTCGACGCCGCCCTCGGCGAGCCCCGCGGTCGGGGTGTTGCTCTGCACGAACGAGAGTGCCGGCTCGAGGTGCTCTGCCGCCCATTCGCGCTGGAACCTCGTCGTGTGTCGGCCGAGGGCCGACCATGCATACCCGATGCGGACCTCGGTGCTCGCGCGCGGAGTGAGGTCGCGCAGCGATTCGACCTCGTCGAGGATGCGGCGGGCGTGATCGACCACTCGTCGTCCCTGCGGCGTCAGCTCGAGCGAGCGCGTCGTCCGGCGCACGAGCGAGAAGCCGAGCGCTGCCTCGAGGGCTTGCACCGCTCGTGAGACAGAGGCCTGCGAGACGTGGAGATCGATGGCCGCGTCGGTGAAGGTCCCGGTCGACACCAGCGCCACGAGTGCGCGCAGCTGAACCAGAGTCACGTCCATGCGTCCAGCGTATAGATCGTCGTGGTCCGCATTTCCCGATCGCGCAGCCGCGAAGCACTGTGTTCACCATGACGGGAGAAGTGGTGACATCGGGCGGTTCGGTCAAGGTGCCCGGAGGGGCGGTCCTCGCCCTGCTCGGCAGTGCCGTGAGCAACCAGGTCGGAGCGGCACTGGGGGATCTCGCCTTCGCTCGTGTCGGCCCGCCGGGCGTCGTGGCCGTGCGGCAGCTCATCGCCGCGATCTCGCTCACCGCCCTCGCGCGACCGAACCTCGCCCGGATGTCGTGGGGGCAGTGGTGGCCTGCGCTGTCGCTCGGTGGGGTGTTCGCCGTGATGAACCTCAGCCTGTACACCGCCATCGGGCGGATCGGACTCGGCCTCGCCATCACGCTCGAGTTCCTCGGACCGGTCACCGTGGCCCTGGTCGGTGCACGGTCGTGGCGGGTGGCCGGTTGCGCGGTGGGTGCGGGCGCGGGTGTGGTCCTGTTGGTGTCTCCCGGTCCGTCGACCGACTGGATCGGCGTCGCGCTCGCCTGCACCGCGGCCTTGTGCTGGGCCGCGTACATCGTGCTGAACCGGGTCGTGGGGAGCCGGCTTCCAGGCCTCCAGGGACCCGCCGTGGCGAGTTGCGCGTCTGCGCTGGCCTCTCTGCCGATCCTGCTGTCGCTGCTCCTGACCGGGCGGTTCGACGTCTCCACCAGCGTGCTCTGCACGGCAGTCGGCGTCCTCTCGTCTGTGGTCCCCTACGCCACCGACGTGGTGGTGCTCCGGCGGATCCCTCAGTCGTTGTTCGGGATCGTCATGAGCCTCAACCCGGTCGCCGCTGCTGCCGTGGGGCTGATCGTGTTGGGGCAGCAACTCGCTCCGTGGCAGTGGGGCGGGATCGTGCTCATCGTCGCCTCTGACGCGGTGGCCGTGGCCAGGTCCGGACCTCGTTCCCGTCCTCGCAGCCGCTGAAGCCCCTCCTGTGCGGCGACATCGCCACGACGGATCGGCAGGGGCGGGAAGCAGCAGGTGCTTCGCTCGAGCCCGTTCGACGAGCACGTCCCTCTCCCGGCTGTGGCCCGGAGAGGGACGTGGAGCAACGCGCTCAGGCCGTCTGCGTCAGTTCGGTCACGAGCGCGCGAGCCTCGCCGCTGGAGCCCAGGGGCACGGCACGGCTGGGGACATCGGCGGCCCGGGAGAGCGCGATGGCCACGTCGCCGACCTCGCCGGCGGACACCTGCTCCGGCTCGCCATCGACGAATCGGGTGCGGACGGGGCCGAGGACCAGGGCGTGGATCCTGCGGTCCGGCGTCTCGGCGGCCAGGACGCGTTGCATCATGAGCAGCGCGGCCTGCTCCATGCTCACCAGCCCGCTGCCCGGGACGGGGAACGTGGCGGACTGGCCGACGACCACGGTGTACGCGCCGAGTCCGCTCAGCCGCGGCACGATCGCCCGTGCCAGTGCCATGTGCGCGGTGGCGAGGCCGGTGAACGCGGCCCCCCAGTCGTCCTCGCGGATGCCGGTCAGGGGGCCGCCCTGCCACCATCCGCCGACCGGCACGACGACGTCGTCGATCCCGCCGAGCCGCTCGGTCATCTGACGGCCGAGCTCGTCCGCTCCGATGAAGGAGGTGTAGTCGTGCGTCGGGAGGTGCAGCAACGGCGAGACCCCGAGATGGCCGAGTGCAGCGCGCAGCTCCGTGCCCCGCTCGTCCGAGCGAGTGGGAACGACGACATCGGCGCCGGCATCGAGGAACGCGCGGACGACACCTTCGCCGACGCCGCCGGTTCCGCCGGGGACCAGGACGCGCCGACCGGCGAGTGAAGCGGGGGATGGGGTGAATGGCATGAGAACTCCTTGGTCCGACCAATGTTGGTAGTACCAACGCTAACACCGATTCGTTGGCCATACCAACTGATAGTCTCGGTGCATGTCGGTTGATCCTCGACCTCCTCACGCGCTCCGCACCCTCGTCAGCTGGCAGGCCGCACGGGTGGCGACGATCGGCACCCGCCTGACCGCTGCGCGCATGCCGCTCGAGGCGCGTTCGGACTTCGCGGTGCTGTCCGCGCTGCAGGAGTACGGCCCGCTGAGCCAGGCGGACATCGGCAGGGTGCTGGGTCTGGACCGCAACAACGTCAACGGCATCGTCGTCCGGCTCGACGCCGACGAGTCCGTGCTCCGGACCCCTGACCCGGCGGATCGACGGCGGAACATCGTCACGATCACGGCGAACGGCGGGGAACGACTCGCCGATCTCCGAACGCAGGCCGACGCCGTGCAGGACGAGCTCCTCGCAGCACTGTCCCCCGCCGATCGCGACGCTCTCGTCCGCCTCCTCGGCGATGTGCTGGCAGCCCATCCGGCGCAACCAGCGTGACGTCGTCCTGACGGTCCCGCGGGGGAGGCGCGGAGAGCGCCCTCGAGCCGGTCGCGCGCTCGTCGAACCCGCCACCACGACCGCCGAGCCACCGATGGCCGGGAGCGTGTGCTCCCGGCCATCGGCGTTCGATGGTGCCCTGGACCTTACTGAGCGGTCCCGTTGGTGTAGGTGGTGACGGTCTGCGGCTGCCCCGTGTTCGCGCTCGTGGCGGCGGGCCCCTGGCCGTCGATCACGTGGTCGATCGTCCCGGCGTTGCTGTTCAGCGCGACGGTCGTGAGGTCGTGCATGACGACCCCGGGCGTGTTCGGCACCTCGAACGACTGCGTCGCGTGGAGGGTCGGGTCGACGTTGGTGTAGATGTAGCTGCCGAGGCCCCACGCTTCGTGCGTCCGGACGTCGTCCGCGACCTTGTACGCGGCGTACCCGTTCACCCCGTCGTGCTGCCACGCGGCCTGGTTCGGGGCGTCGTACGGGAGCTCGTTCTGGAAGAACACCGTCCGACCGCGCTCACCGTTCCAGATGACGTTGTCCTTCTGGTAGTGCTCGACGAACAGGCCGGTCGCGGTGACGTCATCCCCGTTCACGACGACGCCGGTGTCGGCCGTGTTCACGGTCCAGCCGACGGAGCCCGCCACGCCGTGGTCGGCGCGCCAGGCCCAGATGTCGTCGAGGATCGTGTCGTCGCTGTTCACCTCGAGGCTCGTCGTGGCCTTGCCGACGTGGGGGCCGCCGACGCGGAAGAACACGTCCTGCAGGGCAGTGGGGTCCGTGGCGCTCGCCACGTGCTTGCCGCCCTTGTCGTGGCCCGTGCCGACGCGGAGCAGCGCCGGGGAGTTCACGGCACCGGCATCGAACGTCAGGCCGGCGATGTCGACGCCCTGGACGTCGGCGACGGTCATCGGGACGGCGCCGTTCTGGGCGGTCAGCGTGGCCATGCCGAGCCCGAGGACGACCGTGTCCGCTCGCTTGACGGCGATGCTCTGTGCGACGTCGTAGACGCCGGGGGTGACGAGCAGGTCCTTGCCCTGGGCGAGTGCGGAGTTGATCTTCGCGATGGAGTCCGACGGGTGGGCGACGAAGAAGCTGCTCAGCGGCAGCGACTGCCCGGGCGTGTGCCCGGTGGCCCACGTCGTCCCCGCCGAGTTCGTTCGCGCGCTGGGCACGAACACCCGGTAGGCGCCGTTCGCGTCGACGTAGAGGTACGGCTTCTCGCGCGATGCCGGTGTCGTCGCCAGCGTCGTGTAGGGCTGCTGGGGGAACGACTGCGCCGGCGCGTTGACGTCGCCGGAGAACACCTGGTTCCACACGCCGTTCGACCAGCCGGCGCCGAGGTCCGAGTTGCGGACGTAGAACTGCTGCTGCGATCCGTTGAGCGCCCCGCCCTGCAGTTCGGAGTCGGCGACGAATCCACCGCTCGCGTAGTTCGGGTTCTCGCAGTACGGCATGAACGTCGTGTAGTCCTCGACGTGGACACGGCGCATCGGCGCCGCCTGGGACACCGCCCACATCTCGCTGCCCGTGTGGCACGCGTCCGCGGTCGGGACGACGTGGATCGTCAGGTTGGAGACCGATCGCCAGAACGTGTCGAGCGCGCCGCTGCCGTCGGTACCGGTCGCGGTCACGCCCCCGTTGATGGTGACCCCGGACGGGTCCTGCCCGAGACCGTCGACCTCGGTGTAGTAGCCCACGCGGATGTCGAGCGGGTTCGTGCTCGATCCGTACGTTCCAGGCTCGAACAGCAGCGCGTACCGCTGCGAGCCCATCTCGTTGGCGGACTGCTGGGCGTACACGGCGTCGACCTTCGCCTGGATGTCGGCCTGCGGCATGTCGGGGGAGAACACGACGACGTTGGACCCGAACGCGGAGGAAGGCGGGTTCGGTGCAGCGACCGCGGTCTGGGTGGTCGCGAGGACGCCGAGTGTGGCAGCGCCGACGGCGATGGCGGCACCGAACAGGCGACGGCGTGACCGTCTCGTCCGGAGCGTGTGTGTCGGTGAGGAGGGCATCGTTGACCAGCTTCCGTTGCAGCGGCGGCATCGCCGTCCGCCCGCGGACATCAGTGTCCTCGGGGCGGGCGCCATCGGCCGCCTGGGTGAAGAGTGTGAGCACTGTATCAACGCCCTGGTCGGGACGGACACCGGTCGGCTCCGAGGACCAGCGCCGGAGTACGGAGCGGCAGACGCAGCAGCCCGCCTGAGTGCCGTCCCCGGAGCCGGAGAACGATGGAGGCCCTGATCACGAAGGAGAACACGTATGAGCAAGGTCTGGTTCATCACCGGCGCGTCCCGGGGCTTCGGACGCGAGTGGGCGGAGGCCGCCCTGGAACGCGGCGACAGCGTCGCCGGGACCGCCCGCAACCCGGACGACGTCGTCGCACTCGCCGAGCAGTACCCGGACACGTTCCTCCCGATCCGTCTCGACGTCACCGACCGTGACGCCGACTTCGCGGCGGTGCAACAGGCGGCCGAGCGCTTCGGGCGCCTCGACGTGGTCGTCAACAACGCCGGCTACGGACAGTTCGGGATGATCGAGGAGATCAGCGAGCGGGAGGCGCGCGCCCAGCTCGAGACGAACCTGTTCGGGGCCCTCTGGGTCACCCAGGCCGCGCTCCCGATCATGCGCGAGCAGCGGTCGGGCCGCATCATCCAGGTGTCGAGCATCGGCGGGATCAGCGCGTTCCCGATCACCGGCATCTACCACGCGTCGAAGTGGGCGCTCGAGGGGTTCAGCCAGTCGCTGTCCCAGGAGGTCGCCGGCTTCGGCATCACGGTCACCCTGGTCGAGCCCGGCGGGTTCTCCACGGACTGGTCCGGCCCGTCGTCCTCGACGAGCGCCGAGATCGACGCCTACGCCGACGTCCGGGAGGCCCGCAACGCGAGCCGTGCCGCGGCCAGCGCGGGCGACCCGGCCGCCACCCGTGGGCCGATCCTCCGGATCGTCGACGCCGAGGAGCCGCCGCTGCGCGTCTTCTTCGGGTCGGCGCCGCTCGGGATCGCCGAGAAGGACTACGCGAGCCGACTCGAGACGTGGCGCGCATGGCAGCCGGTCGCCGAGGAGGCGCACGGCAGCTGAGTGCCGGTGCCCCGGCGCGGTCCTCCACGCCGCGCCGGGGCTGTGCAGGCTGCCCGGTCACCGCGTGGTGCTCCTGATCAGGAGGCTCCCGACCTACCAGACGAGTCCGTCGAGATGGTTGTGACCGGACAGCAGGTGGGCGACGCGACCCCACGCCACATCGCGCACCTCGGGGTCGGGATGATGCGCGGCGATCGCGAGCTCCACGAACAGGTCGTGGACGTCCAACCGTTCGCGGAGGTGCTCGCGCTCGAACAGCTCCGGGTAGGCGCCGTGCAGCCAACCGGGGACCTCGGCGAGCGATGGCCCGTCGAGCCCTCGAGCGTCGGGCGTCGGTGGGAACTCGGACGGTCGAGCGCACCAGCGCAGGATCGTGTCGAGCTCGGCGGTCGCTGGCTGCGCCAGTGCCTCCGCGAAGTCGATGATCCCGGTGACCCGGTCTCCGTCGACCATCACGTTGGACCCGTGGAGGTCGCCGTGGACGAGGACGTGGTGCTCGGCCGTGAAGAGCGGAAGTCGCTCCCCGATCCAGTCGGCGACGTCCGCGAGCAGGCGCGGGTCATGCGTGGGTGAACGACGGGCGTCCTCGACCAGCTGGAGCATCGCGTGCACGACGGGTGGGTGGTACGCGGGCCACGACCCTCCCTTCAGCGCGTCGGCGAGCCACGGCGGCATCAGGTCATCCGGTACGGGAACGCCGTGGAGTGCGCGCAACGCGGCTCCGAGGCTCTCGATCATCGCTCGCCGCAGGCTCGGATCGGCCGAGGGCCACGCGTCGTGCAGGGTCCGACCCGGAAGGCGTTCGGAGACGGACCAGGGTCCGTCCGGGCCGTCGCCGTGCGCGATGTGCCGAGCGTGCGGAACGGCACTGCCACTGAGCAGGTCGACGACCCTGGCTTCGTGGTCGTAGGCGTCACGGATCCGTCCGTCGCTCAGCCGGACGACGTACTCGTCGCCGACCCAGGCACGGCTCACCCAGCCGGCCTTGAGCAGGTACCGCCCCGTCGGCGGCAGCCCGGCTGCCGCCAACGTGCGCCGCAGCCGCGGGTCGGCCTCGTCGCTCACGTCGACTGCCGTGCCACGAGGAAACAGTCCGCCGTGCGCACGCCGCCCGTGACCTGCTCACCCTGGATCATCCGCATGAGCAGGTCCGCCGCCTGGCGCCCGACCTCCCGGAGGTTGAGGTCCACCGACGTGATGCTCGGCCGCGCGGCGTCGGTGATGACGCTCCAGTTGTCGACGCCGACGACGCCGACCTGGGTCGGCACCACGATGCCCGCCTCACGGAGGCAGTCCACGACGCCTCGCGCGATCTGGTCACTGGTGCAGAACACCCCGTCGAACTGCGTCCCGAGCAACCGGGTCGCGGCCTCGTACCCCCACCGTTCGCTCCACTCGCCGTACATCGCGTCGCCGCTGGCGAGTGTGGCGCCGGCGGCGGCGATCGCCCGCTTCGCGCTCTCGACGCGGTGCGAACTCGCGGTGTGTCGTCGGGCACCCGAGATGACCGCGATCGAGCGGCGGCCCGATCCCAGCAGGTGGTCGATCGCTCGGGCCGCGCCTGCTTCGTCGTCCGGCACGATCGAGACGTCGTCGGGGTCGAGCGACGGCGAGAGCGCGTACACGGCGGGGACGCCGAGCAGCTCGGTGATCGACGGGCGTGGATCGCTCGAGCGCCCCGTCACGACGATGCCGTCGACGCGCTGGTTGAGGAACGTCTGCACGTAGTGCGTCTCGCGGATCGGGTCGCCGCGGCTCTCGGCGAGCAACATCGAGACCTCGCCCGGGCCGAAGGTGTCCTCGGCGCCGGTGAGGATGGGGATGGTGAAGCGGCCGTAGGCATCCGTCGACAGCACACCCACCAGGAAGGACCGGCCTGGGGCCACGCCCGCCGACCCTGGCGCACCAGCGAGCCCGCGCATCGGTCGGGCGACCGCACGGTCGGCGCCCGGCACCGTCCGCCCCGGGGCGCGCACCGTCAGTCCCAGCTCCGTGGCGGCCGCGCTGACGCGTTGCCGCGTCTCCTCCGCGATCTGCCCCCGGCCGTTGAGGACCTTGGAGACCGTGCCGACGGACACCCCCGTTCGCGCGGCGACGTCGGCGAGGGTCACTTCACGTCGGTTGACCACTGCGTCCTCCTCCCGCTGCCAGCGTACGGCACACGGCAAACATTGCCGCAATACTGGTCAGATCGGCGCATTGACATCGTCACACCGCGAGCCATAGCGTCAGCAAACACAGCAAATCTTGCGGCAACGGTGCGGCAAGGAGAGATGCGGGAGATGACGATGAAGACATCGATGACGCGGCGGACTTCGGTCGCCGCGGCCGCCCTGACGATCGCGGTGATCGGGCTGGCCGGATGTTCTGCGAGTGGCTCGGCCGGTGGAGGCGGTGATGCGGCGAAGGGCACCGTCACGCTCTGGCAGCGTGACGGCGGTGTCGACCTGACGGACCAGGTCAAGGCGTACGAGAAGGCGCACCCGGACGTCACGGTGAAGATCTCCACGATCCAGGCCGATCAGTACCTCACGAAGCTCGCGAACTCGGCGCGAGCGGGATCCGTGCCCGACCTCGTCAGCTACGACATCGTCAACACGCCGCTGCTCGCGACGCAGGGTCTGCTCGCCGACGTCACGGACAAGGCGGGGAAGCTGCCGGACAAGGGCGACCTCGCTCCGGCTGGCGTCGCGATCGGCAGGCTCGACGGCAAGCAGTACGCCCTGCCGGTGGCACTGACCGGATCGCAGATGTTCTGGAACAAGTCCCTGTTCGAGAAGGCCGGGCTCGACCCGACCAAGCCGCCGACCTCCCTCGCCGAGGTCAAGGCCGCCGCAGAGAAGATCCAGGGGCTCGGCGGTGGCGTCACCGGATTCTCGACCCTCGGCGGCGTCGGGCAGGCGTGGACGGGGTTCCCGAGCGCATGGGCGAAGGGCGGTAGCGTCCTCACCGCGGCAGGGAAGAGCCAGGAGGCCGAGTTCACCAGCAAGAACCTGGTCGGCATGGTCGACTGGTACCAGGACATGTGGAAGTCCGGGCTCATGCAGAAGACCGACGAACCGAACCAGGACCCGGGCAACGTCGGGCAGGAGAACGCCCTGAACGGCAAGGTCGGCATCGTGTTCACCGGCGCGAACACCCTCACCGCGAAGAAGGCCGACTTCGGCAGCGCCGTCGGGATCCCCGGCGTGGACGGCGGTTCTGGTTCCTTCCTCGGCGGTGACGAGATCGGCATGACGGCCGGTGCGAAGAACAGCGACGGTGCGTGGTCGCTCATGAAGTGGCTCGTCAGCTCGAAGAAGGCCGCGCGGATCGATCTCTCGCAGGGCTGGATCGCACCGGACCTCACCGTGGCGAAGAGCCTCGCGACCGACGAGTGGTCGAAGGACATCGTCGACACGCTCGCGATCGGCAAGCTCCCGAAGAGCATCGCCTACAACGCGGTGATCAACGACCCCAACGGTCCGTGGGCACAGCAGTCCCAGAAGGTGATCTTCCAGGGCGCTGACGCCTCCGCGGCCCTCGCGAGCGCCGAGAAGCAAGCGAACGCGCTCATCGGGCAGGCCTACAGCCAGGTCGGGAAGTGACGGCCGTCACCTCCTCGGCGCTCGCCGGGGTCGCGGACGGGCGCATCGGTGCCCGGCCGCGCTCCGGGGGCCGTCGGCGCCAGACACTGGCATGGGTGCTCGTCGCCCCCGCGCTCGTCCTCGCGGTCGTGTTCTTCGTCGTGCCGATGGTGCTGCTCGTCGTGATGTCGTTCTCGAACTGGCCCCTCCTCGGCCGGGTCAGCCCCGCCGGCGTCGGGAACTACGTACAGGCGTTCCAGGACGCGGCGTTCTGGCACTCGCTCGTGTTCTCGCTCCTGTTCACCGTCGTGTCGGTGCCGGTCGGGATGGCCGTGAGCTACGCCGCCGCGACGATGGTCCGAGGTGAGGGGCGGTTCGTCTCCTTCGTCCGGACGGCGTTCTTCATGCCGGTCGTCATCGGGTTCACCGCCGCCGCCTACATGGCGAACGTGCTGCTCGTGCCGGGCACCGGGGCGATCAACGTGCTCCTCCGGTCGGTCGGAGTGACCAACGGGGACACCGCGTGGTTCACGGCACCGGACACGGCGTTCTGGGCGGTCGTCGTCCTGACGGTGTGGAAGTCGATGGGCGTCGCGATGATCCTGCTCATGGCGGGCATGCAGGCCGTGCCGGGCGAGGTGATCGAGGCGGCGAAGATCGACGGCGCCGGATGGTGGCGTCGCGAGGGGTCCGTCGTGTTCCCGCTCGTCCGGCGACAGTTCGCGCTCTGCCTGCTGCTCGCGGTGTCCGGCTCGATCCTCGTCTTCGACCAGTTCTACGTGCTGACCAAGGGCGGCCCGAGCGGCGCGACCACGACGACCGTGATGTACACGTACCAGCAGTCGTTCGTCCGGTACGACCTCGGCTACGGCGCCGCCCTGTCGATGATCCTCACGGTGATCATCCTCGTCATCGCGATCGTCCAGCTGCGGGCGCTGCGGTCGACCAGTGCGGAGGACGAGCGATGAGCACGACGGACGTGACGAAGCGAACGGCAGCGGCGCCTCGGCGTGACGCGAGCCGAGCCTCCAGACCGGACGCCGCGAACCGGACAGGACTGCCGCATGCGCCCGCGCGGCGGCGGCGTGGGCCCGACGCGAGTGGTGTCGCCTACGTCGCCATCGGCACGGTGCTCGCGCTCCTGTTCATCGCGCCGGTCGTCTACATCCTGTTCCGGTCGTTCCTGCCGGCCGACGCCGACGCCCGCGGGATCGGGCCGGAGTCGCTCGCGACGCTCACGCTCCGGAACTACGGGAAGGTGTTCGACCCGTCGGTGGACCTGCGGCAGAACATCGTCAACTCGTTCGTGGTCGCCATCGCGGTCGCGGTCCTCGTGGCGCTCGTGTCGACGCTCGCCGCCTACGCCTTGTCGAAGATCCGGTTCCGCGGCTCGTCGGTCGTGTTCATCCTCCTGCTCGCGCCACTCGTCGTGCCGTTCCAGGGACTGCTGACGCCGTTGTCGATCGTGCTCGGCAAGCTCGGGCTGCTCGATTCGCTGGCCGGGGTGGTGCTCGTCCTCGTGACACTCCAGCTCCCGTTCTCGGTGTTCGTCATGCGCAACACCTTCGACGGCATCCCGTCGGAACTCGAGGACGCGGCAGCGATCGACGGCGCCGGCACCGGGCGGATCCTCCGCTCGGTGATGCTCCCGCTGGCGTGGCCAGGGCTCGTCACGGTCGCGCTGTTCGGGTTCATGGCCGGCTGGAACGACCTCCTGAGTTCGGTGACGTTCCTGTCGACGGACAGCAAGTACACACTCCCGCTCGCGCTGTCGAGCATCAGCACGTCCTTCAAGATCCCCGGGGTCCCGGTGATCGACCCCGGACTCCTCACCGCGGTCGCGTGCGTCGCGACCGTTCCGGTGGTCGTGCTGTTCCTCGCCCTGCAGCGCTACTACACCAGAGGCCTCATCGGAGGATCGATCAAATGACAATCGCCAGCACCACGACCACCACCACGACCACCGAGGGGCGGTCACACCGGCCGCTGCCGCTCGGGAGCATCACGCCACGCGGCTGGCTGCTCGACCAGCTCCGGTTGCAGGCCGACAACATCACCGGGCAGCTCGAGGCGATCTGGCCCGACGTCGGGCCGGACAGCGGCTGGCGTGGGGGAGCGGGGGAGAACTGGGAGCGCGGGCCGTACTACCTCGACGGGCTGGTCCCGCTCGCGCACGTGCTGCAGGACGACCGGCTCCTCGCCCTGGCGACGCCGTGGATCGAGTGGATCCTCGCATCGCAGCGCGACGACGGGTTCTTCGGGCCGGTGGGCAACGACGACTGGTGGCCGCGGATGGTCGCCCTCAAGGTGCTCACGCAGCACGCGGACGCCACGGGCGACGAGCGGGTGCCGCCGTTCCTCGAGCGGTACTTCCGGCACCAGCTCTCCGCGCTCCCGGGCCGGCCGCTGACCTCGTGGGGACGTGCTCGGGGCGCCGACAACGCGCTGTCCGTGTGGTGGCTGTACGAGCGGACCGGCGACCCGTGGCTGCTCGACCTCGTCGACCTGCTGGCAGCGCAGACCATCCGGTGGGACGACTACCTGGCGAGCGACCTCATCACCGGCCCGGCCCGGACGTTCTCCCACCGGACGCACGGACCGAACGTCGCCATGGGTCTGAAGACGGGAGCCGTCTCGGCGCTCCGCGACCGGGACGTCCGTGGCCACACCGCTCGGACGGAGGCGTCGTTCGCCGCGCTCGACCGCTGGCACGGGCAGGCGAGCGGATGGTTCTCCGGCGACGAGTGGCTCGGCGGACGCGAGGCCACGGCCGGCATCGAGACCTGTCAGGTCGTCGAGATGATGTTCACCGCGGAGGTGCACGCGCAGGTGTACGGACGCGGCATCGACGGCGACCGGCTCGAGTCGCTCGCGTACAACCTGCTCCCGGCGTCGAGCGACCCCGAGATGCGTGGGCACCAGTACCACCAGCAGGCGAACCAGGTCGAGGTGTCGGTCGGCCGGCGGGAGTGGAGTTTCTCGTCCGACGACGCCGGGATCTTCGGACTCGAACCCCACTTCGGGTGCTGCACGGCCAACCTCCACCAGGGGTGGCCGAAGTTCGTGTCGCACCTGTGGCTGCGCGACGCGGACGGGCTGCGGGTCGTCGCCTACGCGCCGTCCGCGATCGCGACCGAGGTGGACGACGATGCGGTGTCGATCGTCGTGGACACCGAGTACCCGTTCGACGAGACCGTGAGGATCCGGGTCGCGACCTCGCGCACGACGCCGTTCGCCCTGCGGCTGCGCGTCCCGTCGTGGGCGCAGGGCGCCGAGTTGACGGTCGGCGGTGTCCGTGTGGCGATCGGATCGCCGGGGGCCGATGCGGGCCTCCCGATCGTGGACGGGTACGTGACCCTGGAACGCGACTGGTCGGCGACGGGGGACGTCGTCCTCGTCCTGCCGATGCGGGCCCGGGTCGTCCGGCGCGAGCGTCAGGCCGCCGCGGTGCGGCTCGGGCCGCTGACGATGGTGTACTCGCCGGGAGAGCGGTGGGTGGAGCACGACGGGGCGCCCGGCATCGGCGAGTGGGAGGTGCACGCGCGCGGGTCGTGGAACTGGGCGCTCGCCGAGGTCCGCGACGCTGCGGGATGGCGGGTGACCCGCGGTGCAGTCCCGGCTGCCCCCTGGTCGTTGGAGGACCGGCGGCGTGCGCCCGTCGTGCTGCACGCCCCGGGTGCGCGCGCGACCGAGTGGCGGATGGCCGGGGCACAGGCAGACACGCCGCCGTTCAGCCCGGTGCTCGACCACGGACCGGACGACGACCTCCGTCTCGTGCCGTACGGATCGGCTCGGCTGCGGGTCACCGAGTTCCCGGTCATCGGGAACTGGCGGGACATCGACGATCCGGACGAGCCGACGGAGCGGTGACCGGGGCTCGGAGGCGCGAGGGCTGCGCCTCCGAGCCGCCGACGCCGAGGGGTTCGAGGTCGTGGTCGATCTGTCGGCGGAGTTCGGCCGGCTGCCGTGCGCTCAGCCGCTCCCGCGCCGCGCCGCCTACCATCGCCCACGTCATGTCCGTGCCCGCCTGCTCCGTCGTCCGCCGCCGGGCACGCCCGTTCCTCGCCGCCGCGACCGCGCTCGTCGTCGCGTCGGTCCTCAGCGCGTGCGTCGGTCCGTCCACGCCGGGAGGCCCGTCGCCGCGATCCTCCCGGCCCGCCTCCGCCTCCCCGTCGCGCCCCACCGGGACCCCGACTCCGACGCCGACCCCCGACCCGCTCGCCGGCCTGACGCTCGAGCAACGCGTCGGGCAACTGTTCATGGTGGGCACCCCGGCGACCGCGGCGGGTGCCCAGGCGCTCGAGGCGGTGCGGACGCACCACGTCGGCAACGTGTTCCTCTCCGGCCGCTCGACGTCCGGCACGGCCGCGACCGCCGCCGTCGTCCGGCAGGTCACCGGTCTGGTGTCTGACGACACCACCGCGGGACTGCCGATGTTGGTCGCCACGGACCAGGAGGGCGGGCAGGTACAGGTGCTCCGTGGGCCGGGGTTCTCGGACATCCCGGACGGTCTCGCCCAGGGCGCGATGCCGCCGGCCGCGCTGCACGACGACGCGGTGACGTGGGGGCGGCAGCTCGCGGCTGCGGGGGTGGACCTCGACCTCGGGCCGGTGGTGGACCTCCTGCCCTCGCCGGCGACCGCGGCGGCGAACCCGCCGATCGGGCGGTACCGCCGCGAACTCGGCTTCGACCCGGGCACGATCACGGGCGCGGCCGACGCGTTCCGCGGGGGCCTGCAGGCGGCCGGCGTACAGAGCGTCGTGAAGCACTTCCCGGGCCTCGGGAACGTGACGGGCAACACCGACTACACGAGTGGTGTCACCGACAGCGTGACGACCGCCGACAGCCCGTCCGTGCAGGTGTTCCGCGCCGAGGTCCATGACGGCGCCCGGTTCGTCATGACGTCGACCGCGTACTACTCGCGGATCGACCCGTCGATGCCGGCCGCGTTCTCGCCGACGGTGGTCCAGGGCCTGCTGCGCGGCCAGCTCGGGTTCGACGGCGTCGTGGTCACCGACGACCTCTCGACCGCCGCCCAGGTGCAGCAGTGGACCCCGGCGCAGCGGGCGGTCCTGGCGATCCAGGCGGGGTCGGACATCGTGCTCGCCTCCGCCGATCCGAGCGTGGTCGACCCCATGGTCGACGCGGTCGTCGCGAAGGCCCGGACCGACGCGTCCTTCCGGCAGCAGGTCGACGCGGCCGCGCGGCGCGTCGTGCAGGCCAAGCAGCAGTCGCTCGGCTGACGTCGCGTGAGTTCGCGGCGCGCGATCGTGCAGCCGTCCGCCCAGTCGGGCCTGTGATCTGGTTGCATGAGACGCTTCCTCGACGGCCGGAACCGGAGATCCATGTCCCTTCCTGAACACCACGTCCGACGACCGCGGACGCCAGCGGTGGTCGGCCTGGCCGTCGCCGTCCTCCTGATGGCCGCCGCAGTGCTGATCCCGAGACTGACCGGCTGGCGCGTGCACGTCATCGCGTTCCCGCCCCTGCACGCGCACTGGGACCCGCGGGTCGGGCCGGGGACACTGCCGGCGGTGGCGCTGGCGGTGCTCGGGGTGGTGTTCGCACACCGGGTGGCCGCTCGGGCGCGCTGGGCGGTGCTCGTGCCCGGCGCGTATGCAGTCACGGTGGCGTGGTTCGCGGCGCTCGCACTGGTCGACGGCTCCCACGGCATCGGTCACGTCCTCGACACCCCGTACGAGTACATGGACACGGCGCGGGCCGTGGCTGGGCATCCGTTCGCCCAGACCCTCCACGGGTTCATCCCACGCATCGTGGGCGGCCCGGGCAAGTGGCCGGTCCACATCGCCGGGCACCCGCCCGGGGCGTTGCTCTTCTACGTGGTCCTCGTCCGGCTCGGGTTCACGACGGGCCTGGCGGCGGGCTGGATGACCTTGCTCGTCGCGGCGACGACGCCGGTCGCGGTGCTGCTCACCCTGCGTACCCTCGGCGCCGATTCCGCCGCCCGCCGTGCCGCCCCGTTCCTCGTCCTCGGTCCCGCAGCGGTCTGGTCGGCCGTCTCCGCCGACGCGGTGTTCGCTGCGTGCGGCGCCTGGGCGGCCTGTCTGCTGGCCCGGTCGGCGACGAGCCGGCGCGGCGGGGCCGCCGCCGCGTGGGGTGTCGCAGCGGGACTGCTGTTCGGGTACAGCGTCATGCTCTCCTACGGGCTGCCCTTGCTCGGCGTCCTGGCGGTGGGGGTGCTCGTCGCGGCACGTTCGTGGCGGCCACTCGTGTGGGGGCTGCTCGGTGCCGTCGCGGTCGTCGGGACGTTCGCGCTGTGGGGGTTCGCCTGGTGGGAGGCGTACCCGGTCCTCCGCGAGCGGTACTACAACGGCGTGGCACACAAGCGTCCGTTCGGGTACTGGGTCTGGGGTGACCTGACCGCGTTCGCCTTCAGCGCCGGACCGGTGATCGGGCCTGCCGTCGCACAGACGCTCGTGCGAGCGCGCGCGGTGCTGCGCGGTCACGGCTGGATCCATGCGTACCGGCGGCTCCCTCGGGCGGCCGTCGTCCCGGTGGTCCTGGCACTCGCCGGCGCCGCCATGGTGTTCCTCGCCGACGTGTCGGGGATGAGCAAGGCCGAGGTGGAGCGCATCTGGCTGCCCTTCGCGCCGTGGGTGCTCGTCGGGACGGCGTTGCTCTCGCCCCGCTGGCGATGGTCCGGCCTGGTCGTCCAGGTCCTGACCGCCCTCCTCGTGCAGCACACGCTCGACACGGGATGGTGAGACGACGCTCCAGACCACGCGATGCGGCGTGCGAGGGGTAGCATCGACCTGTCCGCGGCGTTCCCCCCAACTCCGCGGATCCGCCCCGGCGGGCTTCCCCCGAGTCCGCCGGGGCATTTCCACGTCCCGGCCAGGTCGACCTCCGGCGCCGGTCAGTACTCGACCGCGTGGAACCCGCCGTCGGCGTGGACGATCGACCCGGTCGTGGCCGGCAGCCAGTCGGAGAGCAGCGCGACGATCGTCCTGGCCACGGGGGTCGCGTCGGTGCGGTCCCAGGCGAGCGGGGCCCGGTCCTCCCAGAGGCCGTTCACCTGGTCGATGCCCTCGATCGCCCGCATGGTGAACGAGTCGACGGGGCCGGCGGCGACGAGGTTGGTGCGGATGCCGCGCGGACCGAGGTGCAGCGCGAGGTACCGGTTCACGGACTCGTACGCCGCCTTGGCGACGCCGGCCCAGCCGTAGACGGGCCAGGCCCGGGAGGCGTCGAGCGTGCATCCGACGACGCTCGCGCCCGCGCCGAGCAGCGGGTCCGCGCCGCGGACGAGCGATTGCAGCGAGTACGCGGAGACCCGGAACGAGTGGGCGACGTCGTCCCACTCGGCATCGCTGAACCCGTCGCCGACCACGGACGGCAGGCTCGCCGAGATGCAGTGCACGACGCCGTCGAGTCGGTCGGTGTGCTCGCGGAGCCGGTCGGCCAGGAGGCCCACGTCGGCCGGGTCCTCGGCGTCGAACTCCACGACGGGCGCGGTCGTCGGCAGCCGTCGTGCGACGGCCTCGGTGATGCGACGGCGCCGCCCGAACCCGCTGAGGATCACGGTGGCGCCCTGCTCCTGCGCGATCGCGGCGGTGCGGAACGCGATCGAGGACTCGGTGAACACGCCCGAGACGAGCACGGTCTTGCCGGCGAGGAGGCTCACGAGCGTGCCTCGAACGACAGCAGCAGGTACCGGCTCGCCGCCGCGGTGCGGTCCACCCGCGCCGCACGGACGCGGAACCGGGCGGGGGAGCCGTCGTCGCGGACGAGTCGCACGTCGTGCGTGGCCGCGTCGTGGTCGACGCTCCGACGCGCGGCGGCGACGAACTCCTCGAAGGCGGGACGGTCCTCCGCGAGCGCGAGCGAGGCGATGTCGCCCTCGAACGGCTCGTGGAGCCCGAGCCGCCCCCAGCTCGGCGACGTCATGAACGTCGACGACTGGAGGCAGTCGACGGCGGCGTACGCGACGTCACCCGCGAGCGCGAAGTAGGCGCGGGCGAACTCCGCCGCGTCGACGATGTCGAGACCGGTCGTGCGGTACGTGCTCGGCTTCGGGACCTCCCGCGTGAACCCGTAGGCGTAGAACACGCCCGGCCGGTCGGGCAGGACGGTCGACGTGCCGACGAGTGCCAACTGCTTGCGGCCGGGGTTCGGCGTGTCCGGGCGGGTGACGGCACCGAAGGTGAGGAGCTGGTGCACCCCGTTCGCGGCGGCGAGCCCGGCGTCCACGGTCGTCTTCACCCGCGCACGCTCCTCGTACGGCAGGAGTCGCGTCAACCAATCGCCGACCGGCCCTCGGCTCGACTGGACATCGTCCGGGCTGAACTCGTGCAATCGGTAGAGGCCGGCGTCCCACTGCGACGACGTCGACCCGACGTTGTTGCCGGACGTGTCCACCGTCCACTGCCACGCACCGATGAGCGGCGGCTCCGGCACGGGGTCGGCAGCCGGGACGAACACGCCGTACGCGCCCGTCACGTGCGACCGGTCCGGCGTGATCACGGGCCGGGCGTCGACCTGGTACGCATCGCCCCCCAGGTGCACGATGCGTCGCAGGGCCGCGCCCGACCCGATCACCTCGGACAGTGCGGGGAGCAGCACCTCGCGCGCGCGGCGGTCCAGGTTCCGCCGAGGGCTGACCCCGGCGTGCTCCTGGTCACCGACCGCGAGCAGGCTCGTGACGGCACCGAAGTGATCGACGACGACCCACCGGCCGACGGGATCGACCTCGGTGTTCGCCATCCTGTGCCTCCGCGCTCGGGATCCCGGGGCGGGCACGGCAGGGCCGGACCGAGCGCGTCCGCGCCCCAGAACGTCCAGCCTGAGCCGCTGTCCAGCGGCCATGCTCACGAGGCATCCGCCCCGCACGAACAGGACCGTAGCAGATAATCGACCCGTGCAGACCGACGTCGAACCGCTGTCCGTGATCGTGTTCGGGGCATCGCGGGGCATCGGCGCCGCGACGGCCACGGCGTTCCACGAGGCCGGCCATCGCGTCGTCGGCACGCACCGTGGTTCGGGCGTCCCGTCCGGCGTCGTGGGCGTCCAGGCGGACATGCGCGACGAGGGATCCGTGGCGGATGCGGTGCGCACGGCGGTGGAGCACGGACGGCTCGACGTCGCGGTGGTGAACGCCGCCGTCGCACCGCAGGAGCTCCTGGTGCGGATGACCGCGGCGTCGATGCGCGAGGTGCTCGAGGTGAACCTGGTCGGGGCGATGCTCGCGACGAAGCACGTGGCGAAGGCGATGAACCGGCAGCGGTCGGGCTCGATCGTGCTCGTGTCGTCCGAGAGCGCGCGTGTCGGCATCCCGGGCAGCAGCCACTACACGGCGTCGAAGGCCGCGCTCGAGGGCTTCATGCGGTCGGTCATGTGGGAGTACGGCCCGCGCGGCATCCGGATCAACGCCGTCGCACCGGGTCCGACCGAGACCGACATGCTCGCCCCGATGACGGACGAACACCGTCGGGCCCTCCTCGAGCGGATCCCGCTGGGGCGGCTGGGGCGTCCCGACGAGATCGCGGACGTCATCCGGTGGGTCGCGCAGAGCACGTTCCTCAACGGAGCGGTCGTGCCCGTGACCGGCGGCGAGGGCTTCGGGGTCTGATCCCGCCCCCGACCACCGGGCCCGTCAGTCCTCCTGCTGGTGCGCCGCGCGGTCCGGGTGGTCGTGCGAGGTCTCTCGCCGGCCCTCCATGAGCTCCTTGGTCCGAAGCAGGCGGAGCGCCGTCACGAGCACCAGGCCGCCGAGCACGTTGAACAGGAGCGTGTACCCGAACCACCCCAGCCACTGTCCGTACGTGATGTCGACACCGCTCTGGATCGCGCCGAACACCAGCAGCGAGTCGAGGATCGAGTGGAACAGCTGGAGGCCCGCGAGCAGGAACCCGCCGGCCACGGCGGCGACGAGCTTGGCCGGATCGGAGTCCGTGCCCTGCTGCATCCGGGTCATCAGGGTGATGGTGCTGCCGCCGAGCACGGCCAGCACGACGCTCTGCAGGTCGAACGGGGCGTCGATGTAGTGGTGCGCGGCCTCGCTGAGCGTGGGGTGCCACTGGGGGAACGCCTGGACGACGAGCCACATGAACACCCACCCGCCGACGAGGTTCGCGACGAGGGTGCCGCCCCACAGCTTGAGGAGTTGCAGCAGGCTCCCCTCGCGCGCGACGACGGCCGCGACGGGCATGAGGAAGTTCTCGGTGAACAGCTCGCTGTGCGCGAGGTGCAGGGCGATGAACCCGATGCCGAACGCGAGGCCCGCGAGCAGGTGGCTGCCGGTCTCGGTCAGGACGGCGAGGTAGGCCATCACGCCGAGGCCGACCTCGAGACCACCGAAGAACCCCGTGATGAGCACCGCTCGCACGGTCCGCTGCAACCGTTCCGCACCCTCCTCGATCGTCGCCTCGAAGGACTCGAGGAGTTCGTCCTCGACGGGCGCGTCGGTGGAGCCGAGTTCGCGGCGTCGATCGTCAGTCATGCTCCGGAGGGTATGCGGCCTCCCTGGTCGGACGGGACGGACCCCGGCGGCCACCGCCGGGCAGCCCGCTTGACACCCGATTTTGAGCGCTATAAATTGGCGCGCACGCCGCAATCAAGGGAGATGTCGCGTGTCCCGTCCTGTCTCAGTGAGCCGCCGGTCCTTCCTCGTCGGCTCCACCGCACTCGCTGCGCTCGGTCTCGCCGGCTGTGCCGCGCCCGGTGCCGGCGGCGGCACCACGCACCTCCGGTTCTACGAACAGAAGCAAGAGGTCATCGCCTACTTCGACACGCTGCTCCGCCAGTTCGAGCGGGAGCGGCCGGGCATCTCGGTGGTGCACGACTCCACCAACGTGATCGCCCCGCAGTTCGTGCGCGGTGCCCCGGCGGACGTCGGCTGTTTCAACGACAACCTCGAGCTCGCCCGGTACATCAAGCGCGGCGTGCTCAGCGACATGTCCGACCTGCCCTCGGCCCGGACCGTCCGCACGGACATCCGCTCCCTCACGGACCAGTACGCGACGTACCCGGGGCGAACGAGCGTGCTCCCGTACTCCCTCGCCGCGGCCGGCGTCATCTACAACAAGAAGATCTTCGCCGACCACCACCTGCCGGTGCCCGAGACGTGGTCGCAGTTCGTCGACGTCTGCAAGGAGCTCAAGAAAGCCGGGATCACCCCGATCTACGCGACCGACAAGGACACGTGGACCCTGTGGCAGGGCCTGTTCGACTACGCGGTCGGCAGCCTCGTCGACACGGGACGGTTCTTCCGGCGGATGAAGGAACTCGGCACGGACGTCGGACCCGACTCCGAGGTCTCGTTCGAGAAGACCCTGGCGGTCCCGATGGAACGCGCCAAGACGATCTCGACGTACTTCAACCCCGACCACGCCGTCCGCTCGTACGCCGACGGCAACCTGGCGTTCGGCAAGGGCCAGGTGGGGATGTACCTGCAGGGGCCGTGGGCCCTCGGGCAGATCGCGCTCGTCGACAAGCGCCTGTCGGTCGGGACCTTCCCGCTGCCCGTGTCCGAGGACCCGGCGGACCGCAAGGCCCGGGTGAACATCGACCTCGGCCTCTACATCCCGACCGCGACGGCACACCGCGAGGAAGCTCGCGAACTCGTCGAGTTCCTCATGCGTCCGTCGGTCATCGACGCCTACAACCAGGACAACCTGGCGTACTCGACGCGGAAGGGCGCGCCCGCGCAGCAGGACGAGCGGGTGGCGGGCCTCCAGCCGTTCGTCGACCGGGCCGCGTTCTACCAGGGCGCGGGGACGTTCATGCCGAACTCGATCCCGCTCGGCAACTACCTGCAGTCCGCCACGCGGAGCGGGAACTTCGACGGCATGCTCCGCCAGCTCGACGCGGACTGGCGGCGCCTCGCCGGACGGGACGCACTCGTATGACCCCCATGACGATGTCCGACCTCGACGAGGAGCGATCGTGACCCTGCAAGCACCCCTGTCGGACCGAACCGCGGATGAACTGCCGCCGAGACCGACGACCCGGCCCGCTCGGCGGCGGCGCGTCGACCCGATCTACGCCCTGTTCCTGTTCCCGGCGCTCGCGCTGTTCACCGCGTTCGTCGTGGTGCCCGCCGTGATCGGCATCTTCTACAGCTTCACGAACTACGTCGGGTACGGCCGGTGGTCCTTCCTGGGGCTGCGGAACTACACGACGCTGTTCACGGATCCGAACATCATCGCCTCGTACGGCTTCACGCTCGGGTTCGCGGCGGTCACCGTCGTCGTCGCGCAGGTGATCGCCCTGGCGCTGGCCGTGGCGCTGTCGCGGCGGATCCGGTTCGCGGCGCCGCTGCGGAGCGTGTTCGTCATCCCGATGGTGATCTCCGGGATCGTCGTCGCGTACGTGTTCAACTACCTGTTCTCGAACTCGCTGCCGGCCCTCGCCACCGCGGTCGGGTTCCACCCGCTCGAGCAGAGCATCCTCGGCAACCCGGACCTCGCCTGGCTCGCCATCGTGATCGTGTCCGCCTGGCAGACGATCCCCGGAGCCCTGCTCGTGTACACCGCCGGCCTCACGGCGATCTCGGACGACCTGTACGAGGCGAGCGCGCTCGACGGCGCCAGCTCCTGGAAGCAGTTCCGCTCCATCACGCTGCCGCTCATCGCCGGGTTCATCGTCATCAACACGGTGCTCGGCGTGAAGGGCTACCTCGGCGCCTACGACGTCATCGTCGGCCTGACGAACGGTGGCCCGGGCACTGCCACGAGCAGCGTCGCCATGACGATCTTCGGTGGCTTCACGGGCGGCGACTACGCGTACCAGATGGCCAACGCCACGGTGTTCTTCATCGTCACCGTCGTGATCTCCGTCGCCCAGCTCCTCGTCACCCGCGGAAGGACCATCCGACTGTGACCTCTGTCGACCTCCACCACGACCAGATGGCCGGCTCCAGCGCCGGCCGCCCCACCACCACGCGTCGGCGTCGTCGGCTCGGCCGCACGAACTGGCCGCTGACCGTCCTGCTCATCCTGGCGTCGTTGACGGTGCTGGCCCCGCTGTGGGTCACGCTGTCGATGGCGTTCAAGACGAGTGCGCAGTCGGTGGACGGGAACGCGTTCTCGTTCCCGGCGCCGTTCAACCCCGCGAGCTTCGCGCAGGCGTGGCGGCTCACGCACTTCCCGGTGTCGTTCGGCCTGTCGCTCGGCGTCGCCGCGATCACGGTCGTCCTGACGCTGTTCCTCAGCTCGCTCGCCGCGTTCGCGATCGCCCGCAACTGGGACAAGCGGATCTACCGCTGGTCGCTGTACTACCTGCTCGCCGCGCTGTTCCTGCCGTTCCCGGTGGTCGCCCTGCCGCAGATCCAGCTCACGGCGTTGACCGGCCTCGACAACCCCGTCGGCGTCGGCATCCTGCACGCGATGTTCCAACTGTCGTTCAGCGTGCTGCTCTACTCGGCGTACCTCCGCTCGCTGCCGATCGAGCTCGAGGAGAGCGCCCGCATCGACGGCGCGACGACGTGGCAGATCTTCTGGCGCATCGTGCTGCCGCTGCTCGGTCCGATGAACGCCACGGTCGGCATCTTCGCGTTCCTGGCGTCGTGGAACGACTTCATGATGCCGTCGCTCATCACCGCGGACCCGAGCCTGCAGACCCTGCCGGTCGTGCAGAACATCTTCCAGAGCCAGTTCGGCACGAACTACAACGTCGCGTTCGCGTCGTACCTCATGGCCATGGCGCCGACCATCGTCGTGTACCTGTTCGCCCAGCGCTGGGTGATCAGCGGCGTGACGCAGGGCGCCGTCAAGCACTGACCGACGCGCGCCGTCGAGCACCGACCGGCGGGTTCCGCCCGGGGGGCCCACCCCACCGCACACGGGTACCGTCGCGTCCGACCACCCGACCGACCTGGAGGACCATGTCCGACTCCGTCACGCAGCCCACGCCCGATGCCACTCCGACCGCGCTGCCCGTCATCCGGCCGCTGCCCGGCGCCGCGCCGCGGGCGCGCGACGACCAGCAGGTCCACGGCGACGGCTGGCGCATCACGGTGCTCGCCGACGGGCTGTTCCGCGTCGAACGGTCGGCCGACGGCGGGTTCGAGGACCGGGCCTCCACGTTCGCGATCCGACGCGACCTGCCGGCCGTGCCGTTCGACGTCGAGCGGTCCGGCCGGGGCGTCGTCGTGACCACGGCCCGGGCACGGCTGCGGTACGACGGCGGCCCGTTCTCGGCGAGCGGGCTGCTCGTCGAGATGATCGGCGCGGACACCGGCCGGTGGCGGTACGGCGAGCCGACGCGGGACCTCGGCGGGACGGCGCGGACGCTCGACGACGTCGACGGCCGGACGGACCTCGAACCGGGCGTCGTCGCCCCCGACGGCATCGCCGTGGTCGACGACGCCACCTCGTTCCTGTTCGAGGACGACGGCTGGGTCGGCGTGCGTGGCGCCGATCGCGAGGACCTCTACGTGTTCGCGTACGGCCGCGACTACCCGGCCGCCGTCTCGGCGCTGTACGCGGTCTCGGGACCGCCCACGCGCCTCCCGCGATGGGCACTCGGCAACTGGTGGAGCCGGTACCACCCGTACACAGCCGACAGCTACCTGTCGCTCATGGACCGGTTCGACGACGAGGGCGTCCCGTTCTCCGTCGCCGTGATCGACATGGACTGGCACCGCGTCGACTCCGTGCCGTCGCGGTTCGGGAACGGGTGGACCGGCTACTCGTGGGAGCGCTCGCTGTTCCCCGATCCCGAGGCGTTCCTCACCGCCCTGCACGAGCGCGGCATGCGGACGACCCTCAACCTGCACCCCGCCGACGGCGTCCGGGCGTTCGAGGACGCCTACCCGACGATGGCGCGGGCGCTCGGGGTCGACCCGGAGACGGAGCGCCCGCTGCCCTTCGCGCCGACGGACCGCGCGTTCCTCGAGTCCTACTTCCGCGACCTGCACGACCCGCTCGAGGACCAGGGCGTCGACTTCTGGTGGATCGACTGGCAGCAGGGGCGCACCTCCGACCTGCCGGGGGTCGACCCGCTCTGGGTGCTCAACCACTTCCACCACCTCGACGCCGCCCGGAACGGCGGCCCCGGGATGACGTTCTCGCGGTACGCGGGGCCCGGCAGCCACCGGTACGCCGTCGGGTTCTCGGGCGACGCGGTCGTGTCGTGGGCGTCGCTGGCGTTCCAGCCCGAGTTCACGGCGACCGCCGCCAACATCGGCTACGCGTGGTGGAGCCACGACATCGGCGGGCACACCCGCGGCGTGCGCGACGACGAGCTGGCGACGCGCTGGGTGCAGTTCGGGGTGTTCTCGCCGATCATGCGGCTGCACTCCGCCAACAACCCGTTCATCCGCAAGGAGCCGTGGTCGTTCCCGCCGGAGCACCGCGCCGCCATGGACGACGCCCTCCGGTTCCGTCACCGGATGGTGCCCTACCTGCACACGATGAACCACGCGGCGGCGGCCGGCACCCCGCTCGTCCGGCCGATGTACCACCTCGAGCCGCGCCGGAGCGAGGCCTACCGCGTCCCGAACGAGTACGCGTTCGGCTCCGAGCTGCTCGTCGCGCCGATCACCGAGCCGCGCGACCCGGCCTCGCTGCTCGGGAGCGTCCGGGCCTGGCTGCCCGCCGGGACCTGGACCGACGTGTTCACCGGGACGGTCTACCGCGGTGACCGGAGCATCGCGTTCCACCGGCCGACCGCGTCGATCCCCGTCCTCCTGCGCGCCGGCGGGATCCTGCCGCTCGACGCGGGTCCCGACCTCGACGCGACCCGGAACCCGAGCGAGCTCGAGGTGCTCGTCGCGCCGGCGGCCTCCGGGACGTTCGTGCTGGCGGAGGACGCCGAGGACGACGACGCGGGCGCTGCCGCCGCCGGTCCGGCCGTCCGGACCGAGCTCACCTGGGACCTCCCGACCCGCACGTTCCGCATCGGGCCCGCGGAGGGCCGGGGCGACCTGGTCCCGCCCGTCCGGACGTGGACGCTCACCGTCCTCGCCGCCCTGCCGGACGGACCGGTGACCGTCGACGGCGCCGAGGTCGCCGTCACCGGGGTGGACGGGCGCTGGAGCGTGACCGCGACCGTCCCGTCCGACGTCGGTGCCGTCGTCCGCATCGCGGGGGAGGTCCGGGTCGGCCCCGACCGACGCGCCGCGGCCCGCACCGTGCTCGCCGACGCGCAGATGGGCAACCCCGAGAAGCTCGAGGCGTGGGAGATCATCGCCGGTGACCGGCCCGTCGTGGACCGGCTCGCGGAGCTCGACGCCGTGGCGCTGCCGCAGGCGGTCCGGGCGGCGCTCACCGAGTTGCTCGGGGCGGTGGTTGGGCAGGTGCCTCCGGGCGATGTGTCCTGAGCGAGCTCCGTTGTTCCGGAGACCGGCTGGCTCGCGGGCAGCGCCGACCGCCAGCTTTCGCGTCTGACTGCCACTCCATGTGCGTGCAATTGAGGATGAACGCGTCCTTTTGCAGTCCCGATCGGCCACGCCCGCCTCGGGTCGGCCGACTGCTTCGTCCGCCGCGATGTGTTCGTCAGACGTGACTTCACCGCGAGAGGTCGGGGAGTCCCTATGTGAGACCGCCTGCGCCCCGGTCGGCGCGGGGAGTCCGGGCCGGCGGGCGGCCCAGCGGGAAGTTCGCTGGACGACCGGCTTGCGGGACAGAGCAGCACCAGTCGTAGCCTGAGCACCCCTGGGCTGGTAGCGGGGTGGATGTGTCGCGTAGACTTACGTCAGACAAAACTCTATTGTCGCGGAGGGACGATGGTCGTCGAGGTGCATCCCCGGGTGGCCCGTCGGCATCCTGAAGTGACGGATGACGAGGTCCGGGAGGCGTTCGAGAACTCCCTCCGGTTCGCGCCGCGGATGGCCACCGACCCGATGCAATGGGTCGGTGTCGGAGTCACTCATGCAGGCAGGCTCCTTGAGTACCTGGCCGTGAAGCCAGATGATCCTGAGGACTGGCTGATCTTCCACAGCATGGACGCGACGACGAAGGTGAAGCAAGAGGTCGGACTCGAAAGGAGAAGGCGATGAAGACGTACAAGACAAAGGGCACCACGTTTACGGACGCGGACCTCGACCGCTGGGCCGACGAAGCCGACGCGGGGTTCCCCAACGCGCAGTTCGGTCCGTCGCATGCCGGGAGCCCGGCGCGACCCGGACGACCAAAGACGCTCGGTGACGACGTCACCCGCATCACCGTTCGCGTGAACAGCCGAGAGCGGAGCATCTTGAAAGCGAAGGCGGATGCTCGGCATCTCAGCACTTCCGCGCTGCTTCGCGAGATGATCAACAACCTCTGAGGTCGAACGAGAACGCCCCGACCCTGCGCACTGACGCACAAGTGATCGGGGCGTCTGTGTTTGGGCGAGGGGAGAACTCGAACTGGCTGCATCGCACCTATGACGCTCTCGAAGTGGCAGCCAGACGATGCCTAACGCGGCGGCACCACTCCACTACGAGGCGTGCGCGCCACCTGGCTCCATGACCGATCGGCTATCTCTCAGAGTTCATGGCTGGCCTGGGGTCGGCTGGCAGGCTGGCACTGGTCCCAGCTCGTGGTGTGACTCTTCGGCTATCTGTCCGTCCCTGTGACGTGACCGCGCCGTTCGTGTTCGCCTGTGGCACGTGCGACGAGTGCCGCGCCGGGGCGACGCAGGTGTGCACGTGTCAGGAGCAGCCGGGGTTCACGCTGCCCGGGTCGTTCGCCGAGCAGGTGGTGGTCGCGCACGCCGACCTCAACCTCGTGCCGCTGCCCGACGCGATCGGGTTCGTCGAGGCCGCGGGGCTCGGCTGCCGCTTGTGACGCTGGTGGTGTTCCCGCTGCCGTCCGGTGTGCGCGGCCATGTCGAGGATGTCGTCGTGGATGAGCGCATGCGCGGTCGCGGTGGCGCACGGCTGCTGCTGCAGCACATGACGGACCCGGGGGCAGCGTTCGGACTTCCAACGGTCGACCTGACGTCGCGGCCGTCGCGGGAGTCCGCGCTTCGACTGTACGAGCAGGTCGGATTCGTCCGCCGGGACACGAACGTGCTCTGGTTCACCCCGCCCCCGCCCTGAGCGTCTCGGCACGGCGCTCCTCACGGCGGCGCTACGCTGCACCGGGCAGGAGGTACAGCATGGCGAAGGTCGTCGTTGCGGCGCCGGTGGACGCGCTTCCGGAGCTCCTCCGCGCAGCGGTCAGGTCGGTCGCCGGCGCAACCCTCATCGAAGTGCGGCCGGACGGCGCTCTCGTTGGCCGTCGCAGCAACTTCGCTCTCGGGTCGGAGACGACCCGGTTCACGTTCTCCGCCCGACCCGACGGGAGCAGCGAGGTCACCGCGGAAGCCACCAACGGGGGCAGCATCGCAAGCACCGCGCTTCTCGGCAGCAACTTCACGCGGGGAGCGCTCCTCGAGAACGGACGGGCGGTCCTCAACGCGCTTGCCCAGAATGCGCGCGACGCTTCGCATTGACCCCCACCACCCCTACCCGGACGCATTGGCGCTGAAGCGCTTTCGTCCGGATGCTCGTGCCGCTTGGCACCGAGACGGCGTGCCGAGCTGGCAGCATTACACGGATGGAAGACGCCGAGATTCCGCTGGCGGGCGGTAACGCGTCCGAAGCGGTGGTGCGTGTGGGTGACACTGTCAGGAAGCCCTGGTCCGACTCCACTCCGTCGGTCGCGCAGTTCATGGCGCATCTCCGCGCCCAGGGCATCGACGTCCCCGCGTGGCGGGGGCGCGACGACCGCGGGCGGCAGGTGCTTGAGCATGTGCCGGGCGAGCTCGCGATGCACGTCGGCCCGCTCGATGAGGACGCTCTGGTGCGGGTCGGACGGATGGTGCGGTCCATCCACGACGGGAGCGTCGGCTTCACTCCGGACACGGCGGCCTGGGATGTTCTGATTCCGCCGCCGACGAGCGCCGACCTCGTCTGCCACAACGACCTCGCGCCGTGGAACCTCGTCCTCGGCGACCGGTGGGTGTTCATCGACTGGGATGGAGCTGGCCCGAGCACCCGGCTCTGGGACCTCGCGTACTCCGCGCAGGCCTTCGCTGGATTGGAGGCAGGGCAGCCCGTCTCGTCGGCCGCGGAACGACTCCGCTGGTTCGTCGACGGGTACGGCGCGACCGACGACATCCGGGCGGCCCTGCCCACGACCATGGTTCACCGTGCCACGGCGATGTGGGCGCTGCTCCGCGACGCGAACGCGAGCGGCCGGGAACCCTGGTCGTCGATGTTCGACAACGGTCACGGCACCCATTGGTGGGCCGCGAGCGAATACATCGCCGCGCACCTGAGCGCGTGGACGGCGGCCCTCACCGGTGACGCCTGACGCCGGTCCCGCTTACTGCAGCTGCGCGAGGACCGCGTCCTCCTCCTCCTGGGTGAGCCCGGCCGACCGCGGTCGGTGCACGCCGCGTCGTTGCTCGTCGGCCAGGGCTCGTTGCAGTGTTTCGGCGAGTGGCCGGACGGTCCCGCCCAGTTGACCGAAGCGTGAGCGGTCACGATGGGCGAACCCCGTGTATTCGGCGGGGAGCCAGAGCGGCAGGGATCGCGGACCGGACCAATACTGGACGTCGTGCGCGAGGAGCACTTCGTCGTCGGCCGGTACGAGGCTTCCGCTGAAGCCCGTCACTCGTGCAGCGTCGCCGAAGAACGCATCCATGGTGTGGCTCACACCGACCGCGTTCACCACGCCGGTTGCGCCGCCGTGCTTCTCCCCGCCGATCCACGTAGCGAGGTCGCCGACATCGATGACCTGGACGAAGCGGTGGGTGGTGTTCGGAGTGAGGACGGCGCGTCCCATGGACAACCTGGCCGGCCAGTAGCCGAACCGGTCACTCGGGTCGCCTGGTCCGACGATCAGACCGGGGTCCGGGGATCGCGTGGCGACACTCACCTTGTTCTCCGGCCTGCCAGGTTCGGGCAAGACGACGCTCGCGCGTCGCCTCGAAGCTGAAGGCAAAGGCGTCCGCCTCGCTACGGATGAGTGGCAGGACCGGCTGGGCGTCCCGCATTCCGAGAGCGCGTTTCACGAGCGGCTACAAGCCGCGCTGTACCAACACGCCCTCGTCCTGCTGCGGCGAGGTGTCGATGTGATTCTCGAAGACGGCCTGTGGATGAAGGCTGAACGGGCCCAGAAGTTCGCCGACACCCGCTCCTGCGGCGCACTCATCGACCTTCACGTGTTCGACGTCGACTACGACACGCTGTGGACCCGCTTGCAGAAGCGCAACGAGGAAGGCGCTTCCGGGGCCGCGCCGATCACGTCGGAGCGCCTTCGTTCGGCTTGGGACTTGTTCGAACCCGTGTCTGCCGAGGAGCTGTTGCGGGTCGACTCCCACAGGACACACTCGGGGGGCTTCGAGTGAGCACACAAAACGGCGCGCTTCACCCGATCGGCTGTCGAAACTGTCGCGTCGGGAGGGCTGTGAGGGCCCTACCGGCCGTCCCGGGGCCCGAAAGCGGCGATGACAACGCCTGACGGCGCTCGTCGTCTCGATTGCGGATCGTCAAGCGAGATGCGTCACCGGCGTCGTGTCATCGAGCGCGGCGCGTCTGGCCCGGCGTGGCGGGAGCATGTGCATGGAGGCAAAGGCGAGCACGCCGAGTGCTGACACGAACACTCGGACATCCGGGTTGTAGCCGTCCGATGCGGGCCACTGTGCGTTGGCGTCGTAGTGACCGGTCCGGCTCTCCCGACGACATAGGACAGGCACAGGACCAGTGCCGCGAGGACGAACACCACGAAGGTCCACTCTGCGCGACGGAACCACCAGGACCGTGCCCGCGGGATAAGACGCAGGGGCAGGCCGAGAACGAAGGCCGCGATCGTCAGCGGTGTCGAGAACACGGCGATGCCGACGATCTGCAGGCCTTCGGTGAACGTGCCGCCTAGGACGGAGCACGCCGCGATGACGACGTAGGTGATGAACCCGGTCAGGACCACCTGCACTGGAAGCGCTGTCCAAGCGCGGCTCGTGCGAGTCTCGGTCCGGTACAGCGGACTTACCGGCGCCGATGGCAGGTGCGGCGGCCGGTAGGTCATGGCCGGATAGTAGCGCCAAGCGTTGCGCCGGCGGCGGACGGTCGAGGTGTCGGGCCAAGATCGGCTATAGGACATGGATGGGGGGCGCATCAGTCATCCACTTCGGCTCCTCGTCGACGATGGGACACTGCTGTCGTGCAGATCGACGAGTTGAGTGACGAGGTCGAGCAGGTCTCCGCCTTCTACGCGGAGCGCCACGGCATCGATCGGTCCGATGACTGGTTCGTGTTGAAGCTCAACGAAGAGGTCGGGGAGCTGACGCAGGCGTACCTCGCCCGTGCCGGGCAGGCACGCGACAAGGGACGCTCCGACGTCGAGCTCGAGGGCGACTTCCGATCAGAGCTGGCGGACGTGCTCGCGCAGGTGCTGTTGATCGCGCGCCGCTTCGACGTCGACTTGGCCGAGGAGGTCGCTCGGAAGTGGCTCGTCTGGAAGCCTTCCCATTAGCCAATCGTTCACCAGAGACCGACGGCGGTCGCGGGCGGGGGACGGAATCGGGAGCACTCCGAGAGCGAGCGACCGGCTCCCGCTTCAAAGCGTTTCGAGGTGCTCTGTCGCGGCGAGAACTCGGTTGCGCCTGTTTGCCTCCACGAGACCCGCGATCGTGACTGCCACGGCTGTAGCGAGTTCGAGAACGAGCAGTGCTGACCCCCATCCACCGACCGTGCGGATCAACGACCCCGCGAAGCCAGCGACACCCAGACCCATGCCGATCAGTGGCGGCAGTGCAGCGCGTGTCGAGCGCCGTTGCGACAGGTGTGTGGCGCGAACGAGCCTCGCAGTCACTGGGGTGACTGTTTCTTTCCCGCGAATCTGCCGTCCGACGGTTCGACGTTGCGCCTTGTCGAGAACCTGGAACGGGCGCTCCGGTGCCTCGATCGTGTAGGGCAGCAGGGTGTGGAGCTGTCGCGCCCGGATCCAGCTGGTGAAAGCGACGCCGGCTCCCGCGACGGTGAGAAGAAACCAGATCAGCGTCGTCGAACGGAACGCGGACGTGACGGTAACGAGAAGCCACAGGCTGCACAGACCTGCCGCGCCCGCCTGCTGCGAGATGCCGACGACGGTGGCTCCGTGCTGGGCAAGGCGCTCGGCGCGCCGACCCGCGATCACGAAGTTGTCGTCCCCGACGAGGTCGTGTGATTCCACAACTGCGAACCAACCACAGATGCCCAGACGGAGACAACCGCCCGATGCCGTGAGAGTGGACTGGTCGGTGTCTCGATGGTCGGGACTTCATCGAACGGGCGCGGCAGGCTGAGCCCGCGGTCACGTGGCGGTCACGATTGCAGCGACGTCGTGTTCGGACAGTCCCAGCGGCGTCGTGCCGATGGGCCTGTGCGGTCGTCGGAGGGTGATCGCGCGGGTCAGCGCGGCGTCGTCGGCGCGCTCTCGCGCACGAGGATGCGGTGCCCCACCGTGTGGTGCGCCCCGCCCTGGTGCGCGCCGTCGAGTTCCCGGAGCACGAGGCCGAGCGCCCGTTCCGCGAGCCCGTGCGTGTCGGGGGCGACCGATGTCAGGCTCGGGTCCGTGCTCGCGCCGAGCTCGATGGCGTCCCACCCGATGACGGCGACGTCGTCGGGGACAGTGATCCCGTGTCGGCGGAGCGACCGGAGGGCACCGATCGCGGCGAGGTCGTCGCGGCACAGCAGGGCGTCCATCCGCAGGCCGGCGTCGAGCGCCGCGTCGAGGGCCTCCTCCGCGCCCCGCGCGTCGCCGACGTCGCGGGGGACCAGGAGCGTCGGGTCGTCCGGGAGGCCCGCCCCGGCCAGTGCGCGCCGGTACCCCTCGAGTCGGAGGGTCGAGGTCCGGGAGGCCTCGCCGACCTCGTGCCCGAGGAACGCGATGCGGCGTCGGCCGAGACCGAGCAGGTGCGCGACGGCGTCCTCGGCGGCGGCGACGTTGTCGATCGCGACCTGGTCCGAGGTGGCGGGCTGCGGGTCCTCGCCGAGGAACACGACCGGCATGCCGCGCCGCATCGCGTCGAGTTCGCCGGCGCTGAGCATCTGGGGGTGCATGACGAGGGCGTCGATCGTGCCGGCCTCACGGTCGGCGAGGACCGCGCGTTCGCCCTCCGCGGTGCCACCCGTCTCGATGAGCAGCAGCCGGTAGCCGTGCGACTCGGCCACGCGCGCGAACACGTGGGCGAGTTCGGCGAAGTAGGGGCGGCGGAGGTCGGGGAACGCGAGACCGAGCATCCGGGATCGTCCGGTGGCCAGGCTCCGGGCGAGTCCGTTCGGTCGGTAGCCGAGTTCGTCGATGGCCGCCTGCACCCGCGCGCGCATCCGCGGACTGACGTGCTGGTACCCGCGCACGACGTTCGAGACCGTCCCGATCGAGATGCCGGCCCGGTCCGCCACGTCCTGCAGGGTGACGCGATCCATGGGGGAAGGGTATCGCCACGCGCGTTTGAAGCGGTATAAATTCGACTCGTGCACATCGATGACGCTGTCCCGACGACGCCCGCTTCCTCGTCCCCGGCCGCTCCGCCGGTCGCCGCGCCGACCCTCCCGGTCGCGAGCCGGCAGGACGGCACCCATCCGCGACCGCAGCTCATCCGCGGACGATGGGCCTCCCTCGACGGCACCTGGTCGTTCCGCCACGACGACGCCGACGCAGGCCTGATCGCGGGCTGGACCGCGGGCCTCCCGGACGCCGGTGTGATCACCGTGCCGTTCCCGCCGGAGTCGGTCGCGTCGGGCGTGGACGAGCCGGGGTTCCACCCGGTGGTCTGGTACGCGCGGAGCATCTCCGCGGAGGATCTCGAGCGTGCCGGGCGTTCGGCCGAAGCGTCGCGGGTGCTGCTGCACTTCGGCGCGGTGGACCACCGCGCGAGCGTCTGGATCGACGGCGCACTCGTCGGGACGCACGAGGGTGGGCACACGCCGTTCACGATCGACGTCACCGCGTCCGTGGACGACGGCCGGACCCACACCCTGGTCGTCCGCGCCGAGGACGACCCCCACGACGTCACGCAGCCCCGCGGCAAGCAGGACTGGCACGAAGAGCCGCACGCGATCTGGTACCGGCGCACCACCGGGATCTGGCAGACCGTCTGGCTCGAGGCCGTACCGCCCGTGTCGGTCGAGGCGCTGCGGTGGGTGCCCGCGGGTGCGACCGCCGTCGCGCTCGGCGTCCGCCTGCGCGGCGCGGCACGGGCGGGCGCACGGGTGCGCGTGGCACTCCGCTGGGAGGACCGTGGCGAGGACCTCGGGACGACCGAGGTCACGGTGCCCACCGCCACAGACACGGTCGACCTCGTCCTGCCGATCGCCCGGCAGGTGAACGGGCAGGCCGAGGACGAGATCCGCTGGAGCCCGGAACACCCCAGGCTCGTCGACGCGACGGTCACCCTGCTCGACCCCGCCGGCGCGGTGCTCGACGCGGTGTCCTCGTACCTCGGGCTCCGGACCGTCGCGGTCGACCGGGGTGCGTTCCTGCTCAACGACCGGCCCTACGACGTCCGGAGCGTGCTCAACCAGGGGTACTGGCCGGACTCGAACCTCACGGCGCCCTCGCCGGAGGCCTTGCGGCGCGAGGTCGAGCTCATCAAGGAGCTCGGGTTCACCGCGACCCGGATCCACCAGAAGATCGAGGACCCGCGGTTCCTGTTCTGGGCGGACCGCCTCGGCCTCCTCGTCTGGGGCGAGGCGCCGGGTGCGTACGCGTTCACCCCGACGGCGGTGCAGCGGCTCATGCGGGAGTGGATGGACGCCGTGGAACGGGATGTGTCGCACCCGTCGATCGTGACCTGGGTGCCGCTCAACGAGAGCTGGGGCATCCAGCACGTGCCGCAGGACCGCGCCCAGCAGGCGTACTCGCGCGCCCTCGCCGACGTGACCCGGGCGCTCGACCCGTCACGGCCGGTCATCTCGAACGACGGCTGGGAGCACACCGCGTCGGACATCCTGACCGTGCACGACTACGAGGGTGACGGTGCCGTCCTCGCCCGCACCTACGCCGACGCGGCCGCCCGGACCGCGGTGCTGTCCGGGATGGGACCCGCCACCCGGCGGATCCTCGTCGACGGCGTGGAGGACCAGGGCCAGCCCGTCATGCTCACCGAGTTCGGGGGCGTGCAGTACCAGCCGGGCGCACGGCGCGAGGACGGTTGGGGCTACACGGCCGCGACCGACGGCGACGACTACCTCGACCGCGTCACGGCGCTGTACGACGCCATCCGAGCGAGCACGTTCCTGGCGGGCTCGTGCTACACGCAGCTGACGGACACGCTGCAGGAGACGAACGGGCTGCTCACCGCGGAGCGCGAGCCGAAGGTGCCGATCGAGCGGATCCGCCGCGCGGTCACCGGGCGCGGCTGAGCGCCCCCGCCCCCCGGAAACCGCCTGGTTCCGACAGGTCGGCGGTCGGACGACACCGGGGAAGTCGCCCGTTCCCGTTCGGGGGGAGGAGGTCAGAACTCCTCGACGTACTCCTCGGCTGGGCCGAGTTCCGGTCCGTCCCGGAGTTCGAGCACGGTGCCGAGGCGTTCGAGATCGAGCACGGTGACGGTGTTGGCGCCTGGACGGAGGAGCGGGGCGGGGCAGTACAGGGTGACCTGCGGACCGATCTCCCAGTAGCGGCCGAGCAGGAACCCGTTGACCCACACGAAGCCCTTGGTCGAACCAGGCAGGGCGAGGAACGTGTCGGCCGGCTCGTCGACGTCGAGGGTCGCGGTGGCGAAGCCGGAAGCCGGTGCGGTCGTGGCTCGGGTGACGGGAGCGCTCGTCGCGGCGTCGAGCTGGTCCGGGCCGAGGTCCTGGAGTGGTACTGCCACGCTCTCCCAGCCCTGGACCATCCTCCGGTCGACGAGCACCGGCCCGAGCAACCCCTTGCGGCCGCCGAGGAGCGGACCGTAGTTCACCCGTCCCAGGGACTCGACCACGACCTCCAGACGGATCGCGTCACCGGTGCCGGTGACCGTCACGGAACCGCTTGGGCCGTCGATGACGCCGACCGGCGCCCCGTCGACCAGGACCACCGCGCGGTCGCGTACCTCCGTCAGGGTGAGTTCGTGGACGCCTGCGGGGATCCGAGGGAACGCGACGTGGACGACGAGACCCGCGTCGAGTCCGAGGTCCTCGTACGCGGCGGGGAGCGGCCGGAACACCGACCGCTCGCCGACCGCCCGGAGGCCGGGGAGCAGGTCCGCACGGCGCTGCAGCGCGATCGTCCGCGGTGGCAGGTGTGATGGTTGCGCTGCGACGCGGAGCGGCACCGAACCGTCGACACCGAGCTCGGCGCGCATGGCGTGGAACTTGGGGGTCAGCGTGCCGTCCTCGGCGATGGGCGCGTCGGAGTCGTAGCTGGTGACGGTGGGCTGCAGGACGCCGTCGAGTTCGTTCGCGCCCGCCCAGAGGCCGAAGTTCGTGCCGCCATGTGCCATGTACACGCTGACGCTGCCGTGGTCGTCGAGGATGCCCGACAGCGTCGACGTCGCGCTCGCGACGGAGCGGACGTGATGTGGCTCGCCCCAGTGGTCGAACCATCCATTCCAGTACTCGGCGACGACGAACGGCTCCTCGGGTCGGCGGTCCGCCTGCAGCCGCCGCGCCGCCGCCGGCCCGGAGCCCATCGTGACGGCGGCGAGGGTCCCCGGGACGCTCCCCCCGTCGAGCATGAGGTCCGTGGGGCCGTCGGCCGTGAAGAGCAGCTCGTCGATCCCGCGTGACACGAGGGCCTCGCGGTTCCAGAGCAGGTAGGCATGGTCGTCGCCGTAGCTGCCGAACTCGTTCTCGACCTGGAGTGCGACGACGGGGCCGCCACGGTTCGCCTGCAGGTCCCGCACCCGGGGGACCAGCTCGTCGAACCACGACCCGACCGGGCCCGTGAAACCCGGGTCGGAGCTGCGGAGCGCGACCCCGCGGGCGGTGAGCCAGCTCGGGAGGCCCCCGTTCGACCACTCGGCGCAGATGTACGGTCCGGGGCGGACGACGGCGTCGAGGCCTTCCTCGCCGACGACGGTCAGGAACCGCTCGAGGTCCCGCCAACCGTCGAACCGGGGAGCGCGCTGCTCGTGCGGCTGGTGGAAGTTCCAGGGCACGTACGTGTCCACCGTGTTGAGCCCGAGGTCTGCGAGGCGCCGGACACGGTCCCGCCACAGGTCGGGATGGACGCGGAAGTAGTGGAGGGCTCCCGAGAGGATCCGGTGGGGTGCGCCCTCGCGGTACAGGCGGCGGTCCGCCCACGTGAGGGTCGCTCCGGAGCGGGTCGTCGTCCCACTGGTCCTCGTCGGATCCGCGTCCGGGATCATCGATCCGGTCGGTTCGAGCAGGGTCGAGCGCACCGGCGCGACGCCGGTCGAGGGCAGGTCCGTCACGCCGCGATCGTATGTTATCGATGCCATCTCTGCCAACATCGCCGGGAACGGCTCGCCGAGCAGCGGTCGCGATGGCATCGATGGCGACCGCACTGCCACAGTAGGCACATGACCGAGACCGACATCCACGCCGTCCGCGGTCCGAGCATGACCGACGTCGCGCGGGCCGCCGGGGTGTCCGCGCAGACCGTCTCGCGGACCCTGCGCGACTCCCCGAACGTCAACCCCGAGACGCGTCGACGCGTCCTCCTGGCGGTCGAGCAGCTGGGGTACCGACTCAACAACGCGGCCCGGATGCTGTCGTCCGGCCGGTCCCGCACGCTCGGACTCGTGCTGCTGCAGTCCGGCGGGTACTACTCGCGCTCGGCGGTGACGGCGGGTGTCGAGTCGGCGGCCGAGGCCGCCGGACTCGCCGTGAGCATCGCGACCATCGCGTCCCTCGACACGGGCCAGATGGAGCGGTCCTTGTCGAAGCTCGCCGACCAGGGGGTCGAGGGCATCGTCATCGCGGTCCCGCTCATCTCGGTCACCCGCAAGATGGAGGAGATCACCCGCGAGATCCCGACCGTCACCGTCGACGGTTCGCGCACGGCCGGCGCGGCCGTGGTCGGGATCGACCAGCGCGCCGCCGGGCGGCTCGCGACGGAGCACCTGCTGACACTCGGGCACGGTCAGGTGTGGCACGTGGGCGGACCGGACGAGTGGATCGAGGCCCGACAGCGTCGGCAGGGCTGGGAGGACGCCCTGGTGGCCGTGGGGATCGAACCGCCGCCGCCGCTCGAAGGGGACTGGTCGCCTGCCTCGGGTCACCGGCAGGGGCAGATCCTCGCCATGATCCCCGACGTGTCCGCGGTGTTCGTCGCGAGTGACGAGATGGCCTTCGGGGTCATCCGCGCCCTGCGCGAGCACGGGCGGCGGGTGCCCGACGACGTCTCGATCGTGAGCGTCGACGACATCGCGCTCGCGGCCTACTGCTCGCCGCCGCTCACCACGGTCCGGCAGGACTTCCACCGTGTCGGTGCGGCCGCCGTCGACCTGTTGCTCGCGCCCGGTGCCGGCCGCCCGCTGACCGACGACGGGGCCCCGGAGCTCGTCGTCCGGGCCACGACCGCCGCTCCCGCCGTTCGCTGAGTCGAGGGAGCGGCCGGCCGGGCGAGCGCCGTGCCGTTTGTTTCCGGCTCATTAACCTGCTTGCGCGTCCGTGTTATCGATGCCACAGTGTTGACATCCGCGAACCAGGAGCACCCCGACCGGCACGCGGACGACGACGACGCCGATCCGTGCCCGGGCTGGCGGACCGGAACCACCACCCCCACTTCGACCCGTCCGGGCAACGCGCCCACGGAAGGACCGCACAACGATGAAGAGACCGCTCGTCATGATCGGGGCCGCCGTCGCGGCGCTCGGACTGCTCGCCGGCTGCTCGACGACGAACTCCGGCTCGTCGTCCAGCGGCTCCACCACGCTGGACTTCGCCGCGCTCCAGGGCGGCTACGGCACCGCGATGTACCACAAGGTCATCGACGCGTACGAGAAGATCCACCCCAACGTCCACATCAAGCTCACGCTGTCGAAGGACATCGAGGACGAGATCACCCCGCAGATGAAGGCCGGGAACTACCCGGACCTCGTCGAGCTCGGCGAGGGACGCGCGGCCGGCCTCACCGAGACGATGGTCAAGGACAAGGCGCTCGAGGACCTCACCCCGGTGCTCAAGGAGAAGATCCCGGGTCAGGGCGGCACGGTCTCATCACAGTTGACCGGGGGCATCGTCGGCAACCTGGCGACCAACCCGTACGGCACCGACAAGACCTACCTGATGCCCGTCTACTACGCGCCGACCGGCCTGGTGTACGACAAGCACCTGTTCGCCGAGAAGGGCTGGGCGGTCCCGACGACCTGGAAGCAGATGTTCCAGCTCGGCGACGAGGCCAAGGCGCAGGGCATGTCGCTGTTCACCTACCCGACGACCGGCTACCTCGACTCGTTCTTCTACGCGCTCACGGCTGACGTCGGCGGCAAGGCGTTCTACGACGACGTCATGAACTACAAGCCCGGGATCTGGGAGACCGCGAAGGGCAAGAAGGTCCTCGACATCGCGACGAAGCTGCTGAGCTACGCCGCCCCGACCACCGTCGGCTACGCGAACGAGCAGGACTACCTGAAGAACCAGCAGAGCGTCATGGACGACAAGGCGCTCTTCATGCCGAACGGAACGTGGGTCTCGACGGAGATGGCGAGCGCACCGCGGGCCTCCGGGTTCGAGTGGGGACTCATGCCGCTGCCGGCCGTCTCCGCCGGTGACGAACGGTACATCGCGACGCAGACCGAGGCCGTGTGGGTGCCGAGCGCGGCGAAGCACAAGGACGCGGCGAAGGACTTCATCGCGTTCATGTACTCGAAGAAGGCCGCCAAGCTGTTCGCTGCCTCCGGGGCGATCCAGCCCATCAAGGGCGTGTCCTCGCTCCTGACCGGCGACAACAAGTCGTTCTACAAGGTCTACGACGAGTCGGGCGTCAAGCCGATCGTCGGCGGCTTCGCCAGTACCGGGACGGTCCAGGGCGTCAGCATCCAGGACACCCTCTTCGGCACCGCCAACAGCATCATCACCGGCGACAAGACCGAGGCCCAGTGGCGGAGCGCCCTGAACGCCGCGAGCAACAAGCTCCACGCTGCGAAGGACTGACCGGAAGCATCGGACACCCGCCCCGGCGGTCCCGCTGATCCCGGGACCGCCGGGCCCCACGAGGGACCACACGAGGAACCAAGCGAAGGACGTCAATCGTGACCTCAACCTCCACACCACCGGCACCGACCACGGTCGCCGGTACCCCGGCACCGGTCGCGCCCTCCCGTGAGCGCCGGATCCGGCGGATGCAGCCGGGCGTCGCACGCCAAGGGAGCGGTGGCCGTCGCGGCGGTCGGGGCTTCGTCATCGCCTGCCTCGCCCCGGCGCTCGTCCTGTTCGCCGTGTTCATGGTGTGGCCGACGATCAGCGTGTTCCGCATGTCGTTGTTCACCTGGAGCGGTTTCTCGCCGACCGCGCAGTTCGTCGGGCTCCAGAACTTCGAGGCGCTGTTCCAGGACCAGCAGTTCATCCGGGCGTTCGAGAACACGGTCGCGCTGCTCGTCGTCGTCACCGTCGTCACCATGGGGATGGCACTGTTCCTGGCGGCGATCATGACCCGGCAGTCGCTCCGCGCGAAGAACCTCTACCGGTTCATCCTCTACATCCCGAACATCCTGTCGGTCGTCGTGATCGCGGCGATCTTCTCCGCGATCTACGACCAGGACAACGGGCTCATCAACGGCTCGCTCCACCTGCTGTCGCTCGACGGGCTCCGTCAGGTCTGGCTCGGCGACCAGCACATCGTCGTCTACTCCGTCGGCATCGCCATGGTCTGGCAGTCGCTCGGCTACTACATGGTCATGTACATGTCGAGCATGGCGAGCGTCCCCGAGGAGCTCTACGAGGCCTCGTCGCTCGACGGCGCGAGCAACGGTCGCCAGTTCTTCACGATCACGCTGCCGCTCATCTGGCAGAACCTCCGCACCACGCTGACCTTCTTCATCATGAGCGCGGTCAACCTCAGCTTCGTCCTCGTGCACGCGATGACCGGCGGTGGGCCCGACGGCTCGAGCGAGGTGCTCCTGTCCTACATGTACAAGCAGGCCTACACGAACGGGTCATACGGCTACGGGATGGCGATCGGGGTCGTCATCTTCGCGTTCTCGTTCCTCGTCTCGCTCCTGGTGAGCCGGGCCACCAAGCGCGAGCCGCTGCAGTTCTGAGGAGTCGACCATGACCACCATCACCACTCGCCGCCCCCGCGTCGGCCGCACCCTCACCTACGTCCTCGTCATCATCGCCTCGCTCGCCACCGCGGTCCCGGTCGCGTGGGTGATCTTCGCGTCCGTCAAGAAGAAGAGCGAGTTCTACGGCAGCCCATGGGCGCTGCCGCAGGGTTTCCACTGGCAGAACTACGTCGCCGCGTTCGTCGACGCCCAGATGGGCCAGTACTTCCTGACGAGCGTGCTCGTGACGCTGCTCGGGCTCGCTTTCGTCCTCGCGGTCTCGATTCCCGCCGCCTACGTCATCGCGCGCTACGAGTTCCCGGGCAAGCGGATCATCGAACTCGCGCTGCTCGCGGGCCTGTTCGTCAACGTCAACTACATCGTCGTGCCGATCTTCCTCATGCTCGTCGGCTGGGACCGGGCGATCAGCTCGATCGCGCCGAACGGGCTGTTCCTCAACGACCCCGTGATGCTCTCCCTCGTCTACGCGGCGACGAGCATCCCGTTCACGATCTACCTGCTCACCGCGTTCTTCCGCACGATCCCGGTGGACTACGAGGAGGCCGCGTCGCTCGACGGCGCGAGCCGGTTCGGCGTGATGACCCGGATCATGCTCCCGATGGCGCGCCCCGCGGTGACCACCGTGATCCTGTTCAACTTCCTCGCCTACTGGAACGACTTCATCATCTCGATGACCCTGCTGACCGGGTCGCACAAGACGGTCCAGGTCGGTCTCCTCAACCTGATGACCGCCGAGAAGGCCGCTGCCGATTACGGACGTCTCTACGCCGGCATGGTCATCGTCATCGTCCCCGTGCTCATCGTGTACGCGCTCATCCAACGTCGGCTCATCGAGGGCATGGCGTCCGGCGGGGTCAAGGGATGAGCGCGGCAGTGTTCGACGTCATGAAGGGATCTGGACAGTGAAGGAATCGACCGCAGCGGCACTCGTGATCGTGGCCCGCGTCGTGGCGGTGCTCGTCTGCGTCGTCCTCGTCGTGGTCGCGCGGACCCACGTCGGCTGGCCGAGCCTGCTGCTCATGCTCGTCGGGCTCGCCGGACTCATCGCCGTGCTCTGGAGCTACAACCGGCGGTTCCGGTGAGCGGAGCAGCGGCCGGGAGTCCCGGAGCGGCCGCCACGAGTGCCGTCAGCCCACTGGATCCCGCGTTGGCGGCGATGGTCGCAGTGCGCCCCTCTCAGCGGCAGTTGGCGTGGCAGGCGATGGAGTTCACCGCGTTCGTCCACTTCGGCATGAACACGATGACCGACCGTGAATGGGGTGCGGGACACGAGGACCCGGCGCTCTTCGATCCCGAGGACGTCGACACGGACCAGTGGATGGCAGCGGTCGCGAGCGCCGGCATGACCGGGGTGATCCTGACCGCCAAGCACCACGACGGCTTCTGTCTCTGGCCGAGCGCCGTGACCCGCCACTCCGTGGCCGCATCGCCCTGGCGCGGGGGGCACGGCGACCTGGTCGGCGAGGTCGCGGACGCCGCCCGGCGCCACGGTCTCCGGTTCGGCGTCTACCTGTCGCCGTGGGACCGGACCGAGGCGTCCTACGGTTCGGGCCGCGCGTACGACGACTTCTACGTGGCCCAGCTCACGGAGCTGCTCACCGGGTACGGCGACGTGTTCTCGGTGTGGTTCGACGGTGCCAACGGCGAGGGACCGAACGGTCGACGCCAGGTGTACGACTGGGACCGGTACTACGCCGTCATCCGCGAACTCCAACCGGGCGCGGTCATCAACGTCTGCGGCCCGGACGTCCGCTGGTGTGGGAACGAGGCCGGGCACACCCGCGCCGACGAGTGGAGCGTCGTGCCGCGTGCGCTGCAGGACGCCGAGCGCATCGCCGAACGATCCCAGCAGGTCGACGACGGCACCTTCACCACGCTGGTGCGGAGCGACGAGGAGGATCTGGGCAGCCGAGCCGCCCTCGCCGGGCACGAGGACGACCTGGTCTGGTACCCGGCCGAGGTGAACACGTCGATCCGCCCCGGTTGGTTCCACCACCCGGCCGAGGATGACGCGGTCCGCAGCGTCGACGAGCTGTTCGCGATCCACCGGTCGGCGGTGGGCGGCAACGCGGGGTTCCTGCTGAACGTCCCGCCGACACGAGCCGGTCGGATCGCGGAGCCCGACGTCGCGGTGCTCGCCGAGCTCGGCGAACGGATCGCGGACCAGCGTCGGCGCGTCGTCGAGGCGGACGTCGAGCCGTCGAGCGGTGTGGTCCGAACTGGCGGCGATGGCTGGCCGCGCCCCGACATCGGCTCGCCCGGCGGTCCGGCGCTCGACCTCGCGAACGGCACCGGTCGGTGGGAGCCCGAGCCGGGCGATGCGTCGCCGCACCTCACCCTGCGACTGGCCGAGCCGACGGTCGTCGAGGCCGTCGTCATCAAGGAGGAGATCGCCGTCGGGCAGCGCATCGAGCGCGCTGTCGTGACGGCGGCCCTTCGGGGTGCACTCGTCCTGCGCGCTGAGTTCGGTGCGGTCGGCTACCAGCGCATCGTCCCGCTCGCCCCCGAACTCGTCGACACCGTGACGATCGAGATCCGGCTCTCCCGCGCCGTCCCGGTGATCGCGGGCGTCGCAGTGGTCAGGGCGGCGGTGGCACCCGGCGGATGAGCGGGGGGCGTGTGCCCGCGAGGGCGGTGTCCGGCGCCCCGGGTCCTGAGGTTGCTGGCAGGCGGCGCGGAGTGCGATGAGCAGGAGTTCCGAGCCTGAGGAGATGCATCGTGCCCCTTAATCCAGCTGTCGCGAACCGCTCGACCGGTGTCGTGCCTCCCGGCCGGCCCGGCGGGTTCGAACTCGCCCTGCTCGACCGCGGCGCCGACGTCCTACAGACCACCGCACCGTTGGCCGGGTTCGACGTCTACGTCGTCGGTTTCCACTGCGTCAAGGGGGAGCCGGACCTGCAGATGGAGGCGCACCACTTCTGCAAGGTGGTGAACGCGGACATGCTCCAGTGCGTCCTCTTCGACGGCAACACGCGCGACGCGAACCTGATCGGCATCGAGTACATCGTCTCCGAGGCGTTGTACGGAACGCTCCCCGAGGAGGAACGGGCCGCGTGGCACCCGCACAACCACGAGGTGTTCTCCGGGGAACTCGTCGCGCCCGGACTGCCGGTCGCCATCGAGACGGAGCTGATGGGGCACCTCGTCAACTCGTACGGCAAGACCTGGCACACCTGGCACAGCACGCCGATGGGGGAGCACCCGCCGCAGCCGTTGCCCCTCGGCGACCCGATGCTCATGTGGTCGTTCAACCGCGAGGGCGAGGTCGACGAGGCCCTGCGTCGGGACCGCAACGCCGCGATGCACACGGACCCCGAGCCGCGGAAGGCGTCCCGGGCGAAGTACCTCGACCGGGCGCATCCGCAGCAGGGGGTCGCGACGATGCGCGACGCCTTCAGCGGGACGAGTCCGACTCCCGGCGTGATCGACGCGCAGGACGGGCGCCCCTGACCCGCTGGCCGCGACCTGCGCGCGCAGTGCGACCCTGAGGCTCCGGAACGGTGTCCGCCCTTGTGCGGACCTGCCCCCCGTTCGTGGGGGACGATCCGTGCGGAATGCTTTACTCCACCCGTTCCCCGGGTCCAGCATGACGCCATCCAGTTGATAGCGACGTCACTGCGATCGGGGTTCGACCGTGGCGTGCGCCGCTGCGATCGAAGGGGAACCCTTGTCGAAATTCCGTCGACCTCCAGCAGTGTTGCTGGGGGTCTCCGTCGCGGCGCTCGCCGCAGCGGCCCTCGTGCCGTCCGGCGTCGCGCAAGCGGCGCCCACATACGTCAGCGACCCCGCGTCCCTGGTGGACCCGATCATCGGGACATCCGGCGCGGTGGACGATTTCCCCGGGGCCGACGTGCCCTTCGGGATGGTCCAGTGGAGCCCGGACACGCCGTCCCGGCCAGCTGGCGGCGGCTACGAGTACAACGACTCGTCGGTGACCGGCTTCAGCCTGACGCACATCTCCGGTCCCGGGTGCGCCGCGTCGGGTGACATCCCGATCCTGCCGACGAGCGGCTCGGTCGGTGCATCGCCGGACGCCGCGACGCTCCCGCTGGACCACGCCGCGGAGACCGCGCACGCGGGCTCCTACGAGCTGACCGCGGGTGGGATCACGAGCGAGCTCACCTCGACGCTCCGCACGGGAGCGGGCCGGTTCACGTTCCCCAAGGACGCGCAGGCGAACCTCCTCCTCAAGCTGTCCGACAGCGCAGCGGGTTCCTCGGCGACCAGCTTCCGTGTCGTCGGACCGAAGGAGATCCAGGGATCGGTGACGAGCGGGGACTTCTGCGGGGCGACCGACAAGTACACGCTCTACTTCGACATGACCTTCGACCACGCCATCACCGGCTACGGGACCTACCAGGACTCGACGGTGGACGCTGGCGCCAAGCAGGCCACGGTCACCCGGAACCTCGCGCCGCGCAGCGCCTCGGGCAAGGCGGGCACCCTGCAGCCGCGCTCGTCCACCGGGCAGCGGCAGACCGTGCCGAACGTGACCGGCAAGGCCTCGCCCGGCGCGACCGGCGGGGCGGGCGCCACCGCAACCTCCCCGCAGACCAGGTCGCGTGCGGCCGCGCCGCCGGTCGAGGGAGCCGACGGCGCGTACGTCAGCTTCGACACGTCGTCGAAGGCGACCGTGCAGACGAACGTCGGCATCTCCTACGTGAGCACGGCGAACGCCAAGAAGAACCGCACGACCGAGAACGGCACGTTCGCGTTCGACCACGTCGAGAGCGCCGCGACGGCGTCCTGGAACGCGATCTTCTCGAAGATCCAGGTCGGGGGCGGCGACACCGCCGCGCAGAAGACGTTCTACACCGCGATGTACCACGCGCTGCTGCACCCGAACGTCTTCAGTGATGTGAACGGGCAGTACGCCGGCTTCGACGGGCAGGTCCACACCGCTGCGAAGGGACACACCGAGTACGCCAACTACTCCGGCTGGGACATCTACCGCAGCCAGGTCCAGCTCGCCGCCACCGTCGCACCGCAGCAGACGAGCGACTCCGTCCGGTCGATGCTCAACCAGTACGACCAGACGGGACAGCTGCCGAAGTGGGCGCTGAACAACGGGGAGTCGTACGTCATGGTCGGGGACCCGGCGGACGCGATCATCGCCGACGCGTACGCGTTCGGGGCCCGCGACTTCGACACCTCGGCCGCGCTCGCCGCCATGCAGCGTGAGGCGAACGAGCCGAACGACGTGCGTCCCGCCCTGTCGGCGTACGAGGACGACGGCTACATCCCCATCGACGGCTCCTACGGCTGCTGCAACTTCTACGGCGCCGTCTCGACGCAGCAGGAGTACAACACGGCCGACCACGCCATCGCGTCCTTCGCGACCGCCATCGGCAAGGGGAGCGTCGCGCACCAGTACCAGGAGCGCGCGAACAACTGGCAGAACGTCTTCAACCCGGCCTCGGGGTACCTGCAGCCGAAGAACACGAACGGCGTGTTCACGGCCGGGTTCTCCCCGACCTCGTCCCAGGGCTTCGTCGAGGGGTCCGCGGCGCAGTACACGCCGATGGAGCCGTTCGACATCGCGGGGCTGATCGCGGCGGACGGCGGGAAGAAGGCCTGGAACGCCAAGCTCGACGCGCTGACCTCGACGATCAAGAACCCGACCAGCGCGAACGCCGACTTCGGGAACGAGCCGAGCATCGAGATCCCGTGGGAGTACGACTACACGGGCGAGCCGTGGAAGACCCAGTCGACGGTGCGGAGCATCCAGCAGCAGATCTTCACGAACCAGCCCGCGGGGATCGCCGGCAACGACGACCTCGGCACGATGAGCGCCTGGTACGTCTGGTCGGCGCTCGGCTTCTTCCCGGAGACCCCGGGGACCACCGACCTGGCGCTCGGCAGCCCGGTGTTCGCGAACGTCGCGATCCACCTGCCGTCGGGAGGGACGCTGACGGAGTCGGCGCCGGCTGCGTCCACCACGAACCAGTACGTCCAGAGCATGACGTCGAACGGCGCGAGCTGGTCGCACGCGTACCTGGACCCGTCGCTGATCACGAAGGGGGGTTCGGTGACCTTCGCACTCGGAGCGAAGCCGAACACGTCCCTCGCCGCGGCGGCCGGTGACGCGCCGCCGTCCGACACCACGGGGCTGGCGTCCGCGCTCGGCTCCACGGACCAGAGCGTCGTCGTGACGGCGCCCGGGACCGCGGCGACGGTGCACCTCGGCGTCCGCAACCTGACCGTGAAGAAGCAGACCGTCTCGTGGTCGGCCGCGCCCGCGGGGTCCTCGGGCACCTCCGCCGGGACGTCCGCCGGTCCGGCCTCGGGATCGCTCGTCCTCGCGGCGAACGGCACGGGCACCGCGACCGTCGGCATCACCGCGCCGACGACCGAGGGCCGGTACACGCAGACGTTCACCTTCCGCGACCAGGCGGGCAACCGCCTGCCGAACGTCACGGTCGAGGTGGACGTGGCGAAGCCGGGCGAACTGTGGCCGTTCTACGACGACGCGGGCATCGCGCAGGACGGGCAGAGCCTGTCCTCGACCTACGACGGCGAGGGATGGTCGTACTCGGCGCAGGCGCTCGCGGCGGCCGGGCTCACGCTCGGTGGCACGGTGCAGTCCGACGGGCTCACCTACACGCTGCCGGACACCACGCCGGGTGACTTCGACAACATCCAGGCCGGCGGACAGACGGTTCCCCTCCAGGGCACCGCGGGTGCGACCCGCCTCGGCATCCTCGGGAGCGCCACGAACGGCGACCCCGACTCGACCGGGACGTTCACCGTCCACTACACGGACGGGACGACCTCGACGCTGACCCTCGGGTTCAGCGACTGGACGCTCAACGCCGGCTCCTCGCAGCCCACGGCGGGCGAACAGGTCGTGGCCGACTCGGCGTACCGCGACACCTCGAGCGGTGGTCGTGACCCGGTGCACGCGTACCTGTTCACGACGAGCGGTGCGCTGACGGCGGGCAAGACGGTGTCGAGCGTCACCCTCCCGGCGACGACGAACGCGGGCACGCTCCACGTGTTCGCCTTCGCGATCGGCTAGGAGGCCCGCAGCCGGCTGCCGATCGGCGGCCGGTTCGGAGGCGCGTGGCGGCCCCGGTGGACTCGGTCCACCGGGGCCGTTCGCGCTGTCATCGCGCGGAGGAGCGGGCCGCCGGCTCAGCCCGGACAGCTCGCTTCGTCGAGGTCGATGTAGAAGTCGCGGTGGCCTCGCGGGATCGGCACGACCACGTGGTTCGTCCGGTCCGCGACGAGCGGCGTGCGGACGGTGACGAGGCTGCTCGGCACGCGGTCGTCGTACTGGGTCAGACCCCAGCGCAGTTCAGCGTCGCGGCAGCTCCCGAGCGGCGTGATGTCGACGTCGAAGCACCCGGTGTTCGTCGTGCAGTCGGTCGCGGTCGAGAGGACCCGCCAGTTGCTGCGGGTCAGTTCGATCCACCCCGCCGCTGCCGCGTCGCGCGCGCCACCGGAGTGTGCGACGCGCCCGGTCCTGCCCGTCGGCGCAGACGAGGCGTGCGTGCCCGTCCTGTCGTACGACCCCGTCGCGCTGCCCGAGGACGACGTGGCCTGGCTGACCACGCCCGCCCCGAGGAAGGCCACGGCCACGAGCGCGATCGACGCCACGACCAGCGTCCGCATCCCGAACCGGCGCACGGGCCGTCGGGGCGTGACGGGTCCGTCCCACGGTTGCGCGGTCGACTCCGCCCGTGCCACGAACTCGTCGAAGGACAACGGCACCGGGCGGGCGCGCGGCGGATCGGCGGCTGTGTTCGAGCCCTGCGTCGGGCCTCCCGGCCGGTCCGCAGCCGCGGTGCGTGGCGCGGGCGCCGGGGCGGCGGCGAGGAGGGCGTCCTTCGCATCGGTGATGCGCGCGAACTCGCGGTTCGCCGCGCGGCGCTCGACCTCGCTCGCGTCGACGAAGCGGTCCGGGTGGACGAGGCGCGCCCGCAATCGGTACGCCGCGGCGATCTCGCTGCGCGAGGCGCCCGCGGGCACGTCGAGGACGATCGCGGCGACGTCGGGTGTCATCGTCTCCTGGCGGCTCATGCGGTCGCCCGGAACTCGGCGAGGTACCGCTCGTAGGCGGCCCGGTCGGTCGCAGCCTGCGTGGCAACCGCCGTCTGGAGGACGGTCCGCCAGGCCACGCGTCGTGCGTCGACGACCTCGAAGACGCCGGTGAGGACCCGGACGAGCCCGACCAGGATGCCGATGCTGGCGAGTGCGAACGCGGTCATCGGGGTGAACGCCGCGAGGACCGTGACGGCGGTCGACACCGCGACCACGGCGCTGGCAACGGTGAGCCTCCGGACGGGCGGGCCGATGACAGGGGCAGCCGCGCGACGCCAGGCCGCGCCGTTCCGTCGCCAGAAGACCCAGCCGGGCGGGGCGCTCGGCGGGCGGCCGTTCGCGACGGGGGGTGTCCATCCCGGCGGCGGTGTCCAGCCCTGACGGCGGACCACCCAGTCGGCCGGCGGGCTCGGCCACCCCGGCGGCGCGTTGAATCGGAGCGGCACCTGCCGCAGCTCGGCGACCATCCACACCCCCGGTCCGACCGTCGTCCTGACGGTGGCCCCCACCGTACTGATGCAGACGGACGGTCGGGAGTCCCGCGAACGGGCGACCGGCGCCCGCTGACGGCCCACACGGCCCCGACGCCCGGTGACCGCGTGCCGGGCGCTGGATGGTGCCGCCGCAACCCGCTCGGTCGTCGCGTTCCACGTCACCCGTCGGCGGGCTGGGTCCCCGTCGACCCGCGGTCGGTAGCCTCGCGCGAGAACCACATCCGCCACCACGAGGAGCCCACCATGCCGAGCACCACCACGCTGTCCATCCCGGCCCGGGCACTGCTGCTCGGCGTGTTCACGGGCGCCCGGTCCGCCACGCCCCTCGCGGTCCTCGCGCTGCAGCACGATCGCCCCTCGCTCCAGGGTGCCTGGCAGCAGTGGCCCGTGTTCCGCTCGCCCGTCGGCCGAGGCGCCCTCGTCGCCTCGGCGGCCGGGGAGCTCGTCGCCGACAAGCTCCCCGTCACGCCCAGTCGGCTGAAGCCCGGGGCGCTCCTCGGACGCGTCACGGCCGGTGCGATCGCCGGGCTCGTCATCGGGAGCGTGGGCGGCAGCAGTGTGTCGCGCCTCCAGACCGCGGTGCTCGGTGGCGTCGGCGCGGTGATCGGGAGCTACGCGGGCTACCTCGGCCGCACGGCCCTCGGCTGGGTCAGCGGCCTGCCGGACCCGGTCGTCGCGCTCGTCGAGGACGCGATCACGGTCGCGGGGGCGACCGCGGTGGTCACCGCCGACTGACCGACGGACGGGAGGGGCGGGGCCAGCGGCTGCGCCCCTCCCGTCCGGCTCCGGTCGGCCGTGTCAGCGCGTGTGATCGCCGCCGACCGCCAGCGCCGCGACCCGCGCGACACCCGGCTCCGCTACGGTTCGCCCATGGCAGCAACGGCGCCCCCGCAGCGCACCGACCGGCGTGGCCTCGTCGCGTGGGCGCTCTGGGACTGGGGGTCGGCCGCGTTCAACGCCGTCGTCACGACGTTCGTCTTCAGCACCTACCTGGCCAGTCGCGCGTTCGTCGACCCCGCCCTCGTCGCGCACGAGCACGGTGCAGCCGGGCGGCGGGCGGTCGAGGCAGCCCTCGCCCACAACGCGACCGTGGTGTCGGTCGCGCTGACGATCGCCGGCGTCGTCGTCGCGCTCATCGCACCGGCGATCGGCCGGTTCGCCGACGCGTCCGGGCACCGGAAGCGGTCCGTGCTGCTCGCGACGATCGGCATCGTGCTGAGCATCGGGTGCATGGTGTTCGTCGCGCCCGCCCAGCCGTACCTCGTGCTCGGGGCGTCCCTCCTCGGCATCGGCACGGTCGCGTACGAGATCGCCAGCGTCGGCTACAACGCGATGCTCGGGCAGGTCGCCCCCGAGGGCCGGACCGGCCGGGTGTCCGGCATCGGCTGGGCCGCCGGGTACTTCGGGGGCATCGTGCTGCTCGTCGTCCTGCTCGTGCTGTGCATCCAGGACTTCGGCTCGCCCGACCGCGCGGGACTGCTCGGCCTGCCGTCGACCGTGGCGGGTGGGGAGTGGAGCGTCCGGGTCGCGATCGGCATCGCCGCGCTGTGGCTCGCGGCCTCGTCGGTGCCGCTGTTCGTCGTCGTGCCCGAGGCCACCCGCGGACCGGCGCGGCGCAGCGGCGTCCTCACCGCCTACGCCGACCTCGGCCGCGACGTCGCCCGACTGTGGCGCGAGCGGCGCGACCTCCTCATGTTCCTCGTCGCGAGCGCCGTGTTCCGCGACGGCCTCGCCGCCGTGTTCACATTCGGGGCGATCATCGCCGCGCAGGTGTTCGGGTTCTCGTCGTCCGAGGTCATCCTGTTCGCGATCGCGGCGAACGTCGTCGCGGGCATCGCCACCGTCGTGTCCGGACGGCTCGACGACCGCTTCGGCTCGCGCGCGCTCATCCTCGCCGCGCTCGTCGGACTCGTCGCGTGCGGCACGGGCGTCCTGTTCATCGGCACCGCGCAGCAGGGATTCTGGGTGCTCGGCCTCGCACTGTGTCTGTTCGTCGGCCCGGTGCAGTCGTCGAGCCGCGCCTACCTCGCGCGCCTCGCGACCCCCGGGCGCGAGGGCGAGCTCTTCGGTCTGTACGCCACCACGGGCCGGGCGGCGAGCTTCCTGGCACCCGCGCTGTTCGGACTGGCCGTGACGATCGGCGGATCCACGCGGTTCGGCATCCTCGGCATCGTCGCGGTGCTGCTCGCCGGGCTCGTGCTCATGCTCTTCGTCCGGGTGCAGCGCGCGCAGCCGGCATCCCTCGGGCGGGCCTGAGCCGACGCGCAGTCGGGTGCGCGGGGGCAGCACGCGTCCCCCTCCTCGCCGTCGCCTGAACGGCACGTACCCCGACCCGCACCTCTCCGGCGTAGCGTCGCGCTGTCCTGAGCCACGACGACGAGGAGTCGACCGGTGTCCGATGCGTTCCGGCCCCGCAACCCGACGGGCACCGCGCTCCGTGCCCTCGCCGAGGTCGTCGGCGCGACCACGCCGACCGCCGTCCCCGACGACCTGCGCGTGACCGGCGTCGCCGTCGAGGACGGCGAGGTCCGCCCCGGGGACCTGTTCGTCGCGATGCCCGGTGCCCACACGCACGGCGTCCGGTTCGTCCCGGCCGCGTTGTCGGCGGGGGCCGTCGCGGTCCTCACCGACGCGGCGGGTGCCGAGGCGCTCGCGGCGTCGACCGTGCCGGTCCTCGTCGTGCCGTCACCCCGCGCCGTGCTCGGTCGGACGGCGGCGGTCGTGTTCGGGACGTCCGCGCCGTCCGCGACGCTGTTCGGCGTCACCGGCACGAACGGCAAGACGTCGAGCGTGTACCTGCTCGACGCGGTCATGCGCCGACTCGGGTGGCGGACCGCGCTGACCTCCACCGCCGAGCGCCACGTGGGCGACCGGGTCATCGCGAGCCGGCTGACGACCCCCGAGGCGAGCGAGCTCCACGGGTTCCTCGCCGCGGCCCTGGAACACGGTGCCGACGGCGTCGCCCTCGAGATCAGCGCGCAGGCCCTGTCCCGGCACCGGGTGGACGGGGTGGTCGTCGACGTCGCCGGGTTCACGAACCTCAGCCACGACCACCTGGACGAGTACGCCGACCTCGACGCGTACCTGGCGGCCAAGGCGCTCCTGTTCCGCCCCGACCGATCGCGGCGCGCGGTCGTGTCGCTCGACTCGGCCGCCGGTGTGCGCATCGCGGCGTCCGCCGAGGTCCCCCTGACGACGATCACCTCGCGCCCGGACACGGCCGCCGACTGGCACGTCACCGTCCTCGAGCAGCGCCCGGACGCCACGCGGTTCCGGCTCGACGGCCCCGGGGGAGCGACCGTCACCACCGAGGTGCCCCTGCTCGGCGTGCACATGGCGGCGAACACGGGACTCGCGATCGTCATGCTCGCCGCCTCGGGCGTGCCGTTCCCGGACCTCGTGCGCGCGGTCGGCGCTCGGCTCGACGTCGACGTCCCCGGGCGCATGGCGGACGCGTCCGCGGCCACCGGGCCACGGGTCTTCGTCGACTTCGCGCACACTCCCGACGCGTTCGAGAAGAGCCTGATCGCCATGCGGGCGTTCACGGTCGGGCCGCTCGTCATGGTGGTCGGCGCGGACGGGGACAAGGACCCGACCAAGCGCGCGGGCATGGGCGAGGTCGGGGCCCGGCACGCCGACGTCGTCATCGTCGCGGACCACCACCCCCGGCACGAGGACCCGGACGCCATCCGCGCGGCGATCCTCGCCGGCGCGCGCGGGGCGGGAACCGACACGACCATCCTCGAGATCGCCGATCCGCCCACCGCGATCCGCGCCGCCCTCCGCCACGCGGGAGCGGACGGGGCCGTGTACTGGGCCGGCCCCGGGCTGACCGACTACCGCATCATCGGCGACGCGCACGTCCCCTACTCGTCGTACGAGGACGCCGGGGTGGCGCTCGCCGAGGCCGGATGGGGCGTCGGCGTCGAGGCCTGAGGCGGCGGCGCGGCCCGCGCGGCCAGGACCGGGTCCGGGAGGCCCGGCAGCGGGTCCGGGAGGCCCGGCACCGCGTCCGACGTCGCCGACGTGCGCCGTGCCTCCCGGTCGGACCGCCGACCCTGGCAGTGCCGTCCCCCGGGCTCGCACCGGCATCCGCGTACCGTCCAGCGCGCCCCGAGATCCGGGGATCCGCGACGCTCGTGCGCGAGGCGCGGCAGGACGTGAGGAGCACGCTCATGAAGGCAGTCGTCTGGCACGGCATCGGCGACATCCGACTCGACGAGGTCCCCGAGCCGACGATCCAGGACCCGCACGACGCGATCGTCCGCGTCACCCGGAGCGCGATCTGCGGCACCGACCTGCACTTCGTCCGCGGGACGATGGCCCCGATGCAGGAGGGCACGATCCTCGGTCACGAGGCCGTGGGCGTCGTCACGCAGGTCGGCGACGCCGTCCGCGGATTCAGTGCAGGCGACCGCGTCGTCATCAACTCCACGATCTCGTGCGGCGCCTGTCGGTACTGCCGGATGGGCAAGACGGCGCAGTGCGACGTGGCGAATCCGAACGGTCCGCAGGCCGGCACGAGTTTCTTCGGTGGCCCGGTGTCGACCGGTCCCGTGGACGGACTCCAGGCCGAGTACGTGCGCGTCCCCTGGGCGCAGAACACCATGCACGGGTTGCCCGAGAACGTGAGCGACGAGCAGGCGATCCTGCTGTCCGACATCTTCCCGACCGGGTGGTTCGGCGCCGAGCTGGCCGGTGTCAGCCGTGGTGACGTGGTCGTCGTGTTCGGAGCGGGCATCGTCGGCCAGTTCGCGATCGCCTCGGCGTTCAAGCAAGGCGCGGGTCGCGTGATCGTCGTGGACGGCCAGGAGACCCGGCTGGCCCAGGCCCTGGCGCAGCACGCCGAGGTCGTCGACTTCAACCGCGAGGACCCCGTCCAGGCGGTCATGGACCTGACGAACGGGATCGGCGCGGACTGCGTCATCGACGCGGTCGGGGTCGACGCCGAGCGCCCGAAGCAGGGACCCGCCGCGGTCTCCGCCGACGAGGCCGAGCAGTTCGACGCCGAGGTCGCCTCGATCGCTCCCGACGCGCAGCCTCGGGGCGACCAGTGGAAGCCGGGCGACGGACCCTCGCAGGTCGCGCGCTGGGCGGTGCAGGTCGTCGCGAAGTACGGCCGCATCGGGATCATCGGCGTGTACTCGCCGACCGTCGACGCCTACCCGATCGGCGAGGCCATGAACAAGAACCTCACGATCCGTGCGGGGAACTGCGATCACCACTCCGTCACGCCGCCGCTCATCGACCTCGTCGCGAGCGGGCAGTTCGACCCGACGACCCTGATCACCCAGCATGAGGCCATCACGGACGCGATCGCGGCGTACGAGGCGTTCGACCGGCGCGAGGACGGCTGGACCAAGGTGGAGCTGACGCTCGTCGGTTGACCGACGGCGTGTCGGCCGGGAGGCGCGGCACCGGACCCGACGCCGGGCCCGTGTGTCGTCCCTCCCGGCCGCGAACCGGGCCAGGATGGGAGCATGACCGACCAGCCGATCGCCGTGGTCGTCCTCGCCGCCGGGCAGGGCACCCGCATGAAGTCCGCGACCCCCAAGGTGCTCCACCGGCTCGCCGGACTCCCGCTCATCGCCCACGTGCTCCGCACCGCGGAGTCCCTCGCACCGGCGCACGTGGCGGTCGTCGTCCGGCACGAGCGCGAGCGCGTCGCGGCCGAGGTGACCGAGCGCATGCCGGACGCCCTCGTCGTCGACCAGGACGACGTCCCCGGCACCGGCCGTGCCGTCGAGGTGGCGGTCGCCGCGCTCCCGGCCGACTTCGACGGCGTCGTCGTCGTGCTCAGTGCGGACGTGCCGCTGCTCGACGCGGCGAGCGTCCGGGCCCTCGTGCAGCAGCACACCACCGCGGGCGACGCCGTGACCTTCGTCAGCGCGATCGCGCCCGACCCGACGGGACTCGGACGGATCCTCCGCGACGAGCGGGGTGCGTTCACGGGGGTCGTCGAGCACAAGGACGCCACCGACGAGCAGCGCATGATCACCGAGGCGAACGCGGGCATCTACGCGTTCGACGTCGCGCAGCTCCGCGCCGTCCTGCCGTCGATCGGCACCGACAACGCGCAGGGCGAGAAGTACATCACCGACGCGCCCGCCCTCATCGCCGCCCGGGGTGGTCGCATCGACGTCCTCACCCTGTCCGACCCGTGGCTGGTCGCCGGCGTGAACGACCGCGCCCAGCTCGCCGACGCGGGGCGCGAGCTCAACGCCCGGATCGTCCGCGCGCACCAGCTCGCCGGCGTCACGATCAAGGACCCGGCGACCACGTGGATCGACCTCGACGTCACGATCGAGCCCGACGCCGAGATCCTGCCGGGCACGCAGCTCGAGGGGGCCACGGCGATCGCGGCCGGCGCGGTCGTCGGGCCGGACACGACGCTCCGCGACACCGAGGTCGGGCCCGGGGCGACCGTCGTCCGGACCGATGCGACGCTCGCGGTCGTCGGTGCGGGGGCGACCGTCGGGCCGTTCGCGTACCTCCGGGCCGGGACGTACCTCGGCGACGACGGCAAGATCGGCACCTTCGTCGAGACGAAGAACGCCCGCATCGGCCGCGGCAGCAAGGTGCCGCACCTGTCGTACATCGGGGACGCCGAGGTGGGCGAGGGCTCGAACATCGGCGCGAACACGATCACCGCGAACTACGACGGCGTGCACAAGCACCGCACCGAGGTGGGCTCCCACGTCCGCACCGGCTCGCACAACGTCTTCGTCGCCCCGGTTAGGATTGGGGACGGGGCGTACACGGGAGCGGGAACGACGGTCCGCAAGGACGTCCCCGCCGGCTCGCTCGCCATCAGCTACGCCCCGCAGCGCATCACCGAGGGCTGGGTCGAGGAACATCGGCCCGGAACCCCTGCTGCCGAGGCCGCTGCGGCCGCGGGGGCACGACGCGCGTCCGCCCCATCCCCCCAGAGCGCGACCCCGCGGGTCGAGGAGTGAGCACACAGGTGTCCGGAATCAAGATGACCGGCCAGAAGCGACTCGTGCTGGTGTCGGGCCGAGCGCATCCGGAGCTCGCCGAGTCGATCGCGGACGAGCTCGGGCTCGACCTCGTCCCGACGGACGCCCGGACCTTCGCGAACGGCGAGCTCTACGCGCGGTTCGACGAGTCGGTCCGCGGCTGCGACGCCTTCGTCATCCAGTCCCACACCGCGCCGATCAACGAGTGGCTCATGGAGCAGCTCATCATCGTGGACGCCCTCAAGCGCGCGTCGGCCAAGCGGATCACGGTCGTCGCGCCGTTCTACCCCTACGCCCGTCAGGACAAGAAGGGTCGCGGGCGTGAGCCGATCTCGGCCCGCCTCGTCGCCGACCTGTTCAAGGCCGCCGGCGCCCACCGGATCATGAGCGTCGACCTGCACGCACCGCAGATCCAGGGGTTCTTCGACGGCCCGGTCGACCACCTGTTCGCGATGCCCGTGCTGCTCGAGCACTTCCGGCAGCTGCTCGACCCCTCGACGCTCACGGTCGTGTCGCCCGACATGGGCCGCGTCCGCGTCGCCGACATCTGGAGCGAGAAGCTCGGCGCGCCCCTCGCGATCATCCACAAGCGCCGCGACCCGCTCGTGCCGAACCAGGTCACAGTCCACGAGATCGTCGGCGACGTCTCGGGCCGCTGGTGCCTGCTCGTCGACGACCTCATCGACACCGGCCGGACGATCGCCAAGGCGGCCGAGGCCCTCAAGGCGAACGGGGCGGTCGGCGTCGTGGTCGCGGCCACGCACGCGGTGTTCTCCGACCCGGCGACCGAGCTGCTGCAGAGCGAGTTCATCGACCAGGTCGTCGTCACCGACACCCTCCCGCTCGCGCCCGACAAGCGCTGGGACCGCCTGACGATCCTGCCGATCGCGCCGCTCATCGCCCGCGCCATCCACGAGGTCTTCGACGACGGCTCCGTGACCTCGATGTTCGACGGCGCAGCGTAGCGGCGCATGCCCGACCACGACCCGGCCGCGCTCCGCGCCCTGACCGCCCGACTCCGCGCGGCCGGCAGCGTGTTCGCCGAGGACGAGGCCGCCGTCATCCTCGACGAGGCGGACGGCGACGCGGTCCGGCTGCGGAGCCTGCTGCAACGGCGCCTCGCGGGCGAACCGCTCGAGGTCGTCGTCGGGTGGGCGTCGTTCTGCGGGCACCGGGTCCGGGTGGTGCCCGGCGTGTTCGTGCCCCGTCGGCGGACCGAGCTCGTCGTCGAGGAGGCCGCCCCGTTCCTCCAGGTCGGCGACAGCGTCGTGGACCTGTGCTGCGGCGTCGGCGCGATCAGCGTCGGCCTGATCGTGACGGTGGGGCTGCTGGACCTCGTCGCGGTGGACATCGACCCGGACGCGGTCGAGGTCGCGGCCGAGAACCTGGCCGGCCGTGCCGTGGCCGTCGTCGGCGACCTGTTCGAGCCGCTGCCGGACCGCCTCCGTGGCGCTGTCACGGTCGTGGCGGTGAACGCGCCCTACGTGCCGACGGACGCCATCGCGCTGATGCCACCGGAGGCGCGTGAGCACGAGCGCCGCGTCGCGCTCGACGGCGGTGCCGACGGGCTGGACGTGCACCGGCGGATCGCCGCGGGCGTCGGCGAGTGGCTCCGCCCCGGCGGCGCCGTCGTCATCGAGGTGAGCGCAGAACAGGCAGACGCATCCGCCGCGCTCTTCACGGCCGCCGGCCTGGAGGCGCGGATCGCTCGAGACGAGGACCGTGACGCCACGGTCGTCGTCGCCGTCCGCCCCGCCTGACCCCACCCCCGCGAGATCGCAGTGGATGCCGTTCTCAGGGTGGCCTGAGCGGCAACGACTGCGATCTCGCGGGATGGGCCCGGGTCAGAAGAACGTCGGCTGCCGGCCCACGTAGTGCTCCTCGAGCGCCGCTGCCTCGTCGTCGGTTAGGTGGACGTCGAGGGCAGCCGCGGCGTCCTCGATGTGGTGCACCTTGGTGGCGCCGACGATGGGCGCGTCCACGACCGGGTTGCGCAGCACCCACGCGAGCGCGACCTGCGCCATGCTGACCCCGCGCTCGTCGGCGATCCGCGCCACCGCGTCGACGATGCCCTCGTCCGAGTCGAGTCGGACGGGGTTCCCCTTCGGGTCGCGTTCCGGCTCGTCACCGGCGCGGGCGGTGTTCTGCTCGCTCCACGGGCGTGCCAGCTTGCCGGCCTGCAGGGGACCCCACGGGATCGACCCGACGCCCTGGTCCGCGAGGAGCCCGAACATCTCTCGCTCCTCCTCGCGCTGCACGAGGCTGTACTGGTTCTGCATGGACACGAATCGCGTCCACCCACCGAGGTCCGCTGCGGCCTGCAGCTTGGCGAACTGCCACGCCCACATGCTCGACGCACCGATGTAGCGCACCTTGCCCGCCTGGATGACGTCGTGCAGGGCCTCCATCGTCTCCTCGACGGGGGTGTCCGGGTCGAACCGGTGGATCTGGTACAGGTCGATCCAGTCGGTGCCGAGTCGCTGCAGGGACTTGTCGACCTGCTCCAGGATCGCCCGACGGCTCAGTCCGGACTCGCCGGGGCCCGGGCCCATCTCACCGAACACCTTCGTGGCCAGGACGACGTCCTCGCGGCGGGTGTACTCGCGGATCGCCGCGCCGGTGACCTCTTCCGAACTGCCGCGCCCGTAGACGTTCGCGGTGTCCCAGAAGTCGATGCCGAGCTCCACCGCCCTCCGGAAGATCGGCTCCGCCGCGGCGGCGTCGAGCGTCCAGGTCTGCTGCTCGTTGCCGTTGCCGAAGCTCATGCAACCGAGCGTGATGCGGCTGACCCGCAGGCCGGTCGGTCCGAGGTGGGTGTACTCCATGCGGTCGTCTCCTGACGTCGTCGTCCTGCTCCCCTGTGTACACGCCGCACCCCTCCGCGAGATCGCAGTCGTCGCCGTTCTGCGGGTCTCCAGAGCGACGACGACTGCGATCTCGCGCAACGGGGCACGCCGCCCGTCGGGGCTGCGAGGATTGGCGCATGCGCGCAGTCCGGTACGACGCCTTCGGTGCCCAGCCCTCCGTCGTCGAGGTCGACGCCCCCGCCTGTCCGCCCGACGGCGTGGTCGTCCGGGTGGCGGCGACGGGCGTGTGCCGCAGCGACTGGCACGCATGGCGCGGACACGACGACTCGGTGCACCTGCCGCACGTCCCCGGGCACGAGTTCGCGGGCGTCGTGGCCCAGGTCGGTCCGGACGTCCACGAGCACCGCGTCGGTGACCGGGTGACGGCGCCGTTCGTGTTCGCCTGTGGCACGTGCGACGAGTGCCGCGCCGGGGCGACGCAGGTGTGCACGCGTCAGGAGCAGCCGGGGTTCACGCTGCCCGGGTCGTTCGCCGAGCAGGTCGTGGTGCCGCACGCCGACCTCAACCTCGTGCCGCTGCCCGACGCGATCGGGTTCGTCGAGGCCGCGGGGCTCGGTTGCCGGTTCGGCACGGCCTACCACGCCGTCCACGCGCGCGGGCGGGTCCAGACGGGGGAGTGGGTCGCCGTGTACGGCTGCGGCGGGGTCGGGCTGTCCACGATCGTCGTCGCGCTCGCGGCGGGGGCCCAGGTGATCGCGGTCGACGTCGCTCCCGCGGCGCTCGAACGGGCCCAGGCGCTCGGCGCCGTGACCGTGCCGAGCGGACCCGACGCCGTCGAGCGGGTGCGCGCGCTCGCCGGGGGCGGGGTCCACGTTTCCTTCGACGCGTTCGGCAGCCGGAGCACGTCGAACGCGGCGATCGAGAGCCTCCGCCCACGGGGGCGCCACGTCCAGGTCGGGCTGCTGCTCGGCGCCGAGGCCGAGCCCGCCGTCGCGATGGGCCGCGTCATCGCCCAGGAGCTCGAGCTGCTCGGGAGCCACGGGATCGCCGTCTCGGAGTACGCGGCCATGCTCGCCGCGATCGTGTCGGGGCATCTGCGGCCGGACACCACGGTCGGCCGGACCATCGGGTTCGAGGAGCTGCCCGCCACGCTCACCGGACTCGACGGACCCGCCGCGGTGCCGGGGATGACCGTGGCGGTGCTCTGACCCTGGCGGCCGGTGTCGTCGACACCCCGCTCAGGCAGGGGCGTCGACGACGACGCCGCCAGCGGCGACCGCCAGGTCGGCGCCGAACACCACGCCGGGGGTGCCCGCGCCCGGTCGGCCCTCGCCCTGGAGGAGCCGTGTCGCGACCTCGACGGCGGCTGCGGTCGTGAACACCGACGCGTCACCGAGCCGCAGCCAGCCCTCGCGCACGCGGCCGTCCGGCCACTCGACCCGTGCGTGGCCCCACGACGACGCCCGAGGGCGAGGTCGGTCCTCGAAGCGGATCGCGGACAGGCGCCCGACGACGAAGCGCCGCACGGGGGCGATCCGGAACAGGGCGGTCGCGAGCGGGAGGACGGCGCGCACCGCGGGGTTCGCGGGGGCGAGGGCCGAGGCCGCGACCACGTCGTCCGCGTCGCTCGCGAGCCAGGCCGCGAGCAGTTCACCGCTCGCGCCGCTGCCGGCGCCGACCCGGTCCCCGTCCGGCGTCGTGATGGTCCGGTAGTCCGTGACGACCCGTCGCGTGCGGACGAGTCGACCGTCCTGGACCTGCGCTCCGCCGAAGGCCGCGACGTCGGCGATGGACTCCGCCAGGGCGCTGCCGAGGGTCCCGGCTTCGGTCGCCACCGAGGCGATCGCGTCGACCCGGACGCGCCGCGGCCGGGGCTCGCCGTCGCACAGGCGCACGACGACGCTCTCGACCGCGACCACCCCGAACCCGGCGCCGGGCACGAGGACCTGTCCCGCGGCTGCCGCGCGACGGTCCTGCCGCAGGACGTCGTCGACCGCGGCGTACTCGTTCGACAGGTCGAGGTAGTGCGTGCCGTGTGGGAGCGCCCGGACGACCGGGAGCGCGGTCCGCGTGAAGGGGCCCACGGTGTTGACGACGACCCCGGGTCGTTCCCGTCCGATCGCCGCGAGGAGGTCGCTGAACCCGCCGACGACCATCCGGGGACTGCGCGCGGCCGAGCCCGGCCGCTCGGAGGCGACGGCGGACACGGCGTCCCGGACCTCCTCGAGCCGCGCTCGGTCCCGCGCTGCGAGCACCACGGGGACACCGCGGGCGTGGAGCTCCGCCGCGATCGCCCGTCCGGTGCGCCCGGTGGCCCCGAGGACCATGACCTCGTCGTGCATGTCGTGCTCCGCCCGTCCCGCGTGCCTCGATGACACGTCGTGTCGTCACGATACACGTGATGACACGACGTGTCGTGAGTAGGATCGACGGGTGGCTCGATGGGATCCGGATGCACGAGCGCGCCTCGAGCAGGCCGCGCTCGAGCTGTTCCGTGAGCAGGGGTTCGCCGCGACCACCGTCCCGCAGATCACCGCGCGCGCCGGCCTCACCACCCGGACGTTCTTCCGGCACTTCGCCGACAAGCGCGAGGTCCTGTTCGGGTTCGAGGACCAGTTCCCCGCGGTGGTGGCCGAGCTGCTCGCCCAGGCGCCGCCGGACCTCGCGCCGATCGCCCTCATCGCAGCGGGGCTGGAGACCCTGGCCGAGACCCGGTTCCAACCCCTGCGCGAGTACCTGCTCACCCACCGTGCGGTGGTCCGGAGCGACGAGCGCCTGCGCGAACGCGAGCTGACGAAGCATGCGGCGCTCGCCCGGGCCGTCCGTGCCGGGTTCGTCGAGCGCGGCGAGGACGACCTGTCCGCCACGCTCGCCGCCGAGGTCAGCGGCGCCGTGTGGTGGGTGTCGCTCGACCGCTGGCTCGACGAGGACGGTGATCGCGCGTTGGTCGCGGTCGTCCGCGAGACCATGGCGCGGTTCCTCGCGATGACGGGCGGCGGCGACCTCAGCTCGCGGTGACGCCCACCGAGTGCCAGCCGCTCGCCCCGTTCGGTGCCGGCGCCCGCTCGACGCTCGTCTGCACCGTGCCGTCCGCGCTGATCGCCCGGACCGTCAGGGTGTGCGGCCCGTGCGTCGGCGTCCAGTCGCGGAGCACCCACTGCCGCCAGGTGTCCGCGGACACCGAGTCCGCGAGCTCGGCGTCGCGCCATGCTCCGTCGTCGACGCGGACCTGCACGCCCCGCACGCCGGTGTGCGGCTGCCACGCCACCCCGGCGACGGCGACCCGCTCGCCCGCGCGCACCGTGCCTCCAGACCGTGGCGTGTCGATCCGCGACTCGAGCTTGACCGGCCCCTGGGCGCTCCACCCGCGGGGTGTCCAGTAGCCCTCGGCGTCGGCGAACCGCGTGACGGTGAGCTCGGTCACCCACTTCGTGGCGGACACGTAGCCGTACAGGCCGGGGACGACCATGCGGACCGGGAACCCGTGCTCGGCGGGCAGCGGCTCGCCGTTCATGCCGACCGCCAGGATCGCGTCCGTGCCGGCGTCCTGCAGGACGTCGAGGGGTGTGCCCGCGGTGAACCCGTCGACGCTCCGCGAGAGCACCATGTCCGCCGATGCGTGCGGGCCGGCCTCGGCGAGCAGGTGCCGGATCGGGTACCCGAGCCAGAGCGCGTTGCCGATGAGGTCGCCGCCGACCTCGTTCGAGACGCAGCTCATGGTGGCCATGTGCTCTTCGAGCGGCCGGGCGAGCAGGTCGGCGAACGAGATCTCGACGTCGTGGTCGACCATGCCGGTGATCCGGAGCTTCCAGGTGTCGGGATCGACCGACGGCACGCGCAGCGCGGTGTCGATCCGGTAGAACTCGGCGCTCGGGGTGACGTACGGCGTGATCCCGTGCACGCCGAGACTCGCGCCGGCCGGGACCACGCGCTCGTGCACGGCCGGTGTCGGCAGGTGGACGGCGCGCTTGACGGCCGCTGCGGCGGAGCTCGCCGCGTCGACGACGCGCGCGCCGGCCCCGACGACGAGCGCGGTGACGCCGAGGGTCAGCGTCCACCCGAGGAACGCCCGGCGTTGCACCGCGGGGGAGCCCGTCATCGTGCTCGCTGCGGTCGGGGTCGCGTGCTGCTCGGCGGCGGCGTCCCACCGCCGGAACCGCTGCATGCCCAGGCGGAGCGTGACGACCGCCGCGAGGACCCCGACGACCGAGGGTGCACCGTCGAGGCTCCCGCTGCCGGAACGGGTCATCACCGCGACGAGGGCGATCACCCCGCCGATGGCGAACACGACGGTGCCGAACGGCGGACGACGGCGCTCGAGGACGCCCGCCGCCGCGGTGATCAGGGCGAGGAGCACTGCCATGAGGACGAACAACGCCGCCTTGTCGCCCGTGCCGAACAGCGTCACCATGAGGTCCTTCACCCACCGCGGCGCGAGGTCGATCGCGGCCGAGCCGACCGCGACGAGCGGACTGCCAGCACCGTTGAGCAGGAGCGCGACGATCTCGGCGACGGCGAGGAACACGATCCCGGCCACGAGCCCCACGGCCGCGGCGGCGATCGTCCGTGTGCGGTCGGGCAGGTGCAGCGGGCGGTCGACGGGTTCCGCGGCAAGGGGCGCCGCGATGGCAGTACCGGGCGCGCGGCGGTCGGCACCGGGCGCGGGGCGGTCGGCACCGGTTGCCGGGCGATCCGCACCGGGCGCGCGGCGGTCGGCACCGGGCGCCGGGCGGTGGTGTCGAGCGGCGTCGCGCTGGTCCGGGTCCTCGGTGCTCACGGGGCGATCGTAGGCGGGTCCTCTGGCGGTTCCCCGGGTCGCCGGACCCCCCGAACTCGGCGCTTCGCCGGGGACCGCTGCGTGCGAGGATCGGACGGTGACCACCCACCTCGGCCCGGACCGCCGCATCGCGCGCGGCGTCGACCGCTGGGCGATCGTGCGGTGGGGCGTCGTCGTGCTGTGGGTGGCGCTGCTCGTCGTGCGGGTGACGGTGGTGAGCACGGATCCCGCCGCGGACCTCCGTGTGCTCGGGGTCGTGCAGTTCCTCGCGACGCTCGTGGGGGTGCTCATCGTGGCGCTCGGCGTCGGCATGTCATGGTCGAAGCGCGTCCGGACGACCGACGTGTCGCTCGGACGGGCGATCCGCAGCATCGACCCGACCGTGCGGCTCGTGCCGGCGGTGCCGACGAGCGAACTCCGCGACCTCGTCGGGCGCGCGCATCCCGAGGTCGCCCTCGGGCGCCACGTCGTCTGGGGGTTCGGCGCGACCGAGGCGTCCCTGTGGCAACTCGACGGGCGGCAGGCCCTGCGGGTGCTCGTGGTCCGGTGGACGCGGGTCGTGCACGTCGGTGTCGAGGACCTCCCCGACGGCTCCTCGTCCCCCCACCGCGCGGTCATCGCCATCCACTTCCACCGTCCGGACGGCACGCCCGCGGTCGCGACGTTCGCGGTGCGCCGCGCGCTCGGGTCGCTGCGGCTGCTCGGCCGTGGGCCGGCGCTCGACCGGCTCAGCGCCGACCTCGCCGCCGAGCGCGTCATCCTGTAGGCACGCCCGGCCGACCGCTGCTCGCGAGATCGCACAACGCGCCGCTCACTGCTCGCGAGATCGCACAACGCGCCGCTCAGCTCGTGACGTGAGCGGCATGTCCTGCACACTCGCGCTCGCGCTCGCGCTCGCGCCGCGCCCCGCCACGGCCGAGCCCATTACCTCTCGCCGCCGCGAGCGCGAGCCTCCGGACGCCCTGGGAGCGGCGCACGCAGCGGTTCGTACTGTGGGCCCATGACCGATCCGATCGTCGTCGTCGCGACCTTCCGTCCGAAGCCCGAGTCCGTCGCGGACCTGACCGCCGCCGTGCAGGAGTACGTGCCGGTCGCGCAGCAGGACGAGGGCAACCTCCGCTACGCGCTGCACGAGGCCGGCGAAGGCGTCCTCGTGCTCATCGAGCAGTGGAGCGACCAGCAGGCCCTCGAGCAGCACGGCGCCGCGCCCGAGTTCACCGCCTTCACGCAGCGCGTGCAGCCGTTGCTCGCGAGTCCGCTCGAGGTCCGGGTCCTCCGCCCGGTGCCGCTCGGCGACGACGCCAAGGGCGCGCTGTGACCGGTCATCGCCCCGTCGTCGTCATGGGGGTGTCCGGTTCGGGCAAGACGACCATCGGCTCCGCCCTCGCGCGCCACTGGGACGGCACCCAGTTCGTCGACGCCGACGACCTGCACCCCCAGGCGAACAAGGAGAAGATGCGGTCCGGGCATCCCCTGACCGACGAGGACCGCTGGCCGTGGCTCGACATCTGCGCGGCCCGCATCGCCGCGATCGAGGCCCAGGGGCAGCGCTGCGTCATGGCGAACTCCGCGCTGAAGCGGGTCTACCGGGACCGCCTGCGTTCGACGAACCCCGACCTGTTCTTCGTGTTCCTCACCGGCGACGAGGACGTCATCGCCGAACGGCAGCGCCGCCGGCACCACGAGTACATGCCCGACTCGCTGCTCGGCTCGCAGCTCGCGACGCTCGAGCCGTTGCAGGCCGACGAGGCCGGGCTCGTCGTCCGGATCGACCAGACCCTCGAGTCCGTGATCCAGAGCATCGACAGCGCCCTCGTCACCCGCTGACCGGCCAGCCGGAGCCGGCTGGAGCCAGCGAGGCCCGAGGGCCCCGGCACCGGCCAGGCCCGAGGGGGGGCTGGCGAGGCCCGAGGCGGCCGGCACCGGAGCCACAGCGCCGGTCAGGCGGCCGGGTCGGCCCAGGACCGGCGGACGCGCTCGACCAGGTCCAGGACGTGCGCGCGGTCGTCGTCGCGTCGGCGGACCATGGCGACGCTGACCGCCGGGAGGCCCACCATCGGCACGAACGCGAGTCCCGTACCCCCGGCGTTCTCGGCCACCGTCGTGCTCGTGAACGCCATGCCCCGCCCGGCCGCCACCTGCGCGAGCATCTCCTCGACCGTCCGCGCCGGGGGTCCGACGACGACGGGAGCCCGCCCGTCCGGCCGTGCCGCCGCGATCCAGAAGTCCCGGTCCGAGGCGGCGTCGACGATCGGCTCGTCGTCGAGGTCCGCGAGCGCCAGTGCCGTGCGTCCGGCGAGCGGGTGGTCGGCGCGGAACACGGCGACGAGGTCGCGCGTGCCGAGGACCGTGGCGACCCAGTCGGCCTCCGCGAACCCGGGGGAGAGCTGCGCCACGAGCACGTCGACCTCACCCGCCGCGAGCCGCTGGTGCTCGCTGCCCCACGGGACGTGCTCGAGCACGACCTCGACGTCGGCGGCCTCGCCCTCGCGCACGGCGAGACCGGTCAGGGCCCGTGGCGCGCTCGTGCCGAACCCGACGACGACGCGCGGCCGGGCGGCGACCCGACGAGCCCGGGCCACCGCACGCTCCGCGGCGGCCAGCACGGCGACGGCGTCGGCGTGGAACGCGTGCCCCGCCGGGGTGAGCCGCACACCGCTCCCGGGCGTCCGGCCCCGGCGGTCGACGAGTTCGACCCCGAGGACGTCCTCGAGTCGTCGGATGGCCTGACTCAGGGCCGGCTGCGACACCCCGGTCACGGCGGCAGCGGCGGTGAACCCCTGCTCGGCGACGAGCACGACGAACGCACGGAGGAGCCGGAGGTCGAGGTCGACGGGCACGGCGTGGTCCTCCTCGCTCGCGCGCTCCGCGCGTTTCCGGCGTGTAACGGATCCGGGCCCGAGTGCGGCGCCGCACCGCGCCGATCCCCGTGTCGGCGGGCACATCAGCGCTGCTTATGGCCCCAGTGGCGCATCCTATGCGACAGCCGTGGTGCCCTCGCCCTACGCTGCCGGACGTGCAGATGCCGGTCCACCCCACCGCCGACGACCGGCTCCGCGCCCTGCCGAAGACCCACCTCCACGCGCACCTCGACGGCAGCTACCCGGTCGACGCGGTCCGCGCCCTCGCGACGCGACGCGGCCTCCCGTTCCACCGGCCGGAGCGGTTCGCCGACGTCTGGGCGTTCTTCGATGCGTACGGCACCGTCCCGGCCCTCGTCGCGACGCACGAGGACCTCGCCGCACTCTGCCGGGCACTCGTGCACGCCGAGGCCGCCGAGGGCGTCCGGTACCTCGAGCCCGCCGTCGAGCCGCAGCTGTACGCCGAGCGTCTCGGCGGGAACGAGCAGGTCCTCCGCACCGTCCTCGCGGCCTTCGCCGAGGCGGCCGCCGACGCCGACGCCGCGGGCACGCCCGTCGAGGTCGGTGCCGACCTGACGCTCAACACCGACGCCGACACGGACCTCGCCGACGAGCTCGGTGCGCTCGCCGCCCGGTTCGCCGGCAGCGGCGTCACCGCGCTCGGCACCGCCTGCTTCGACGAGGACGGCGACCTGGCCCCGTTCGTCGGTGCGGCGCGCGCCGCACGGGCGGCGGGCCTCCCGGTCGTGAGCCACGCGGGCCAGACCGGCGGGCCGGACCGCGTGACGGCCGTGCTCGACGTGCTCGGTGCCTCCCGGATCTCGCACGGGTTCCGAGCGGTCGAGGACGCCCGCGTCACCGATCGGCTGGCGGCCGAGGGGATCGTCTGCGACGTCTGCCCGGTGTCGAACGTGCGGCTCGGCGTCGTCGCCGACCTCGCGTCGCACCCCGCCCCGGTCCTCGTCGAGCGCGGGGTCCCGGTGACCCTGAACGCGGACGACCCGCTCTGGTTCGGGGCCACCGTGTCCGATCAGTACGCGATCGCCCGCACGACGTGGGGGTTCGACGACCAGGCCCTGGCCGACCTCGCGCGCACCGGCACGCGGGCCACCGGGATGTCCGCGGACACCCGCGACCGATTCGACCGTGAGCTCACCGCATGGCTCACAGGAGGGCGAGCATGACGAAGGAACTGTTCCTCGGCGCGTTCGAGATCAACGGCGTGAACCTCACGAGCCAGGGGCTCTGGGCGCACCCCGACAACACGACGTGGCGCTACAAGGAGCTCGAGCACTGGACCGACCTGGCCCGCATGCTCGACGACGGCGGGTTCGACTTCATGTTCCTCGCCGACTCGTACGGGTACCCGGTGATCGACGGCGTCGTGCCCGACGTGGCCTTCGAGCAGGGCGTCGAGATCCCGAAGAACGACCCGATGCTCCTCGTCCCCGCAATGGCCGCGGCCGCCCCACGCCTGTGCTTCGGCGTAACGTCGTCGACGAGCTTCGAGCCGCCGTTCGCGAACGCACGCCGCTTCGCCACGCTCGACCACCTGACCCGCGGCCGCATCGCCTGGAACGTCGTCACGACGTCGAGCGCGGTCGTCACGGAGCTGTTCGGCAAGGACCGCTACGTGCCGCACGACGAGCGGTACGCGATCGCGCAGGAGTACCTCGAGCTGAGCTACGCGCTCCTCGAGGGCTCGTGGGAGGACGACGCCGTCCTCGCCGACAAGGGCGCACGTCGGTACGCGGACGCGAGCAAGGTGCACAAGGTGGTGCACCACGGCCGGTACTTCGACGTCGAGGGCTACGCCAACACCGAGCCCGGGCCGCAGCGCACGCCCGTGCTGTTCCAGGCCGGCGCGTCGTCATCGGGTCGGGCCTTCGCCGCGGGCAACGCGGAGCTCGTGTTCCTGCAGGGCAAGGACGCGCCCTCGTTGGCCGCGCAGGTCACCGACATCCGCACCCGCGCCGAGCAGGCCGGGAGGGCCGGGACCGACATCCGCACCGTCTCCGGTCTGTCGGTCATCACCGCGCCGTCCACGGCGCAGGCGGAGGACCAGCTCGAGGAGTACCTCTCCTACGTCGACCCGGACGCCGCACGCGTCTACTACGCGAGCATGACCGGCATCGACCTCGCCGCGCTCGACCCCGAGGGCTCGTTCTCGGACGTCACCACCGAGGGCGGCCGGACCCAGGTCGAGCGGTACAAGGGCACGTCCGTGCGCGAGGCCACCGCGGACTTCATCCGGAACGGCATGCGTGAGTTCGTCCTGACCGGCACGCCGACCGAGGTCGTCGACCGGATCGAGGCCCTGGTGACCGACACCGACCTCGACGGCTTCAACTACACGCCCTACGTCACGCCGGGTTCGTACCGGTCGTTCATCGCCGACGTCGTGCCCGAACTCCGTCGTCGTGGCATGCTGCCCGAGACGCCCCGCACGGGCACGTTCCGCGAACGGCTCTCGGGACGCGGCCCGCACCTCCCCGCCAGCCACCGGGCGGCACGGTTCCGGCACCAGCCGACCACCGCCTGACCAGCCGGGAGGTGCGGGGCCGGACCCCACACCCTCCGCACCTCCCTCTCCACCCAGCACCGCGCCCCACCCGTCCGGTCCCGCCGGCCACCCCGCCCCACCCCTCTCCGCCCGTCCCCTCCGGCACCACCCTCCCCGAAGGAGCACCGTGAGCACCATCGACGACACGACCACGAGCCCGGCATCCGCGCTCTCGGTCGAGCGCAACGGCATCAACGAGATCGCCGAGCACGAGCGGCGCGGCAAGCCGCGCGACCTGTTCTGGCCGTGGTTCGCGGGCAACGTGAGCGTCCTCGGCGTCAGCTACGGCGCGTACGTCCTCGGGTTCGGGATCTCGTTCTGGCAGGCGACGGTCGTCGTCGTCCTCGGCGTCGTTCTGTCGTACGTGCTCTGCGGGCTCAGCGCGCTCGCCGGCAAACGAGGGTCAGCCCCGACCATGACCCTGAGCCGCAGCGTGTTCGGGGTGCGGGGGAACCGCCTCCCGTCCGTCGTGTCCTGGATCCTGACGGTCGGGTGGGAGACCTCGCTCGCCGCGGTGGCCGTGCTCGCGACCGCGACCGTGTTCGACCGCCTCGGCTGGGGCGGCGGTGTCGTGACGAAGGTGGCGGCCCTCGTCGTCGTCATCGCCCTCATCGTCCTCGGCGGCACGCTCGGGTTCGAGCTCATCATGCGCCTCCAGCGGTGGATCACGATCATCGCGGGCGTCCTCACCGTGCTCTACATCGTGTTCGCCGCGGGGCACGTCGACCTCGGGAAGGTCATGGCGATGCCGTCCGGGAACGGGCCGGCCGTGATCGGCGCGCTCCTGTTCGTCATGACCGGGTTCGGGCTCGGCTGGGTGAACGCGGCCGCCGACTACTCCCGCTACCTGCCCCGGAGCGCCTCGAGCGGCGGCGTCGTGTTCTGGACGACGTTCGGCTCGTCGCTCGGCCCCGCCGTCCTGCTCGTCTTCGGCCTGCTCGTGTCGGGGTCCTCGAAGCACCTCGAGTCCGCGATCGGGACCGACCCCGTGGGGGCGCTCGCCGGGATCCTGCCGACGTGGTTCCTCGTGCCGTTCGTCGTGACCGCGGTGCTCGGCATCGTGTCCGGCGCGATCATGGACATCTACTCGTCCGGACTCGCGCTGCTCAACGCCGGGCTCAAGGTCTCGCGGCCCGTCGCGGTCGGCGTCGACGGCGTGATCATGACGCTCGGCACGATCTACATCGTGTTCGTCTCGGGGAGCTTCATCACGGTGTTCCAGGGCTTCCTCATCACCCTCGGCGTGCCGATCGCGGCCTGGGCGGGTATCTTCATCGCGGACCTCGTGCTCCGCAAGCGGGACTACGCCGAGCGTGAGCTGTTCACGCGCCGCGGGCGGTACGGCGACGTCCGCTGGGACAGCATCGCGATCCTCGTCGTGGCCACGGCCGTGGGCTGGGGGCTCGTCACGAACACCGCCGCGGGCTGGCTGTCCTGGCAGGGGTACCTGCTCGGCCCGTTCGGGCTCGGCGGGACCCAGGGCGCCTGGGCGTACGCGAACCTCGGCGTGGTCGTCGCGCTCGTGATCGGGTTCCTCGGCACGTTCCTGACCGGCCGCGGCGCGGTGTCCCGGCAGGAGCAGGCCCCGGCCGTCCCGGTCGACATCGACGAGACGGACCCGAGGGTCATCGCCGAGTAGCCGCCCCCGCCCCCGCACCAGCCCCCCCCCCCACCTGGGGCCGTGAGATCGCAGTCGTTGCCGTTCGGACCCCCCTCAGAACGGCAACGACCGCGATCTCACGGTCGGGGGCGGGCGAGAGGGGGTCGGCGGGCGGCGGCCGGCCGGCATGGCCCGGTCAGAGCTTGAAGACCTCGCGCGGGATGTCCGACACGAGCCGGTGCGCCGTCCGCACCGCGGCCTCCTCGGAGATCCGGTGCGTCACCACGAGGTCGGCCAGGTACGCCGCGTCGACGCGCCGGGCGGTGTCGTGCCGCGCGGGGATCGAGCAGAACGCCCGGGTGTCGTCGATGAACCCGGAGGTCTTGGCGAACGACGCCGAGTCCGTCACGGCCTCGCGGAACCGCCGCATCGCCCCGGGGGTGTCGAGGAACCACCACGGCGCACCGGCGTACACGGCCGGGTAGAAGCCTGCGAGCGGCCCGACCTCGCGCGAGAACACGGTCTCGTCGACGGTGAACAGCACGAGGTGGAACCCCGGCACGGTGCCGAACGCCTCGAGCAGGGGGCGGAGCGGCGCCGTGAACCCGCCGACCGCGGGCAGGTCGTGGCCGGCGTCGGACCCGTAGCGCTCGAACGACGGCCGGTGGTGGTTCCGGTGCACCCCCGCGTGCAACTGCATGACCAGGCCGTCCTCGCACGACATCTCGGCCCAGCGGTACAGCATGTCGTGGCGGTACGCGGTGGTGTCGTCCGGGGTGAGCGCGGTCGGCCCCCGGAGTGCGGCGGCGTGGATGCGCTCCCGGTCCACCGGGGACAGCGGCGCGGACCCGGCGTCGAGGACCCCCGTGTCGGTCGCGGTCGCACCGTGCTCGACGAAGTACCGGCGGCGGGCCCGGAGCGCCTCGAGCAACCCGGCGTGCGTCCCCGTGTCGATGCCGGCGGCCTCGCCGATCCGCGCGACCACGTCCCTCCAGTCCGGGCGCGACGGGTCGAACACGGCGTCGGCGCGGAACGTCGGGATGACCCGCCCGGAGAAGGCCGGGTCGGCCGCCAGTCGGGCGTGCGCGGCGAGGTCGGACGTCGGGTCGTCGGTCGTCGCGAGCACCGCGATCCGGAACCGGTCGAACAGTGCGCGGGGGCGCATCCCGGGGTCGCGGAGGGCCGTGGCCAGTCGGTCGTACTGGGCGTCGGCGTTCGCGCCGGACGGCTCCTCCGTCAGCCCGAACACGTCGTGCAGCTCGGTCTCGAACCACGCGCGTACCGGGGTCGCCAGGAAGTCGTCCCAGTGCTCGGCGAGCGTCCGCCAGACGGCACGGCCGGGAGGCACGACACCCGTCCCGTCGACCGGCGCGCGCCCGAGCGCGTCGAGCGGCACCCCGTTGGCGTGGAGCAGGCGGAGCACGTAGTGGTCCGGGGTGACGAGCAGCGCGGCCGGGTCGGGGAACGGTTCGTCGTCGGCGAGCACCTCGGCGGGCACGTGTCCGTGCGGTGACAGGATCGGGGCCTCGGCGACCTCGTCGTACAGGCGGCGGGCGACGGACCGCGTCGTCGGGTCGGCGGGGAACAGCCGGTCGGGGTGCGGGACCATCGGTCGGCCGGTGTCGGCGGGGGCGTCGGTGCTCGTCATGCGGGACTCCGTTCGGTGCCGGGGGCGGGCCCGGTCGACCCGCGGACGGTCAGGTGGGTGGGCAGGGCGACCGAGTCCGTCGGGTGCTCCGCGACGGGGGCGGCGTCGGCGTCGGTCGGGACACCGCCGCCGATGCGCCGCAGCAGCATCGTCACGGCGACGCGTCCGGCCTGCTCGATGGGCGACGTCATGGTGGTGAGCGGCGGATCGCAGAAGTCGGCGCCGAAGATGTCGTCGCACCCGACGACGCTCATGTCGACGGGCACGCGCACCGACCGCTCCCGCAGGCGGCGCAGCATCCCGATCGCGATGAGGTCGTTGAACGCGATGCACGCGGTGACCCCGGCGGTGACGGCGGCGTCCGCGGCGGCCGCACCGGAGTCGACGACCGGCGCGAACGGCCCAGCCGTGTCGACCCGGACGCGCAGCCGCGCGGCGGCGGCGACGAGCGCCCGCCACCGTCGCTCGTTCGACCACGAGGTCTCGGGGCCGCCGACGTACAGCACGTGCCGGTGTCCGAGCGAGACGAGGTGCTCGAGCGCCCGCCCGACCCCGCCCGGCGTGTCGATGAGCACGCTCGACACGGACGGCACGCGCCGGTTCAGGACGACGACCGGCAGGAGGCCCGCGAACCGTGCGATCTCGCCGTCGCTCAGGTGCGAGGCGGCGAGCACCGCGCCGTCCACCCGCGACGCGATCGCGCCGAGGGTGGCTGCCTCGGTCGCCGCGGACTCCTCGGTGTCCACGAGCAGCTGGGTCCGGCCGGCCGCGGCGAGCCGGTGCTGTGCCCCGCGGATCACGTCGAAGAAGAACGGGTTCGTCACGTCCGGCACGACGACCGCGACCGCCCCGACATCCCGGCTGCCGCGGTCGCTGCGCGGCGGCGTGTACCCGAGGGCCCGCGCGGCGGCCTCGATGCGGGTGCGCGTCGCGGCGTTGACGCGACCCGGCCGGGCCAGTGCCCGCGAGACCGTGGAGGGCGCGACCGCGGCCGCCCGCGCGACGTCCCGGATCGTCACGCGGCGGGGCTCCTGGATCTCGGACGTGGCGGCCTCCTCGCGCGCTCGGTCGTGCCACCGACCGTAGGGCCCGTGGCAACGCGATGGCAACGGGTTGCCACAGCGTTGCCACAGCGGCAGCATCGACACCGGTCGGTGCGGACCCTCCGCGGTGCCGCATCCCGACCGGTCCAGCATGAGGCGTGGAGGACGACATGACCGAGGCACCCGCCTGGACCCTCTCCGGGTTCGGCGACGAGATCGACGACGACCCGGTCGTCCAGGTCGCCGTGCTCCAGGCCCTCGGCGCGAGCGCGATCGAGGTCCGCAGCGCGTGGGGCGTCAACGTCGTGGACCTCGACGAGGACCAGCTCGCCGGCCTGCACCGCCTCCTGGAGGACCGGGGCCAGTCCGTCTCGGCCGTCGCCTCCCCGATCGGCAAGGTCGACGTCGGCCTGCCTGTCGAGCACGAGGTCACGCGGCTCGAGCGGGCGATCGCCGCCGCGCACGCCCTCGGGACCCGGGACATCCGGGTCTTCTCGTTCTACCGGTCGCCCGAGCAGACGCCCGAGGACGTCCGCGACGCGGTCCTCACGCGGATGCGGGCCCTCGCCGACGTCGCCGAGCGCGAGGGCGTCCGACTGCTGCACGAGAACGAGAAGGACATCTACGGCGACGTCCCCGAGCGGGTGCTCGACGTGGTGGAGTCCGTCGGATCGGACGCGCTCCGCCTGGCCTGGGACAACGCGAACTACGTCCAGTGCGGGGTGCACCCGTTCACCGACGGCTGGGGCCTCCTCGCCCCGTACGTCGTCTACCTCCAGGTCAAGGACGCCCTGGCCGCCGACGGCACGGTCGTCCCCGCGGGCGAGGGCGACGGCGAGCTCCGCGAGACCCTGGCGGCGCTCCGCGACGCCGGGTACGACGGCCACGCCTCCCTCGAGCCCCACCTGGCGAGTGCCACCCGGCTCGGCGGATCGAGCGGACCGGCCGCGTTCGGTCGTGCCGCCCGCGCGTTCCGGGACCTCACGCGACAGATCGGAGTCACCCTGCGATGAGCACCAGCCCCACCGACGCGACCCCACCGCTCCGCCTCGCCGTCGTCGGCGCGGGCGTCATCGGCCAGCACCACGCCCGTGTCGCCGCACAGCACCCGGACCTCGACCTCGTCGCCCTCGTCGACGCCGTCCCCGCGGCGGCCGTGGCCCTGGCGGACGAGATCACCGCGACCGGCGTGCATCGACCCCTGACGGCGACGACCATCCGCGAGGCCGTCGACGCCGTGGCGATCGACATCGTCGCGATCTGCTCGCCGTCCGGGATGCACGTCGACCTCGCGACCGCGGCGATCGCGGCCGGCAAGCACGTCCTCATCGAGAAACCGCTCGACACGACGATCCCGCGGGCACGGAAGCTCGCGGCGCTCGCCGCGCCCGCTCGCGACCGGGGGCTCGTCGTGTCCGTCGTGAGCCAGCACCGGTTCGACCCGGCCTCGGTCGCGGTGGCCCGGGCCGCGCACTCGGGCGGGTTCGGCACCCTCACGAGCGGCGTCGCGAGCGTCGCCTGGTACCGCTCGCAGGGCTACTACGACTCCGGCGACTGGCGGGGTACCTGGGCGCTCGACGGCGGTGGCGCGGTCATGAACCAGGGTGTGCACACCGTCGACCTGCTCGTCTGGACGCTCGGGCGCCCGGTCGAGGTGTCGGCGCGTACCGGTCGACTCGCCCACGAGCGGATCGAGGTCGAGGACACCGCGGTCGCGACGGTCCTGTTCGACGGTGGCGCCCTCGCCGTCGTCCACTGCACGACGGCCGCCTACCCGGGGCTGTCCGCGCGGTACCAGGTGCACGGCACGCGCGGTTCGGCGATCGTCGACGACGACCGACTCGCCTTCTTCCACATGGCGCCCGACGACGCGGCCCTGGTGTCCGCGTCGACGACGAGCGGCGCCCAGGCCGTCGCGGGTGCCACGGACCAGCGGGCCGAGGTGGTGCCGCCCGAGCACGTCGTCGGCGGCCCGTCGGAGCCGGATGCGTTCCTCCACGGCCACGCTCGGCAGTACGACGACCTCGTCGACGCGATCCGCGACGGGCGCGAGCCCGGGGTGACGGTCGAGGCCGCCCTGCTGTCCCTGGCGACCGTGCGGGCCCTGTACGTGTCGGCGACGCTCGGCGTGCCGGTCCGTGTCGACGACGTCCTGAGCGGCCGGTACGACGACGTCGAACCCATGGTCGGCCCGGGCCCGGGGAGCGTGCTCGCATGAGGTTCTCGGTGTTCACGGCGGCGACGCCGGAGTGGAGCCCCGACCAGGCCGTGTCGATGCTCGCCGCGCAGGGCTGGGACGGCGTCGAGTGGCGCGTCACGGACCAACCGGACGCCCAGGGCGCACCGGGGTTCTGGGCCGGCAACCGTGCCACCTGGCCGTTCACGGGCCTGGAGGACCAGCTCGGGCAGATCGCGCGCGTCACCGCCGGCTCGGGGCTCGCGTACTCCGGCATCGGCGGGTACCAGCAGGCGTCGGACCACGACGCGGTCCTGCGGATGCTCCGGGCCACCGCGGAGCTCGGGGCCGAGCGCGTCCGGGTCACGATGCCGCACACCCGGACGGGCACCCCGTACCCGCAGCTGTTCGACCGCACGCGCGCCGACCTCGAGTGGATCGCCGCGCGGGCCGCGGAGCTCGGCGTGCAGGCGCTCGTCGAGCTCCACCACGGCACGATCACCGCGTCGGCGTCCGCGGCGCTCCGGCTCGTCGACGGTCTCGACCCCGCGCACGTCGGGGTCATCCACGACCTCGGCAACCTCGTCATCGAGGGACGTGAGGACCACCTCGCCGCCTTCGAGCTGCTCGGCCCGTACCTGGCGCACGTGCACGTCAAGAACGTCCGCTGGGTGCCGACCGACGACCGACGCGCGGACGGCAGCACGGTGTGGGTGCACGAGTGGGCGACGCTCCGAACCGGGCAGGAGTCCGTCGCGGACTACCTCGCCGACCTGCGGACCGTCGGGTACGACGGCTGGGTCACGGTCGAGGACTTCTCGACCGAGCTGCCCCTCGTGGACCGCACGGCCGACGACCTCGCGTTCCTCCGCTCGCTCGTGTCGACGGACACCCCGTGACGGGCGGCACCACACCCGACCGCCGACCGGGCATCGTCCACCTGGGGATCGGTGCGTTCGCCCGCGCCCACCTCGCCTGGTACACGCAACGCGCCGGCACCGACGACGACGGACGCGCCTGGGGCATCGTCGGCTTCACCGGGCGGTCACCCGACGCCGCCACCACGCTCGCGGCGCAGGACTGCCGGTACACGCTCGTCGAGCGCGCGGCCGACGGCGACACCGCGACCGCCATGGACGTCGTCGTCGCCGCGCACCCCGGGTCCGACACATCGGCCTGGAGGACCGCCCTCGCGTCCCCGACGACGGCGATCGTCACGCTCACCGTCACCGAGGCCGGCTACCGGTCGGGGTCCGGCGTCGCGGACCGGCTCGTCGACGGCCTCCGGGCGCGGGCGACCGCGGAGGGCGGCCCCCTCACGCTCATCAGCCTCGACAACCTCGCCGGGAACGGCCGGGTCCTCGCCGGTGCCGTGCGGGAGGCCGTCGGGGCGGACCCGGACCTCCTCGCCTGGATCGACCGGAACGTGACGTTCCCCGACGCCATGGTCGACCGGATCACCCCGGCCACGACCGACGAGGACCGCGCCGCCGTCCAGGAGCTGCCCGGCGCGGTGCCCGACGACCGCGTGCCGGTCGTCACCGAGCCGTTCGCCGAGTGGGTCCTCGCCGACCGCTTCGCGGGGGACCGGCCGCCATGGGAGCGTGCCGGGGTCCGCATCGTCGACGACGTCGAGCCGTACGAGCAGCGGAAGCTGTGGCTCCTCAACGCCGCGCACTCGCTGCTCGCCTACCTCGGCCTCCTGCTCGGGCACACCACGGTGGCCGAGGCGATCGCCGACCCGCGCTGCCGCGGCCGCGTCGACCAGCTGTGGGACGAGGCCGGAGCCGAGGTGCGCCTCCCGGCCGACGAGATCGCCGCCGCGCGTGCGGCGATGCTCGAGCGGTGGGCGAACCCGCGGATCCGTCACACGCTGCGACAGATCGCGAGCGACGGGTCGCGCAAGCTCCCCGTGCGGATCGTCGACCCCCTGCGACGGCGACTCGCGCGCGATCCGGACGCCGGCGTCGGACCGGGCACGGCGACGGTCGTCGCGGCGTGGTGGCTGCACTGCGCCCTGCAGGCCGACCTCGTGTCGGACGACGGCGCCCCCGCCCCGGACGCCGACGTGCACGACGTGCTGGCGGTGCTCGACCCGGACCTCGACACCGACCCGGTCGTGGCCGCGATCACCGCGGCGGCGACCCGCATCAGGACCATGATGGACACCGACGACGGCGACGAGGCCGTCGATCCGACACGAGGAGCGACCGCATGACCGCCACCGACCTCCCCTCCACGAGCTCCACCCGGGGTGCGCGGGGGATGCGCATCACGAAGGCCGAGGTCGTGGTGACGAGCCCGGACCGGAACTTCACCACCCTGAAGCTCACGACCGAGGACGGCATCACCGGTCTCGGGGACGCGACACTGAACGGCCGTGAGCTCGCCGTCGTGTCGTACCTGCGTGACCACGTCGTGCCGATGCTCATCGACCGCGACGCCTCGCGCATCGAGGACACCTGGCAGCTCCTGTACCGCGGGGCGTACTGGCGCCGCGGTCCCGTCACGATGGCCGCCATCGCCGCGGTCGACATCGCGCTCTGGGACATCAAGGCCAAGGCCGCCGGCATGCCCCTGTACCAGCTGCTCGGCGGCGCCTCGCGTGAGGGGCTCATGGCGTACGGACACGCGTCGGGCAAGGACCTGCCGGAGCTGTTCGACTCGATCCGGGAACACCAGGAGCAGGGCTACCGGTCGATCCGCGTGCAGACCGGCGTGCCCGGGCTCAAGAGCATCTACGGCATCGCGTCGAACGCCCGGCTCGACGGCGACCAGGGCGTCCGGTACGACCACGAGCCCGCGCAGCGCGGGGCCCTGCCGGCGCAGGAGGACTGGGACACCCGGTCGTACCTGCGCCACGTGCCCACCGTGTTCGAGGCCGTGCGGAACGAGTTCGGGCCCGAGCTGCCGCTGCTCCACGACGCCCACCACCGGATGACCCCGATCCAGGCCGCGCAGCTCGGCAAGTCCCTGGAGCCGTACGACCTGTTCTGGCTCGAGGACTGCACCCCCGCCGAGAACCCCGAGGCCCTCCGGCTCGTCCGCCAGCACACCACGACACCGCTCGCGATCGGCGAGGTGTTCAACTCGCTCTGGGACTACCAGCAGATCATCCGCGAGCAACTCATCGACTACGTCCGGAGCGCGGTCACCCACACCGGCGGGATCAGCCACCTGCGGAAGCTCGTCGAGTACGCCGCGCAGTACCAGATCCGCTCCGGGTTCCACGGGCCGACCGACATCTCACCGGTCGGGATGGCGGCCCAGATGCACCTCGGCCTCGCGATCCACAACTTCGGGATCCAGGAGTACATGCAGCACGGGGCTCGGACGAACGCCGTGTTCCAGCAGTCCTTCACGTTCGAGGACGGTCTGCTCCACCCGGGCGACCAGCCGGGCATCGGGGTGGACCTCGACGTCGACGAGGCGGGGAAGTACCCGTACGAGCAGGCGTACCTGCCGTACAACCGCCTGGCGGACGGCACCGTGCACGACTGGTGACCCCGCGGAGGACGTCGCGCGATGTCGCTACTGCGCGGCGATCCCGGCGAAGGTGTCGAAGGACGCCTTGCGCTGGTGTGACCAGGTGTAGAGCCCGAAGTCGCCGTCCTGGCCGTCGTCCTGCCAGCCGTAGAGGAACACCGGCCCGACCTGCGGGTACTGCGCGGCGATCTGGTACAGCTCCTTGATGGTCTCCTGCTGCTGTGCGACGGAGAACGCCGGGTAGTTGCCGTCCGAGCCGGTCGGCATGCCGCTCTCGGTCCACCAGATCGGCTTCGAACCGTCCCCGTACTGGCGCATGACGGCGAGCAGGTCCGGCAGGACGGACAGCAGGTTGTAGCCGCCGTCTGCGGTCATCGGCATCACCGGGTAGGTGTACGGGTGCAGGTTGACGGCGTCGAACCAGCCCGCCGCACCGTTCCAGTACATCTGGCGGATGAAGTCGATGGGGTTGTAGTCGTTGCCCTGGGGGCCGCTCCCCGAGACCTGCCGCCCGAACGGTGCCATGCCCGCCATGAGCACGGTGGCCTGCGGGTCGGCCTGGTGGATGATGGGGTACACCGTGCGCAGCAGACCGGCGTAGGCAGCGGGGTTCGCGTGGCCGCCCGCCCACGTCCAGCCGAGGTTGACCTCGTTGCCGATCTCGAAGTCGTGGATGCCCCCGGCCGCGAGGCGCCGCACGGAGTAGGTCATCCAGCCGTTCTGCGCCGAGTACCCGGCGGATTCCGGCATGGATGCCGTGCCGTCACCGAAGATGACCTCGACGTTGAGACCCGCCATCCGGGCCTGCGTGATCGTCTGGTCGGAGGCGCCGCCGTGCCCGGTGGGGTTGCCGGCGTAGTTGTAGTCGAGCCGGACCCACTGCACGCCCGCGGAGCGCATGTCCTGGAACACCGAGCGCGCTCCACTGGCGGACATCGTGTTGATCTCCGACTCGTACAGGCCGCCGGGCGAGATGCCCTTGCCGTGCACGATCCCGGATGCTGCGGCGGTCGTGGCCGTCACTGCCGACGCCGGTACCGCCGACGCGCTCGCGGCGGCCGTGGTCGCGGTGATGGTGCGCGGGGCGGGCGACGCAACGTCCGCCCGCACTACCGGGGTGGCCGTCGTCGGCGCGGGCGACGCCGCCGCGGGGGCGGCAGTGGCACTCGGCTTCGAGGAGGCGGTGGTCGCAGCGTCGGCGGTCGTGCCGCCCTGGGGCAGCGCACATGCCATCAGCGCCACCGACGACGCCACCGCGGCGACCGTCACCGGGAGCGCCCAGCGCACGCGGCGTCGGGCCGAGCGGTCCGTTCCGCTCGTCGTGGTCTCGTTCATGGTCGGGTCCGTGTTGTCCATGGGCTCGTTCCTCCCTGAAGGTCGTGAGCGACCAGAAACGTAACGGTTTTCCGTACCCCCGGATTCGGCTGATTCTCAGGCACGCCTGTTGACTGCCGAGCGCGGATGTGAGGGTCCGTGGAGCGCCCTGTCACCTGTTCGGGGGTCAGGCGAATTACCTGTACGAGTTCGCAGGATCCGATTCGCTCGGACAGGTCGCGCACGGCCTCGCGACCCGGTCGGGGGGCACCTTTGCAGGGCGGCGACGTCCGCAGCGGTGGATGCGGCGCGAGCCGGCGGGTGATGCGCGAGCCGGCGGTCGCGGCGTGGGGCAGACTCGGCGGCATGGACCCCGAGCAGCTCGCCGCCGTCGCGCGCGAGCTGTACCGGCGACGCCCCGAGGACTTCGTCGCCGAGCGGACCGCGCGGGCACGCGACCTCCGGAAGCGTGACCGGGCCTTGTCGGACGGCGTGAAGGCGCTCCGCAAGCCCTCGCCCGCCGCGTGGGTCGTCGACCTGCTCGCGGCGCAGGGCGCCCTCGACGACGCGGTCGACCTCGGACCGGCGCTCCGCGCTGCGCAGGAGCAGGCCGACCCGCGGGCGATCAGCCAGCTCCGGCGCGAGCGGGCCTCGCTCGTGGCGTCGCTCACGGATGCCGGGGCCGATCTGGCGCGCGACGCCGGGCACGAGCCGTCGGACGTCGTGCTCGAGCAGGTCGGGGCGACGGTCGAGGCGGCCATGGCGGACCCCCGTGCGGGTGCTGCCGTGCGGTCCGGGATGCTCGTCCGCGCGCTCGAGGCCGTCGGGTTCGAGCCGGTCGACCTCGACGGCGCCGTGGCGGTGCCCGAGGCGGTGCCCGACATCGACGGGAGGGACGCCGAGCCGGAGCCGGAGCCCGAGCCGGAGCCCGACGCGGAGCCGGAGCCCGAGCCCACGCCGCCCCGCCGTCCGCACGGCGGCACCGGCCGTCCGCGCCGCGCGACCGGTGGCGATCCGGCGGACGCGCCCCGGTCCTCCCGTCCGACCCAGGGCGACGACAGCGACGACCACGACCACGACCACGACCACGTCCGCCAGGAGGCCCGGGCGGCCGAGGCGGCGGCGCGCGACGCCGCCCGGGCCGCCGACGACGACCTCGAGCGCCTCGAGGACGCGCTCGACGACGCCGACCAGCGCCGTCGTGACCTCGAGGGGCGCCGGCACGACCTCGAGGAGGAACTCGCCGCGGTCCGCCGGGACCTCGACGACGCCGAACGGGAGACGCAGCGGCTCGAGGACGATCGCGACGCCGCGGAGGAACGCGCGGACGAGGCGCGGACGGCGCTCCGGCGGGCCCGCGCGCACCGGCGCCAGGTGGGCTGAGCCCGCGTCTGTTACCGGTCGTCCTCCGGCGTGTCCGAGCCCACGCGGGCACCACCGTCGGCACCACCATCGCCGTCGGCGCTGCCCCCGTCGTCGTCCTCGCCGAGCAGCCGGCCGAGGATCGACGTCAATGCCGCCCGGTCCGCCTCGTCGAGGGGCGCGAACAGCGTCGCGAGCGTCCGGTCCGCGGCCTCCTGTCCGGCTACGAGGAGCCGTTCACCCTCGGCGGTGAGTTCGTACCGAACCCGGCGGCCCACCCCGGGATGGCGCTCGACGAGGCCCCGCGCGGCCATGCGCGTCGTGAGGGTCCCGAACGCCTGGTCGCTCTGGAACGTCACGAGTGCGAGCGCGTGCGCCGAGGCCCCGGGGCGGGTGGCGATCGCGCGGAGGGCGTCCCACTGGGCGAGGGTCGTCCCGACACCGTGCAGGGCCGCGTCGACCGCACGGTGGTCACGCCACTGCGCCTGTTTCACCATCCGGCCGAGTCGTCGCAGGTCCGTCGTCATGGTGCTACCGTATCAGCAGCATTAGATAAACATGTTGAGACAGGAGCGACACCATGGACATCACCCTCGACGAACGCGGCACCGACGGCCCCCTCGTCCTCGTGCTGCACGGCGGCGGCGGCCCCGCGACGGTGGCGCCCTTCGTGGCGCACCTCGCCGACACGCACCACGTCATCGCACCGACGCACCCGGGGTGGAACGGCACCGACCGTCCGGACGACCTCGACACGGTGCGGGCGCTCGCCGGCGTGTACCTCGACCTGCTCGAGCAGCGCGACGCCCGGAACGCCGTGCTCGTCGGCAACTCGCTCGGCGGCTGGATCGCGCTCGAGATGGCCGTCCAGGCGGCAGAGCGCGGCTCGGACGCGGTCGGCGCGCTCGTCGTCGTCGACGCGGTGGGCGTGACGGTGCCCGACGAGCCGGTGCGCGACTTCTTCGCGCTCGACGCGCGCGGGGTGGCGGAGTACGCCTGGCACGACCCGGAGCGCGGGTACCTCGACCCGGCGACCCTCTCGGACGAGCGCCGGCGCGTCCAGGCGGCGAACATGGTCGCGCTCCGGACCTACGCGGGCGGCGCCGCCATGGCCGACCCGACCCTCGCCTCCCGGCTCGCCGACGTGCGGGTCCCGGCGCTCGTCCTGTGGGGTGACAGCGACCGCATCGTCACCCCCGCGTACGGGGCCGCGCTCGCGGATGCGTTGCCCGACGCGCGGTTCGTCGTGGTCGAGGCGGCGGGCCACCTGCCGCAGCTCGAGCGCGCCGACGCCACGTTGGCCGCGGTCGACGCGTTCGTGACCGCGCTCCCGACGCCCGGCGCGGACGAGGCGCACGACATGCGCTAGAGTGACCGACTGGACTTCGGCGAGGGTCGTGCGCAGGCGCGGCCGTGATCGACGCGGTAGGAGATCCGGTCCCGTGCTTCGTGCGGGTGACCGGCGGTGGCCCCGGATCACGGGCCCTCCTGGCGCTGTGACGCGTTCGAGTCGAACACACTGACCGACGACGGCCGCATGGCGGTCGTCCCCACCCAGGAGGCACCACCATGGCCGACCAGTACCAGCTCGCCGCCGAGCACCGCACCGCATTCGGCAAGGGCGCGGCACGCAAGCTCCGCGCCGCCGACAAGATCCCCGCCGTCGTCTACGGTCACGGCACCGACCCGCAGCACGTCACGCTGCCCGGGCACGACACGATGCTCGTCGTCCGCCGCGCGAACGCGATCATCGAGCTCGACATCGAGGGCGCCACGCAGCTCGTGCTCGTCAAGGACGTCCAGCGTGACCCGGTGCGGCAGATCATCGAGCACATCGACCTCGTCGTGCTCCGTCAGGGCGAGCGGGTCACCGTCGAGGTCCCCGTGGTCGTCGAGGGCGAGTCGGCTCCGGGCACCATCCACGTGCAGGACGAGTCCACGCTGTCGCTGGTGGTCCTCGCGACGAACATCCCGCAGCACGTCGTCGTCGACGTCACGGGCCTCGAGGACGGTGCCCAGCTGCACGCCTCGGACATCACGCTCCCCGAGGGCGCCGAGCTCGACACCGACCCGGAGGCCCTGGTCGTCAGCATCAGCACGCCCCGCGGTGCCGGTGACGAGGGCGACGAGGCCGGCGAGGACGCCGCGGAGTAGTCCGCGAGCCTCCCGACGCCCATGGCGGAACGAACGCTGCTCGTGGTCGGGCTCGGCAACCCCGGGCCCGACTACGCCGGCAACCGGCACAACGTCGGACAGATGGTCCTCGACGACCTCGCGGTGCGGATCGATGCGACCTTCCGGAAGCACAAGACCCCCGCGCAGGTCGCCGAGGGCCGCACGGCCCCGGGTGGGCCGAAGCTCATCCTGGTCAAGCCCGCGTCGTTCATGAACACGTCCGGCGGCCCGGTGTCGGCTGCCCTGTCGTTCTACGGTCTGACGCCCGCCGATCTCGTGGTCGTGCACGACGAGCTCGACCTGCCGTTCGACACGCTCCGGCTCAAATCCGGTGGCGGGCACGGCGGGCACAACGGGCTCCGCGACATCATCAAGGCCTGCGGTACGAACGAGTTCGCGCGGGTCCGCGTCGGCATCGGCCGCCCGCCCGGTCGGCAGGACCCGGCCGACTACGTGCTCCGCGACTTCTCGTCGACCGAGCGCAAGGTGCTGCCGTCGCTCCTGGCCGAGGCCGCCGACGCGGTCGAGGCGATCGCGACCGACGGCCTCCTCGCCGCGCAACAGCGGTTCCACGCGCCGGCCTGACCGTCGTAGGACGACCGGGAGGCTCGGTGTGCGCCCGTCACCTCCCTCCCGTTCGCCCACAGCACGCGGCGGGCCGGATCGCCTGTCGGAGGGCGCCGGTACCATCGGATGAGTGACGATCTCGGGCATCATCCCTGCGCTCTCGCGCGCCTCCGCGTTCGATCGTGTCCTCGCCGCCGCCCCGCGTGACGCCGACTTCTCCGTCGTCGACGGCCTCCGCGTCCCGTTGCTGGCGGCACTGCTCGCCGAGCGGGACGGCCCGCAGTGCGCCTTCGTGATGACCGCCACCGGGCGCGAGGCCGAGGGCGTGCGTGACGCCGTCCGGTGCTACGTGCCCGAGGCCGAGGTCCTCGAGTTCCCGGCGTGGGAGACCCTGCCGCACGAGCGCCTGAGCCCGAGCGCGCAGACGGTCGGCACGCGCATCAACACCCTGCGGCGCCTCGCCGACTGGCAGGCCGCCGCCGACCGGGGCGAACCCCGTGGGCCGATCGTCGTCGTGGCGAGCGTGCGCGCCGCGCTCCAGCCCATCGCGGACAACATGACCGCGATGGCACCCCTGGTGCTCCGGACGAACTCGCGGGGCAACGACCTCACGCAGCTCGCCGGCGCCCTCGTCGACCTCGCCTACGCCCGGGTCGACCTCGTGTCCCGCCGTGGCGAGTTCGCGGTCCGCGGCGGCATCCTCGACGTCTTCCCTCCGACGGCCGACCACCCGGTCCGCATCGACTTCTTCGGCGACGAGATCGACGCGATCAAGGCGTTCAGCGTCGCGGACCAGCGCTCGACGGACGAGGACCTCGGGCAGGTGGAGCTCACCGCGAGCCGCGAGCTCCTGCTCGGCGAGAGCGTCCGGCAGCGGGCGCGCGAGATGCTCCACGAGTTCCCGAGCCTGTCCCAGATGCTCGCCAAGATCGCCGAGGGCATCCCGGTCGAGGGCATGGAGTCCCTCGCGCCCGCCCTGGTCGACCGCCTCGTGCCCGTCACCCACTACCTGCCGTCCTCGGCGGTCGTCGCGGTGTTCTCGCCCGAGCGTGTCGTCGCCCGGGCGCACAGCCTGGCCGAGACGAACCAGGAGTTCCTGCAGGCCGCGTGGAGTGCGGCGACCGCCGGGGCGCAGGCCCCCATCGACCTCGACGCCGGCAACTTCCTGTCCCTCGGGGCGCTCAAGCAGTCCCGCGGCGACCGCACCTGGTGGACGGTGTCGCCGTTCGACTCCGGTGCCGACCTCACCGACGAGCAGGCGGTCGAGTCGGCGGGCGACTACCTCCGCGTGCCCGCCGAGACCGTCCCGAGCTTCACCGGCAGCGCCGAGGGCGCGATCGAGCACGTCGCCGAGCGCACGCGGGACGGCTGGTCCGTCGTGGTCACCGCGCAGGGCGCCGGTCTGGTCGAGCGTGCCGTGCAGGTCCTCGCGGACGCCGGCGTCGCCGCCCGGGTCGAGGACGTCACCGAGCCCCCGGAGCCCGGCGCCGTGCTGCTCACGACCGCGTCGGTCGAGCACGGGTTCGCCGTGCCGGAGCTCCGCCTGCTCGTGATGTCCGAGGCCGAGTTCTACGGCCGGAGCGCCCAGCAGGGAGCCCGGCAGGTGAAGAAGCTCGCCAGCCGCCGGAAGAACGTCGTCGACCCCCTGCAGCTCAAGCCGGGTGACGTCGTCGTGCACACCACGCACGGGATCGGCAAGTTCGTCGAGCTCGTCTCGCGCGAGGTCTCGTCGGGTGGTCGGAACGCGGTCAAGACGCAGCGCGAGTACCTCGTGCTCGAGTACGCGCCATCGAAGCGCGGGTACCCGGGCGACAAGCTCTACGTGCCGACGGACCAGCTCGACCAGCTCTCGCGCTACGTCGGCGGCGAGGCCCCGACGCTCAGCAAGATGGGCGGCAGCGACTGGGCGTCGGCCAAGAGCAAGGCGCGCAAGGCGGTCCGCGACATCGCGGTGGAGCTCGTCAAGCTCTACTCGGCGCGGATGGCGTCGAAGGGCCACGCCTTCGGGCCGGACACCCCCTGGCAGCGTGAGCTCGAAGAAGCCTTCCCGTTCGCCGAGACGCCCGATCAGCTCACCACGATCGACGAGATCAAGGCCGACATGGAGCGGCCGATCCCGATGGACCGCCTGCTGTCCGGCGACGTCGGCTACGGCAAGACGGAGGTCGCGATCCGCGCCGCGTTCAAGGCCGTGCAGGACGGCAAGCAGGTCGCGGTCCTCGTGCCGACCACGCTGCTGGTCCGCCAGCACTTCGAGACCTTCCAGGAGCGCTTCGCCGGGTTCCCCGTGCACCTGCGCGCCCTGAGCCGGTTCCAGAGCGAGAAGGAATCGAAGGAGACCATCGCGGGCCTCGCCGACGGCACGGTCGACATCGTGATCGGGACGCATCGCATCCTGTCCCAGCAGGTGCAGTTCAAGGACGTCGGCCTCGTGATCATCGACGAGGAACAGCGCTTCGGCGTCGAGCACAAGGACCAGCTCAAGAAGCTCAAGACGAACGTCGACGTCCTCGCCATGAGCGCGACCCCGATCCCGCGGTCACTCGAGATGGCCGTGACCGGCATCCGCGAGATGTCGACCCTCGCCACCCCGCCCGAGGACCGCCATCCGATCCTGACCTTCGTCGGGCCGCAGTCGGACATGCAGGTCGCGGCGGCGATCCGGCGGGAGCTGCTCCGCGAGGGCCAGGTGTTCTACGTGCACAACCGCGTCAAGGACATCCAGGGCACCGCCGCGCACCTCGCCGAGATCGTGCCCGAGGCCCGGATCGCGGTCGCGCACGGCCAGATGTCCGAGCAGGCCCTCGAGCAGGTGATGGTCGACTTCTGGGAGCGCAAGTTCGACGTCCTCGTGTCGACCACGATCATCGAGACCGGCCTCGACATCGCGAACACGAACACCCTCATCATCGACCGCGCCGACAAGTACGGGCTGTCGCAGCTGCACCAGCTCCGGGGTCGTGTCGGCCGCGGGCGCGAGCGCGGGTACGCGTACTTCCTCTACGACGCCGACAAGCCCCTGTCCGAGACCGCGCAGGACCGCCTCGAGACCATCGCGGCGAACAACGAGCTCGGTGCGGGCATGCAGGTCGCCCTCAAGGACCTCGAGCTCCGCGGAGCGGGCAACCTGCTCGGTGGCGAACAGTCCGGTCACATCGCGGGGGTCGGGTTCGACCTCTACCTCCGGATGATCGGCGAGGCCGTCGGGCAGTTCCGCGGCGACGTCGCCGAGGGGCAGACGGAACTCCGCCTCGAGCTCCCGGTCGACGCCCGCATCCCCGACGACTACGTCGAGAGCGAGCGGCTCCGGCTCGAGGCGTACCAGAAGCTCTCGGCCGCGTCGGCTCCTTCGGCGCAGGACGCCGCGATCGACATGGTGCTCGACGAGCTCACCGACCGGTACGGCACGCCCCCGAAGGCGGTCACGACGCTCATCGAGGTCTCGCGGCTCCGGCGCATGGCGCAGCAGGTCGGCCTGTCCGACGTCGTCGTGATGGGGTCGAACCTCCGGGTCGCGGGCAAGGAGCTCGCCGATTCCCAGCAGGTCCGGCTCACCCGCATGTTCCCGGGGTCGCGGTGGTTCGCCCAGCAGAACGCGACGAGCATCCCGCTCCCGAAGCGGAACGGCGAGCCGCTACCGGACGATGCGCTCATCGACTGGGTGGAGTCGATCCTCACGGCGATCTACGGCGCGAACGTGCCGGAGCAGGCGCCGGCCGCGTAGGCGGGGGCGGGACCGCCGGTCGGGAGGCACGGTACGGGCCCGCCCCGCGCCTCCCGTCCGGCCGGCCGGCGGCGGAACCGCCGGATCGTGCTCCCGGTCAGGGCGCGCCGGGAGCGGCCGCGCGCTCGGACCGAGCACGGCGTGCCCCGAGCGCGACGACGACGGCCGACGCCACCATCGCGACGCCCGAGCCGACGAGGACCGCGAGCGTGCCCTGGTCCGCGACCTGCGGCGTGCGCACGAACGCGAGTTCGTTCATGAGCAGCGAGACGGTGAACCCGACCCCGCCGAGGACGCCGACGGTGGCGACCGCCGAGAGCGACAGCGTCGGGCGCTCAGGATGCCGGAACACATGGGTCGCGACCCCGCCGAAGAGCGTGATGCCGACGACCTTGCCCACCGGGAGTGCGAGCACGATCGCCCAGAACGCCGGCGACAGCGCACCGAACCCCACTGCGGGCACGGCGACCGCGGCCGAGGTGAACGCGAACACCGGCAGGACGACCCCGTTCGACCAGGGTTCGACAGCGTGCCGGACCGTGTGCCCGGCGCGCCGGGGGAGCACCAGACCGAGCGCCACCCCGGCGATCGTCGCGTGGACCCCCGAGTGCAGGACGAGCCACCACGTGACGACGCCGAGCACGACGAGGCCGACCACGATCCACGGCCGGGCGCGCCCGACGCGGCGCAGGGACCGGGCCAGCACCGCGAACGCCGCGAGGGCCACGACCGCCAGCCCGAGGAGTCCCAAGTCGGTGCCGTGCGCGAAGACCACCGCGATGATGACGATCGCGATGAGGTCGTCGAGCACCGCGAGCGCCAGGAGGAACACCCGGAGGCGTGACGGCAGCCCGCGGCCGAAGATCGCGAGGATCCCGAGCGCGAACGCGATGTCGGTCGCGGTGGGGATCGGCCAGCCGTGTTCGAGCCCGCTGCCCTGCGTGACCGCCAGGTAGAGCACCGCCGGCACGACGACGCCCCCGACGGCGGCGATCGCGGGCACGATCGCGGTCCGGGGATCCGACAGCTGCCCGATCGTCAGCTCGTGCTTGAGCTCGATCGCGATGAGCAGGAAGAACGCGACGAGCAGCCCGTCGCTGACCCAGTGTGCGATCGACAGGTCGAGTCCGACCGCGGACCAGGGTGTGTGGAGCGCCAGCAGGTGCTCGAGTCGTGGCCCGAGGGGGGAGTTCGCGGCGGCGAGTCCGAGGACCGCGGCGGTGAGCAGGGCGACGGCGCTGAAGCGCTCGGAGCGGACGATGGCGGGCACGGTGACTCCGTCTCGTTGGGGTCGGTCGATGGTCCGTCGACCAGACTTCCCGACACGCCACGCCGACGCTACCAGGCGACGGCGGCGTGGTCGGGGCTGCGTTCACCTGGTGCCGTGGGGGGAGGGCGAGGCCGTCCGGACGGGGTCGAGGTCGTCGATGTACCGCTGGTCGAGCGGTACCCCCGGGAGTCCCACGATGACCGTGGTGTGCCCGATGACCGTTTCACCGTCGGACTCGTACACATCGACCGTCGCGGTCTCCTCGGCCAGGTCGACGTCGTTCCAGAACACCCAGCCCTCGCGGCCGTTGTCCGCCGTCGCCGGGACGAGGTCGGGGTGTCCGTGCTCGTTCTCGACGCCGTACGTCTGTCCCTCGGCATTCAGGCCCCACACGCTCGTGACCGAGCTGGCGTACCGCAGGACCGCGCGCCACCGCGTGCCCGGCGAGGCCTCGATGCTGAACCGGGACCGACCCTCCGCTGGTGTTCGGCCATCCGTGACGTGCATGCTGCCGCCGTCGCGACAGCTGTACCCGGCGCCGCCGCCGTCGACCGTCGACACCTTCACCATCCCGACGTGGTTGAGGCAGGTGATGTCGACGATCACCGCGCCCGCCCTGTCGGGCGCCTTCCCGATGTCGACCAGGGCCGGCCCGGTGTGCGTCGCCGTGGTGGCGGCCCCGATCGCGGCGGTCGTCGTGGACCCGGGCACACCAGACGCCACGAGTGCTGCCGCACTGGTGGTCAGACCGACCGCCGCGACGCCGACGAGGGCAGCCGTGACGCGTGCTCGGCGCTGGCGGCGTTGGAGGCCGCTGGCCCGCGTCCCGATGGCAGCGAGCTCGGCTCGGATGGCGAGGGCGGTCTGGGGCTGCATGTCGATGCTCATGGGTTGCTGCCTTCCGGTGCGGTTCGGATGGACGGGTCGAGGTCGTGCAGGTCGTCGCGGAGGCGTCGGCGCATGCGGTGGAGGCGGACGCGTGCGGCGGGCGGATTGAGGCCCACCGCTTGTGCCGCCTCCCACACCGGCATGCCCTCGAGGCTCGTCAGGACCAAGAGCGCTGCATCGACCGGGGAGAGCGCGCGAACGGAGGCGCGCAAGCGATCGCGGACCTCGAGGTCCTCCGCGTCGACCGCTGGCGTCGTGTCGTCGTCCCGCGGGAGCTCGTCGAGCAACCGGCGGTACCGGGCGGTCGCCCGACGATGGTTCCGCGCGAGGTTGACGGTCGTGACCAGCAGCCACGGCACGACGGAGCCCGCAACCAGGACGACGGTCCTCCGCTTCCGCCAGAGTTCGTAGAACGCTGCGGCGGTGACGTCCTCGGCGTCGTGCGGCGTCTGCAGCAGGCTTGTCGCCCGTCGGTAGACACGCGGACGGTGCCGATCGAACAGCGCAGCGAAGGCGGCGCCATCGTTGCGCTGCGCCAGGACCCAGAGCGGGCCGTCGTCCGGTTCGTCCTCCACACTGAGTAGTGTCCGGCCGCCCCGCTGGCGTTACACGTCCGCTCGACGTCCACACGCGAGGTGCGACGATGGAGCATGACCCCGCATCAGGAGGACCAGGCCGACCCCGCCGACCGAGCCGCAGCCGTCCAGGCCCTCGCCGCGGTGGTCGATCGCTTGCTCGCGCCGGACGACGGCTGCGTGTGGAACCGAGCGCAGACCCACCGGAGCCTGGCGGCGTACGCGGTCGAGGAGTCGTACGAGCTCGTCGACGCGATCGACGTGGACGACGACGTCGAGATCCGCGAGGAGCTCGGCGACGTGCTGTACCAGGTCGTGCTCCACGCGGGGATCGCCGAGCGTCGCGGCGCGTTCACGCTCGCCGACGTCGCCGAGCACGCTCGCGAGAAGATGGTCCGCCGCCATCCGCACGTGTTCGGCGACGAGCACGCGGAGACGTTCGCCGACGTGGTCCGGGTGTGGCGCGCGGCGAAGTCGGCCGAGAAGGCAGCGCGCACGAGCGTGTTCGACGGCGTGCCCCGGGCGATGCCCCCACTCGAGCGGTCCGTGAAGCTCCTCGAGCGGATCGACGAGCACGGCCTCGGTTCCGTGCCCCTCGCGCAGGCCGTCGCGGGCGCCGCTCGGCAGGACCGTACGCCCGGGGTGACCGACGGCGCGGACGGTCACGGTGCCGTCGACCCCGCGTGGGGCGGTGAGCTCCTCGACCGGATCGCGGCGGCCCGGGCGGACGGGGTCGATCCGGTGGCGAGCCTCCGCGCTGCGGTCGTCGCGCTCGAGGCGGCTGGCCGCGCGACGGAGCGCGAGCGGTCGCGCTGAATGCAGCGGGGCTCCGAGCGCGACCTGGGGCCCGGGCGTCGGACGCATGGCGACACGACGAGGTGAGGGCGCCCTCCCAACCCGAAAAGGAGGGCGCCCTCCGCGCGGCGACCGCGGCACGCAGCCGCCACGCCGGACGCGGGAGTCCGCAGCACTGGCCCCCCGCGGCCCGCCACGCGGGCGGACGATCGACCACCGTGATGGATCAGTGGAGCGGTGATCGACTGGAATACAGCATATCATCGCCGACGGCGCGGCGGCAAGCGCTCTGCGAAGATGGGGCCATGGCGACTGTCGTGACGGCTCCCCGCGGGATGCGGGACTTCCTCCCAGCCGAGAAGGCGCGCCGTGACCACGTGCTCGGCGTGATCCGTGGCGTGTACACGCGCCACGGCTTCGACGAGATCGAGACCCCCGTCGTCGAGGACGCCTCGCGGCTGCACGCGGGCCTCGGCGGCGACAACGAGAAGCTGGCCTTCGCCGTGATGCGTCGGGGGCTCACCGTCGAGGACCTCCGCGTCGCCGAGGCGCCGCTCGACCTGGCCGACCTCGGACTCCGGTTCGACCTCACGGTCCCGCTCGCCCGGTTCTACGCGAGCCACCGTTCCGAGCTGCCGACGGTGTTCCGGTCCGTGCAGATCGCGCCCGTCTGGCGCGCGGAGCGTCCGCAGAAAGGCCGCTACCGGCAGTTCGTGCAGTGCGACATCGACATCCTCGGTGAGGCCGGGCCGCTCGCCGAGATCGAACTCATCCGCGCGACGACCGACGCCGTGGACGCCCTCGGCATCACCGGGACCACCATCCGCGTCAACGACCGGCGGATCCTCGTGGCGCTGCTCGGCTCGTGGGGCGTCGACGGGCCCGATGCCGACGCCGCCCTCGTCGTCGTCGACAAGCTCGACAAGATCGGCCCCGACGGCGTCGCGCGCGAACTCGTGGCACTGCCGGGGCTGGCCGGACACGACGCCTCCGAGCTCGAGGCCGTGCTGCGCGACCTCGCGACGGCCGACTGGGACAGCGTCGTGGGCGCCGACTGGCTCGACGCCGAGGCGTTCGGGGACCTGCAGGCCCTGCGTGCGGCCCTGCCCGGCGTGCGACTGCAGTTCGATCCGACGCTCGTCCGGGGCATGGGGTACTACACGGGCACCATCTTCGAGGTCGCGCACCCCGACTTCGGGTACAGCCTCGGCGGTGGTGGGCGGTACGACGGCATGATCGGGCGCTTCCTCGGCCAGGACGTCCCCGCGGTCGGGTTCTCGCTCGGGTTCGAGCGCCTCGTCGACCTCGTGACGCTGCCCGAGGACGCCACCGCCGACGCCGTCGTGCTCGTCCACGACCGCGACGTCCCGCCCGCCCGCCTCGCCGCGCTCAAGCAGGACGTCCTGGCCGGCCACGCCCGGGTGCGCCTCGAACGCCGGACCAAGAACATGAAGAACCTGTTGGCCGGGCTCGCCGCCGCGGGGTTCACCGCCTTCGCGACGGTGGACACCGACAGCACCCTCGAGGACCTCGCCTTCCGACCGCTCGAGTGACCCCGCTCGCTAGGATCGGTCCCGGATTCGTCCAACCACCACTACCGCTTGTTAGGAGTACCCCGTGGCCGTGATCGATGCCGTTGGAGCACGCGAAGTCCTCGATTCCCGAGGCAACCCGACCGTCGAGGTCGAGGTGCTCCTCGACGACGGCGTGGTCTCGCGCGCCCTGGTCCCGTCCGGCGCCTCGACCGGCGCGTTCGAGGCCTACGAGCTGCGTGACGGCGACGCCGGACGCTACGGCGGCAAGGGCGTGCTCAAGGCCGTCGAGGGTGTCCTCGACGAGATCGGCCCGGCGCTCGAGGGCTTCGACGCCACCGACCAGCGTCTCGTGGACGCGGCGCTCATCGAGCTCGACGGTACCGAGAACAAGTCCCGCCTCGGCGCGAACGCGATCCTCGGCGCCTCGCTCGCGGTCGCCCGCGCCGCGGCGGACTCCGCCGACCTGCCCCTGTTCCGCTACCTCGGCGGCCCGAACGCGCACACCCTGCCCGTGCCGCTCATGAACGTCGTCAACGGCGGCGCCCACGCCGACACGAACGTCGACATCCAGGAGTTCTTCCTCGTGCCCTACGGCGCGTCGTCCTTCTCCGAGGCCCTCCGGTGGGGCGTCGAGACCTACCACGCGCTCAAGGGCGAGCTGAAGAAGCAGGGGCTCGCCACCGGCCTCGGCGACGAGGGCGGGTTCGCCCCGGAGCTCGCCTCGAACCGCGCCGCGCTCGACTTCCTCGTCGCCGCGATCGAGAAGGCCGGGTTCACCCCCGGCAAGGACATCGCGCTCGGCCTCGACGTCGCCTCGACGGAGTTCTACGCCGACGGCACGTACGCGTTCGAGGGCGGGCAGCTCTCGAGCGAGGAGTTCACGCAGTACTTCGTGGACCTCGTCGGCAACTACCCCCTCGTCACCATCGAGGACCCGCTCGCCGAGGACGACTGGGAGGGCTGGACGCACTTCACCGCCGAGCTCGGGTCGAAGGTGCAGATCGTCGGTGACGACCTCTTCGTGACGAACCCGAAGCGCCTCGCCAAGGGGATCCAGGAGCGGGCGGCGAACTCGATCCTCGTCAAGGTGAACCAGATCGGCACCCTGACCGAGACCCTCGACGCCGTCGCGCTCGCACAGCGCAGCGGCATGACCGCGATCCTGTCCCACCGCTCGGGCGAGACCGAGGACACGACGATCGCCGACATCGCGGTCGCGGTGGACGGCGGCCAGATCAAGACCGGTGCGCCGGCCCGCTCGGACCGCGTCGCCAAGTACAACCAGCTCCTCCGGATCGAGGAGGAGCTGGGCGACGCCGCCGTGTACGCCGGCCGCAGCTCGTTCCCGCGCAGCGCCCACCTGTGAGCTGAGCACCCGCTGGTCCGGACCGTCGGACCAGCGGATGCCGCTCCGGCCCCTGGGCCTCCCGACCGGGAGGCCCAGGGGCCGTTCCGTGTGTCGGCTGGTGGACGACGCGTCAGTGGAATCACCGGTGTGAGCACGGGCGCGGGAGGCAGTGCCCGGCGTCCTCGGTGGTCGGTTGCGCGTGGGATGGGGGACGGGTCCGGACCGTGCCGCTGCCCGGACCGGACCGGCGCCCGGGTTATCGTCGCTCCATGCCCTCGACGAAGCCCCGCGTCCGTCGCGTGCCGATAGCGATGCCCGCCGCCACGAGTCCGTCCGGCGCCTGGTTCCGGAACATCCGGTTCTCGGGCTTCAGCGTCCTCATGCTCGGCATCGTCGTGCTGTTCGTCGTGGTGCTCGCGCCGTCGCTGCGGACGCTGATCCAGCAGCAGCAGGAGATCGCGCAGAAGGAGCAGCAGGTCGCCGCGCAGCGTGCGGACGTCGCGACGAAGAAGCGGGACGTGGCGCGGTGGGACGACCCCGCCTACATCGAGGCCCAGGCGCGCGACCGCCTGCTGTACGTGTACCCGGGCGAGACGAGCTACCTCGTCATGGGCGCGGGGAGCGGGTCCTCGTCGGGCTCGACCAGTGCCGTGACGACCGACTCGGGCACCCCCGTGAGCTCGAAGCTCCAGACGCCGAAGGTCGACTGGGTGCAGGCGATGTTGTCGTCGGTGCTCGAGTCCGGGCTGACCGAGAAGACGACGTCCGAGCTCGTCGCCCCGGACGTCTCGGGCAGTGGGACGCCGACCACGGGTGCGACCGCGGGCACGGGCGCCGGGCGCTGATCGCTGATCGCTGATCGCTGATCGCTGATCGCTGATCGCGCGGGCATCGCGCGCCGACCTGCGGGTACCCAGCGCCGGACGGCCCGAGGACGGATCGTGCACCGGGTAGGATCACCGTCCCGTGGCAACTCCTCCGTTCGATCCGCCCACCGCCCGTGACGTCGCCGTCGTCTCGGCCCAGCTCGGGCGTCCCGCGCGTGACGTCATCGGCATCCCGGCGCGCTGCGTGTGCGGTGCGCCGACGGTCGTGGCGACGCAGCCCCGGTTGTCGAACGGCACGCCCTTCCCGACCCTGTACTACCTGACGCACCCCGCGGCGACGGCCGCGGTGTCGACGCTCGAGGCGACGGGTGCGATGCCGGAGCTCGCGGCCCTCCTCGAGGAGCAGTCCGTGGCCGACGCGTACGGTGCCGCGCACGAGGCGTACCTGGCGGACCGCGAGTCGATCGAGGTCGTCGCGGAGATCGCGGGGGTCACCGCGGGTGGCATGCCGAACCGGGTGAAGTGCCTGCACGCGCTCGTGGGGCACGCCCTCGCCGCGGGGCCGGGCGTGAACCCGATCGGCGACCTCGCGCTCGAACGGGCGGCCTGGAGCCCCGAGCGGTGCGCCTGCGTGACGTACGATGGGGTGGACGACGGCGGAGTCGGGGTGGGCGGAGGCAGAGAGTAAACTCTCGGCAAACCCCCATCCAAGGAGACATCACTCGTGCCCAAGATCCTCATCGTCGGCGGCGGCTACGCCGGCTTCTACACAGCATGGAAGCTCGAGAAGGCGCTCCGCCCGGGCGAGGCCGAGGTCACGATGGTGGACCCGCTGCCCTACATGACCTACCAGCCGTTCCTGCCGGAGGTCGCGGCCGGGTCGATCGAGCCGCGGCACGCGGTGGTCGCGCACCGTCGGCACCTCGGCAAGACCCGTGTCGTCACGGCCAAGGTCACCAAGGTCGACCACGCCACGAAGACCGCGACGATCACGCCGCAGGTCGGCGAGCCGTGGGAGGAGACCTACGACACGCTCGTCATGACCGCCGGTGCCGTCTCGCGCACGTTCCCGATCGCCGGCGTCGCCGAGGAGGCCATCGGCCTCAAGACCATCGAGGAAGCCGCCGCGATCCGCGACAAGATCCTCACGAACTTCGCGAAGGCCGCGAACCTGCCCGCCGGCCCGGAGCGCGAGCGTCTCCTCACCGTCGTGGTCGTCGGCGGTGGCTTCGCCGGCATCGAGATCTTCGCCGAGCTGCGGTCGTTCGCCACGAACCTGCTCCGGAACTACCCGACCATCTCGTTCGACGAGACCCACTTCCACCTGGTCGAGGCGATGGGGCGCATCATGCCCGAGGTCTCCCTCGAGACCAGCCACTGGGTGCTCAAGAACCTCGCCGAGCGCGGCGCTGAGGTCCACCTCGACACGCAGCTCGCCTCGGCGGTCGGCGGCGTCTGCCAGTTCAAGCCGAACGAGGGCGAGATCCAGACCGTCGAGTCCGACCTCATCATCTGGACCGCGGGTGTCATGGCGAACCCGATGGTCAAGGGCACCGACCTCCCGCTCGAGCCGCGCGGACGCATCCGTGTGCAGCCGGACCTCCGTGTCGTGGACGACAACGGGATCGTCGCGGACGCCTGGGCCTGCGGTGACGTCGCGGCGGTGCCGGACCTCACGGGCGGCGGTGTGGGCGGCATGTGCGTGCCGAACGCCCAGCACGCGGTCCGCCAGGCCAAGCAGCTGGCGAAGAACCTCGTCGCGGTCATCCGCGGTGAGGAGCCGAAGGACTACAAGCACGAGAACCTCGGCGCGGTGGCGGGCCTCGGCCTCGGCATCGGTGTGTTCCAGTCGGGCAAGTTCGCGATGAAGGGCTTCCTCGCCTGGGGCGCGCACCGCGGGTACCACGGCCTGGCCATGCCGTCGTGGGAGCGCAAGGTCCGCGTGGTCGGCGACTGGCTCACCGGCACGATGTTCGGCCGCGACATCGTCTCGCTCGACGACCGCGAGACCCCGCGTGCCGCGTTCGAGACGTTCGCGTCGCGCCCGAAGCCCCCGATGCCCGAGGCCGGTACGCCCGAGGGTGCGTCGGGCCCGGTCTACGCGACCCCCGCCGACGACGTCTCGAAGGACGTCAAGAAGGACGACGCCGCGCCCGCCGCGAAGACGACCACGCGCAAGCCGGCCGCCAAGAAGGCCGCCGCGCCGAAGGCCGACGCCGCTGCCGCGGCCCAGCCCGTCGCCGAGCCGGCCGCGGAGTCGGCGCCGGTCAGCGCGAAGGCGGAGTAGCCGACTCCGTCCGCGCCAGCGGATCGACCACGATCGAGGCGGTCACCCCACGGGGTGACCGCCTCGTCCGCGTCCGGGGTGCCGACGATCTAGGCTGGAACGCGTTCCCGAGCAACGCTCGGTGCGCGGCTGGCCCGCGCCGCCCCCGTGGCCCAACGGCAGAGGCATGCGACTTAAAATCGCCGAGTTGAGGGTTCGAATCCCTCCGGGGGCACCGAACACCGCCGGCGCCCCCGCGACGGCCCGTCACCCCCTAGGCTGCGGATCGTGACGACCCGAACCCGAACCGCGTCGACCCGAGACGCGACCCTCGACATCGCCCGTGGCATCGCGATCACCATGATCGTGCTCGGCCACGTCCTGCGCGGACTGGCGTCCGCACACCTCCTCGACCGCCACGCGGTGGGCTACATCGACACCGACCGACTCCTGTACAGCGTGCACCTCACGGTGTTCGCGTTCATCAGCGGCCTGTTCGTCGCTCGCGCCGTCGATCGTGACGGCGTTGGCCGGTACCTCCGCAGCCGCGACGTGCTGTTCATCTACGTCTACGTCGTGTGGTCGCTCGTGCAGGGCGTGGTGAAACTGGCAGCCGGCGCCCTCGTGAACTCGCCCACGAGCATCACGAGCACACTCGACCTGCTGCACCCGGACGGGCAGCTCTGGTTCCTGCCGTGGCTCGTGGCCGTGTCGACGGTGGCCGCGCTCGTCCGCCCGTGGCGGTCCCGTGCCGTCATGATCGCGAGCATCGTGGGGGCGCTCGTCGTGAGCATCGCGGGCTGGGGCACCGACCTGGGGGTCGCCCTCGTCCAGGGCCTCGGGATCTGGGTGTTCTTCTTCCTCGGCGTGTGCATCGGCGCGCGCCGCGTGATCGAGTTCATCGCGCGCGTGCGGCTCCCCGTGGTGGGTGTCGTCGCGCTCGTCGGGACCGTCGCCTTCGTCGCCCTGGTGTTCGGCACGTCCGAGGGCACGCCGACCCCGAGTGCCGGCGACCACCACGGGGTGGTGGCGGTCGCGCTCGGTCTGCTCACGACCCTGGTCGGCCTCGTGGCGGTGATCGCGGTCTCCCGGCTGCTCGCGGCCGTGTCATGGCTGACCTGGGTCGGTGCGGTCGGCCGCCGCACGCTCGAGATCTTCCTCGCCAGCATCACGTTCGCGTCGGGCACCCGGATCGTCCTGTCGCACCTCGGCGTCCAGGACCCGGTCGTCCACGTGGTCGTCGGCACGCTCGCGGGCGTCGTCGGTCCGATCCTGCTCGGCATCGTCCTCGAGCGGCTCCGGTTCCCCTGGCTGTTCACGGCGCCTTCGCGGCTGACCGGCACGCGTGCCTCCGTGACACCACGCGCGGACGTCCCAGCGCACCGCTGACGCCGCCCTTCGGGACATTGCGCACATCACCGGCATTTCGTATACCGCCGATTGGGTTTCCGCGGTCGGCTCGTGCGACGATCGTTCGCCACGGAACGGGGAAGGGGACCATGGTGTGGGGGACGATGATGAGCCGGATGGCGAACGGGTTCCGGCACGGCGTGTACGTCGGGATCACCGGGGATGCAGCGCGAGCCACATCGATGCGAGTGGCGGTGAGATCGAGGCGACGCACTCGGCGTACTCCGTCGAGGCGAGCACGGACGACGACCGACAGGACGCGGTTGGGGGCCTCCAGGTAGCGGCGGCAGCCGAATCGTTCATCGGCCCGCTTCCTGCCCCGCGGACACTCGCCGAGTACGACACAGTCGTGCCCGGCGCTGCGGCGCGGATCGCCGAGGCTCACCTCCGACGTGAGGCGGTCGACGCGGACGCACTCGAGCGTCTGAGCGCCGCGGAAGCGACAGCCGTTCTCATCGGCGCGTTCGGTGCGCAGGCCCTGACGCTCGGCGGACTCGGTGCCGCAGTCGTGTTGATCGCCGCCGGTGACCCCGGGTGGGCCTGCACCGTCGGGGTCCCCGCCGTCCTGGGTGGTGCGGCACAGCTCGCCGCGGCGATTCGTCGGTCCGCCGACGGCGACCATTGAGGTCTCGGGGCTGCAGCACCGTCAGCGGCGCGGTCGGGAGGCGCGGGGCGAGCCGGTCCCGAGCCTCCCGACCGGTGGGCAGTGGGTCAGGGCGCGATGAGCAGCCCGGCCGCGTGGTCCTCGGCCGCCGTCGCCTTGGCGACGTAGTGCACCTTCTTGCCGGTCGCGTTGTAGGGGATGCTGTCGACGAACCGGTACAGCCGGGGGCGCTTGTAGCGGGCGAGCGCGGGGTGGGATCCGGTGAACGACTCGAGCGCGGCTGCCGCTGCCGCGTCGTCCTCGGGCAGACCGTCGCCGGGCCTGCGGACGACGTAGGCGGTGACGACCTCGCCCCACCGCTCGTCGGGCACGCCCACGACGACCGAGTCGGCGACGCCGGGGTGCTCCCCGAGCACGGCCTCGACCTGCACCGGGTGGACGTTCTCGCCGCCGGAGATGATCATGTCGTCCTTGCGCCCGACGATCGTCACGCGCTCCTGGGTGTCCCAGGTGGCGAGGTCGCCCGGGTAGAACCAGCCGTCCGAGAACTTCTCGTCCTCGAGCTGCGGGTTCCGGTACGAGTAGCCCGACTTGACGGTGCGGACCGCGAACTCGCCGATCTCGGTGCCGTCCTTGGCGACCGTGTCCGTCGGATCGGCGAGGCGGTCGGCGTACACCTGGACCACCGCCACGTCGTCGTCGGTGGACGCACGGCCGGTGGAACCAGCGCCGTCGGGGAAGTCCTCCGGCCGCAGGAACGTGTTCCAGAAGGTCTCGGTGGTGCCGTACCCGTTGAAGATCCGCGGGGTCAGCAGCTCCTGGAACCGCAGCGCGGCGGCACGGTCGAGCGGTGCGCCCATCGTGACGATGCCGTGGAGCGACGACAGATCCCGGGCGTGGCGTTCCTGCGCGTCGGCGAGCTGGACGAGGTTCGTCGGGGCGCCGATGAGGAACGTCAGCCGCTCGGACTCGACGAGGTCGAGCACTGCGTCCGCGTCGAAGTGCCGGAGGGTGGTGAGCTCCGCTCCGACGTAGAACACGGGGTTGGGGCCGCCGGAGTACAGGCCACCTCGGTGGAACAGCGGCGACATGTTGAGCGTCTTGTCGAACGGCGTCAGCGGGAAGTGCATGATGACGTCGTGTGCGCTGAGCACCTCGACGAGGCTCGGCAGCGGCACGGGCTTCGGCCGTCCGGTCGTGCCGGACGTGTACAGGCGTGTGGTCTCGTCGTAGGTGGTCCGCGGCCGTGCGTCGTCGCGCTCCGCGAGTTCGAGGTGCGTGACGGGCTCGGCCGCCAGCAGGGTCTCGAACGACTCGGTGTCCGCGGACGTCCCGTCGGCCCCGACCACCACGACCCGCGCGGGAGCGTGGGTGGCGGTGGCGAGCGCGTCGGTCATGTCCCCGGTCCGCGCGGCGTCGTGGAGGAGCACGACCGGTGCCGAGTCGTCGATGATGTACGCGACCTCGGCGGGGGCCAGGCGGAAGTTCGTGGGCGAGAACACGGCGCCGATGCGGTGGCACGCCAGGTACGCGATCGCGAGCTCCGGACCGTTGAACAGCTCCGCCATGACGACGGCACCGCGTCCGACGCCGTTCCGGACGAGCCACCCACCGACGCGGTCGACGGCGTCGCCGAGCTCGGCGTAGGTCCAGGAGCGTCCGGAGGACGGATCACGCAGGGCCGGCCGATCGGCGAACCGGTGCACGTTGCGGGCGAAGCCGTTGGCGTAGGTGTACTGCCCCTCGAACACCCCGCGGAAGCGGGTGGGGTCGTACGGCGTCGTCGTGTCCGGTGTGCGGTCGGTGTCGGTGCTCATGGTCGCTCCAGCTCGTCGGCGCGTCGGCGGGCTCCGGCGCACCGTCCGTCAGCGTATCGCGGGGGACCGCCGGGGCGGGTCGATCCGCGGACGGCCGGTCGGGCCTCCCGTCAGTCGCGCAGGGCGGGCTCGACGACGTGGCTCCAGGTCCAGACGGCGACCGCCACCGCGGCGCAGCCGCCCATGGTGACCCCGACGGTCGCGAGGGACAGGTGCGTGCCGGTCGAGCCCGAGTACACGGCCACCGCGAGCGCCACGGGGACGGTCGCGACGGCGGCGTAGCGCGCGCGGGACGTCGCCCACAGTGCGGCGCCGGCCGACCCGGCGACGGGGAGGAGCGTGGTCACGACCGACCCGAGGCCGCCGACGCAGAGGGTGGTGGCGAACTCGGACAGGAACTGGTGCCAGAACCCCGCTCCGGCGCTGACGCTGCACAGGAGCCAGCCGATCGCCGCGAGCGCGAGGAGCGCGCCCGTCTGCACGGTCGCGCTCCTCGCGCTCGCCCCGTCGGTGCCCAGGGCGACGACCCTGCGCGGGAGTCGGACGTGCCGGTGCGGGAGTGGATCGCGTCCACCGCCGCCGACCGAGGGGACGACGAGCACGCCGAGCAGCACCGCGGGTGCGAGGTGCGCGCTGCGGGTGAGGAGGCACGCGACGAGCGCCGCGACCACGAGGGCCGGGGAGACCCGGACGACGACGGCGTCGCGGGACGGTCCCGCGCTCCATCGTGCGGCGACCACCACGGCGACCGCGAGCACGGCGGTCCCGAGGACGACCGCGATCGCGAGGCGGGCGTAGCGCGGCTCCGCGGCGATGCCGGTGGCGAACAGCGTCAGCAGGCTGGCGACGCCGGCCGACACGGACACCGCGGCCCACGTCGGGAGCGCCCCCGTGCCCTCGGCGGTCGGGGCGACGGGGCGGTTCCGCCCGGTCAACCGTGCGAGACGCCACCGGAACCGGCCGCGGGTGGACCGGGCGAGCAGGGTGAGCGGCACCGCGACGAGCACGAGGAACGCGGCGACCCCGACGAGCACCAGCACGAGGGTCCGCAGCGAGACGCTCGCCGGGATGCTCGGCACGTGTGCGTCGTAGGCGGTCGCCGCCGTCCAACCGTCGTCGGGTCGGGCGCCCGCACCGCCACCGCCGGTACCGCTCGTGTCGTCGCCGGTCGAGCCACCGGGTCCGCCGCCCGTACCGGACCCGGACCCGGACGCGCCGGACCCGGATCCGCCGGACCCGGGGCCACCACGGACCGAACCGCCCGGGAGGCCCGGTTCGGCCCGTCCCGTCGCGTGCGGTGACGAAGGCGCCGCGCCGGACGTGCCGCCCCCGTCACCACCGGACGACGTCGGACCGCCGCTCGGCGCGTCGGTCAGAGCGCCCCCGACGACCACCGCGCGCCCGGCCGACACCGGCGAGAGGTTCCCCGCCGCGTCGCGCTGCCCCGCCGCGAAGCTGCGTGTGCCGTCCGGGATGCTCGATCCGACCGTGGTGCACGACCAGCGGGTCGCGGTGACCGCGCTCTGGCACACCGGATTGCCGTCGACGTACACCGTGACCGTGTCGCCGGTCTCGCCGGTGCCCGCGACGGTGATTGGCTGCGCCCGGACGTGCGTGCCGACCGCGGGACGCGTGAGGACCGGGGCGACGGGCGCGGTGCGGTCGACGCTGACGGCCACCGGTGACGACGACGTGCTGCGCACGGTCGCGGCGAACCCCAGCGCCGGATCCGCGGCCTGGGTCGCCGTCATCGTCCAGGTCCCCGTCGTCAGGGCGTCGGGCCCGGCGGACCAGGAGACGTACCAGGACCCGTCGGAGGCGATCGTGGCCGTTCGGGAGGCGCTCCCGGCATCCACCGTCACCCGCGCTCCGGGGTACCCCGTGCCGGTCACGCCCCCGGTCGTCGGGCCCGTCGTCGTGACGACCGGCGGTGTCAGGACGTCGACGGGTGCGGCGTCGTCGGGCGCCAGGTCGTCGTGCGTCGTGGCGAGGACGGTGAAGACCTGGCGGGGCCCGGAGCGGACCGGTCCGGTGCACGCCCACGTCCCGTCGCCCGTCACGGTGGTCGAGCAGACCGACGCCGTGGGCGTGCTCGGGTCGGCGACGCGCACTCGGTCGTCCGGGGTCCCGCGGCCCGTGAACCGGCCGGTTCCGGTGGTGATGGCCGACTGGTCGTCGATCGACGGTGCGACCCGGCGTCGGAGCTGTCGGGCTCGCCGAGGCGGCAGGCGCCGCCTGCTGTGTGCCCGCCGGCTGGGTCGGCACGGCCCGGGACATGGTGGTGGTGATCGGAGCACGTGCCGTCGCGTCGGGCGAGGCGGCGCGTGCGGGAGCCGCCGCGGCGAGCAGGGCCACGACGACGGCGAGCGGCGCCGCGGTGACGAGTGCGACCCGTCGCCCCCGCAGGGCGCGCCGGCGCCGAGCGGGCGGTCGACGGACGACCGGCCACCCGACGGCCCCCCGGCCCGCTCGTGTTCCCTGATCCACTGCCCCCATTCGAGGTCACCCGCGTCCCGACGTCAACCACTCGCTCGGCTCGGCGGATCCAGCCGATGCGAAATCGTGACGAAGGCTCCACGCGCCCGGGAACCAGCCGAACGGCGCGCGGGAATCAGCCGAGAGCCAGTACCCCGGCGGCCGAGCGCTCCTGGTGCCGCCCGTATAGTCGATACGGACACATGTGCCTGCGTGTCCGTCGCGGAGAAGGAGTACTCGCCATGGACACCGGTCTCGTCACGACGCTCATCGTCGTCGGAGTGGTCGTCGTCGTGCTGGTGGTCGTCGGCATCGCCGTCTGGGCCACGTCGAGGTCGCTCGTGGCCCTGAAGGGCCGGGTCGACCAGGCGTGGAGCGAGATCGAGACGCAGTTCCACCGGCGGGCCGAGCTCGTCCCGACGATCGTCGACACCGTCCGGGGGTACGCCACCCACGAGAACGGTCTGTTCGAGACCGTGACGCAGGCCCGGGCCGAGACGCTGACCGCGGGCGACGCCGCGGCTGCGTCGGAGGCGGAGGGGCACATGCAGAAGGCACTCAAGCGCGTGTTCTCCATCGCCGAGGGCTACCCGCAGCTGCAGTCGAGCCAGGCGTTCCTGCAGCTGCAGTCGGAACTCGTCGCGACCGAGGACAAGATCCAGTCGGCGCGCCGCTACTACAACGGCAGCGTCCGCGAGCTCAACACGAAGATCCGCGTGTTCCCGGGCTCCGCCGTCGCGCGGAACCGCGGGTACCGCGAGGCACCGTTCTTCGAGACCGCGGAGCCCGCCGCGATCGCCGAACCCCCGCGCGTGCAGTTCTGACGGGTGCGGTCGTCAGGGGCCGTCCGGCGGGGAGTCCGCGGCCTCGGCGTCGTCCGCGGCCTCGTGCGGCACGAGCGGCACACCGAGGGCGTCCGCGAGCCGCGCTGCCGCTGTTCCCCGGTCGGTGACCGCCACGGCGTCGAGTCCCTGCCAGTCCGCGGTGCGGAGCAGCAGTGCGCCGAGACGCCCGGGATCGAGGTGTCGGCCGGGTTCCTCCCATGCCGTCCGGACGCGGAGGACACCGTGCTGGCGGTCGCTCTTGAGGTCGACCCGGCCCACGACCTGGTCGTCCTGCAGGACCGGTAACACGTAGTAGCCGTACACGCGCTTCGGGGCCGGTGTGTAGATCTCGATCCGGTAGTGGAACCCGAAGACGCGCTCGGCGCGCGGCCGGAACCAGACGACGGGGTCGAACGGGCTGAGCACGGCGTCGGCCTCGACACGGCGGGGGACCGTGGCGTCGGCGTGCATCCACGCCGGGCGGCCCCAGCCCTCGACCTCGACGGGCACGACGACCCCGGCGTCCTCGAGGTCGCGCAGTGCCGACCGCGTCCGGTCCGACCGGAGGCGGTGGTAGTCCGCGACGTCCGCGAGCGTCCCGACGCCGGAGGCCCGGATCGAGCGCTCGACGAGGGTGCGGACGGCGTCGGTCTCGTCCGGGATCGTGTCGAGCACCTCGGCCGGCAGCACCTGGTCCGGCAGGCCGTACACGCGCTCGAAGCCGCTCCGCCCGGCGCTCACGACGTCGCCCCAGCGGAACAGGTGCTCGAACCCCCGCTTGACGTCGCTCCAGCCCCACCACGGTCCTCGCCGCACGTTGCTCTCGTGCTCCACCGCGCTCGCGGGCAGGGGCCCCTCGGCGCGGAGCACGGCGAGGAGTTCCCGGAGGAGTGGCGCGTGGGTGGCCGCGAAGCCGTCGGGGTCGGCGTGGTCCCGCGCACGCCGCGTGTCCATCGCCCACCGGAACAGCGGCCAGCTCGCGCGGGGGATGAACGCGGCCTCGTGCGCCCAGTACTCCAGGTGGGCGGCGCCCCTCGTCATCGTCATGCGGTCGAGGAGGGCCTTGTCGTACGCACCGAGGCGGGCGAAGACGGGGAGGTAGTGGCTCCGCTCGAACACGTTCACGGAGTCGATCTGCAGGAGCCCCAGCCGCTCGACGAGGGCGCGGATGGTCCGGCTCGACACCGCGCCCTCCGGCACCGCGCGGCCGATGCCCTGCGCTCCGAGCGCGACGCGTCGTGCCTGGGCGGCGGAGAGTGCGGTCCGGACCATGCCCGCAACGCTACCGGCGGCCTCCGACGTGCCCGCTGCCTCCCGGTCGTCCGGAACGCGCGCATCGTATTCCGGGATCGGAACACGAACGGGCACGCGCTCATACACTGGCGCAATGGCATGGGGCAAGAAGAAGCAACCGGACGCCCGGACGACGCGGCCGGCACCAGCGCTGTCGCGCCCCGCGGGTCGCGAGCAGGCGCGGACAGGTCGAGAGCAGGTCCCGTCGCGACGGCACCCGGCGTCGGTCGTCGAGGACAACGTCCCCGTCGGCATGCAGATCGCCGGTGCCTTCAGCTGGCGGATCCTCGTCGTCGTGGGCGTGATCGCGCTCTTCATCTGGCTGATGACGCTGTTCAGCGAGATCCTCATCCCGTTCCTCGTCGGCATCGTGATCGCGGCGTTCCTCATCCCGATCTCGAACTGGATGCAGCGGCACCACGTGCCCAAGTGGGCGGCGATCGTCATCAGCCTGGTCGGCGGTCTCGCCGCGGTCGCCGCACTGCTCTGGCTCGTCGTGAGCCAGATCGTCTCGTCCTACCCGTCCCTCAAGAAGCAGACGCTGTCGCAGTTCGACAACATCAAGGACCTGATCGCGGGCGCGGGCCTCGGCGTGACGCAGAAGGACATCTCGGGCTACCTCGACCAGGGCACGAACTGGCTCCAGGCGCACTCGGGTTCGATCCTGTCAGGCGTCGCGAGCGCCGGATCGAGCCTGACGCACGTCGCCGAGGGCCTGTTCGTCATCCTGTTCACGGTGATCTTCCTGCTCATCGACGGCAAGAACGTCTGGCGCTGGTCGGTTCGGGTGTTCCCGATCAAGGCCCGCGCGGCGGTCGACGGTGCGGGCGTCGCCGGCTGGATCACGCTCTCGAGCTTCGTGCGCGTGCAGATCTTCGTCGCGTTCGCCGACGCGGTGGGCATCGGGTTCGGCTCCTGGTTCGTCGGCCTGTTCTTCGGCGGGCTGCCGCTCGTCATCCCGATCGCCGTGTTCGTGTTCCTCGGCGCGTTCGTGCCGGTGGTGGGCGCGATCGTCACCGGCTTCCTCGCGGTCTTCGTCGCGCTCATCTTCAACGGCCCCGTCGCAGCCTTGCTCGTCATCGGCGTCGTCCTGCTCGTGCAGCAGATCGAGGGCCACATCCTCCAGCCGCTCGTCATGGGCAACGCGGTCAAGGTGCACCCGCTCGCGGTCGTGCTCGGCGTCACGGCGTTCTCCGGTCTGGCCGGCATCGCCGGCGCGTTCTTCGCCGTGCCGCTCATCGCCGTGCTCAACTCGATGGTCACGACCGTCGCGCAGGGGCGCTGGAAGTACATGGACTCCGACCACGTGCGCGACGCCAAGCCCGAGCATGGCACCACGGTCATCCCGCGGTCGCGGTGGCACCGGCACAAGATCGGCGACGACGTGCCGGCACCGGGCAGTGACAAGCAGCCGACCGCCAACAAGGGCACCGCGGTCGACGTCGAGTGAGTCGTCCCGCGACGGTGACCCGTCGCGGGACGTGCGCCGACACGCGATGATGGTCGGGTGACGATCCCCAGCACCGTGCCGCAGGTCCCGACCCTCGACGACGTCGAGGCCGCACGGGCGATCGTCGAGGGTGTGGCGCGCGTCACCCCGATGGAGACATCGCAGTTCCTCGGCGAGATCCTCGGCTCGGCCGTGCACCTCAAGTGCGAGAACCTGCAGCGCACCGGTGCGTACAAGATCCGTGGTGCGTACAACCGGCTCGCGGCGCTCGACGCCGACGAGCGCCGGCGCGGCGTCGTCGCCGCGAGCGCCGGCAACCACGCGCAGGGGGTCGCCCTGGCGGCCCGTGAGCTCGGCGTGCCGGCGACGATCTTCATGCCCGTCGGCGTCGCGCTCCCGAAGCTGCAGGCGACCCGGCAGTACGGCGCCGACGCGGTCCTCCACGGCCACAGCGTCGAGGAGGCCCTGGCCGCTGCCCAGGAGTTCGCCACCCGGACCGGCGCGGTGTTCATCCCGCCGTTCGACCACCCGGACATCATCGCCGGGCAGGGCACCGTCGGCCTCGAGATCGTCGACCAGGTGCCGGACGTCGACACGGTCGTGGTGCCGATCGGCGGCGGGGGCCTGGTCTCCGGTGTCGCGCTCGCGGTCAAGGGCGTCGCCCGGCGGCAGGGCCGGTCGATCCGGGTCGTCGGCGTCCAGTCCGCGAACACGGCCTCGTACCCGGTGTCGATCGAGGCGGGTGCGCCGACCACCATCACGACCACCCCGACCATCGCCGACGGGATCGCGGTCGCCCGACCCGGCGAGCTCAACTTCCCGCTCGTCCGCGACCTGGTCGACGAGATCGTCACCGTCGCCGACGACGACGTCGCCCGGGCGCTCCTCGTGCTGCTCGAACGCGCCAAGCTCGTCGTCGAGCCGGCCGGCGCGGTGGGTGTGGCGGCGATCATGGCCGGGACCATCCGCGACTCCGGCAGGACCGTGGTGGTGCTGAGCGGTGGCAACATCGACCCGCTCATGATGGAGCGCGTGATCACGCGCGGTCTCGTCGCGGCGCAGCGCTACGTGGCGATCCGGATCATGCTCCCCGACCGCCCGGGGCAGCTCGCCCTCGTGTCGCAGGTGATCTCGGACGCCGGTGCGAACGTCGTCGAGGTCCTGCACACGCGGCACGGGCAGGGGCTCGAGATCACCGAGGTCGCGCTCGAGCTGAGCATCGAGGCCCGGGGGCCCGAGCACGCGGCCGAGGTCACGGAGCGCCTGCGCGAGGCCGGGTTCCGTCCACTCGTCCGCCATTGACGACGGTCGGGAGGGCCGGTGCGGACCGGTCCCGCCCCTCCCGCCCGCCTGCCCCCATACCGCGAGATCGCACTCGTTGCCGCTCTGGAGGCACCAGAGCGGCAACGAGTGCGATCTCGCGGGAGGAGATGCGGGGACGTCGAACGCCCCCGTCGGCGGAGCGACGGGGGCGTTCGACGTGGATCGGGGGAGCCGCCTACGGCTCGTACCGCTCGACCTTCTGCACCGTGACGGCGATCTCCCTGCCGTTCGGCGCGGTGTAGCTCGTCGCGTCGCCCGCACGCAGCCCCATGATCGAGGCGCCGACCGGGCTCGACGGGCTGTAGACCGTGAGGTCGGCGCCGTCGGCGACGATCTCGCGGTTGCCGACGAGGAACGTCGAGTCGTCACCCGCGATCGTGGCCGTGACGACCGTGCCGGGCTCGACCGTGCCGTCGAAGTCGGCCTCGCCGACCGTGGCGTGCTTGAGGAGCTCGGTGAGCTGACGGATGCGGGCCTCGATCTTGCCCTGCTCGTCCTTCGCGGCGTGGTAGCCGCCGTTCTCCTTGAGGTCGCCCTCCTCGCGCGCGGCCTCGATGCGCTGCGCGATCTCGGTGCGAGCGGGGCCGCGCAGCTGCTCGAGCTCCGCCTGGAGACGGTCGTGCGCCTCCTGGGTCAGCCAGGTGACCTGGGTGTCGTTGCTCATGGGTGTTCCCTTCGGCCGAAAAAAAGGAGACCGGCCGGAGGGGCCGGTCTCGCTTGGCGAATCAGAGCAGACTAAGGGATCCAGCAGGTGTTGATCAAGCCGGTGACACCGCGGGAACTCGTCTTGACGACCGTGTCGATCGAGGTCGTGCGCTGGGTGCTCGCCGGCAGGTCGACGACCTTCCACCCGACGATGGTGAACGACTTGTCGAGCACCTGCACGGCGCAGTCGACGCGGTTGCCGGGGTCGACGGACACCTGGGAGTGCACGAGCGTCGCACGGTCCGACTGCACGTGGTACCCGACGTCCTCGGAGTCGAGGCCGTGGTCGGTCTGGCCGGGACCGGCCCAGATGACCCAGACCGTGAACACGACCACGATGACGATCGCCGCGGCGACCGCGACGAGGACGGACCGTCGGCGTCGCCCCGGGGTGCGACCGTAGCGGTCGTCGAGGGCGGCTGCAGCCGATCCCTGTGCGGATCCGAGGCCTGGCGTGGGGGTGTGCGAAGCGGACAGCATGGACTCCTGGAACGATTATCCTCGTCCCAGGGTAGTTCACCCGGCCCCTCGCGGGGTTCGCCCGCCCGGCCAGCGCCGGCAGCATCGAGGAGTGTCGTGCCCCTGCGTCTCATCGCGGTCCATGCCCATCCCGACGACGAGTCGAGCAAGGGAGCCGCGACGTACGCGAAGTACGTGGCGGAGGGCGCTCAGGTCCTCGTCGTCTCGTGCACGGGTGGTGAGGCGGGCGACATCCTCAACGAGCAGCTCCCGGAACCCGCGCGCAGCCGGGCGCACCGCGACATGGCCGGACACCGACGGACGGAGATGGCGGCGGCCCAGGCGGCCCTCGGGATCGACCACGTCTGGCTCGGCTACCACGACTCGGGACTCCCCGACGCCGAGAAGGGCGAGACGGTGCGGCCGGGGACCTTCGCGACCGTCCCGATCACGACGAGCGCGGCGGTCCTCGTCCGGATCGTGCGGCGCTTCCGTCCGCACGTGATGATCGCGTACGACGAGAACGGCGGCTACCCGCACCCGGACCACATCCGGTCGCACGAGATCGCGATGGAGGCCTGGCGCACGTCCGGCGACCCGACCGCCTACCCCGAGGCGGGCGCCCCGTGGACCATCGACAAGCTCTACTACGAGCGCACGTTCAACCCGGATCGGTTCCGCGCGATGTACGCGGCGATGGCCGAACGCGACCCGGACGCGCCGGAGCTCGCCGAGATGGCGACGTTCCTCGAGCGGTTCGAGGGGCGCGAGGACCTGTCGACCTCCCACGTCCACGTGGCCGAGCACCTGGCCGCGCGTGACGCCGCGCTGCGGGCCCACGCCAGCCAGGTGCCCACCGACAGCCGCTTCTTCTTCTGGCCCCCGGACGTCGTCGCCGCCATCTGGCCGACCGAGGACTTCCAGCTCGTCGAGTCCCGTGTGCCGACGACACTGCCGGAGACCGACCTGTTCGCGGGGATCGACGAGGAGTCCGGCCGATGAGCGCCACCGTCCTGACCGGGCCCCTCGTGCTCGCGGCCGCCACGTCACCGACCACGCCCGCCTCCACGGTCCCCGACGTCGACGTCACGCCCGGCGTGTGGGGGTTCGTCGTCATCGCGATCGTCGCGGTCGCGACGATCGCGCTCGTCGTCGACATGACCCGGCGCATCCGCCGGACCCGGTACCGGTCGGAGATCCGGGAACGGCTCGAGGCCGAGGCCCGCGGCGAGCTCCCGGGCGAGGACGCCGACGGCGTCGGGGACCTCGACGGCCGCGGCCGTCAGGACGACAGCCGGGGCCCGGGAGGCCGCGGAGACGTCCGCGGGACCGGTGACGCCGGACGCGCGGACGTCGGGGACGACACCGAGCGCGGCTGAGGCCTCCGGCCGGATCGCGGTCAGCGCACCGGATGGAGCGCGACGACGAGCACGCCCGTCCACTGCGCGACGAACGCCACGACGGTCAAGGCGTGGAACACCTCGTGGAACCCGAAGACGCGCGGCGCGGGGTCGGGCCGCTTGAACCCGTACACGGCCGCACCGAGCACGTACGCGAGCCCGCCCGTCAGGACGAGGACCATCATCGCCGTGTCGGCGGCGAACAGCTGCGGCAGGTAGAACAGCGCGGAGCACCCGAGCAGGACGTACAGCGGCACGTAGAGCCAGCGCGGGGCTCCGACCCAGAACACCCGGAACGCCATCCCGAGGGCCGCGCCGCTCCACATCACGACGAGCAGCACGGTCGCGTCGCGGTCGCCGAGCGCACAGACCGCGACGGGCGTGTACGTGCCGGCGATGAGCAAGAAGATGTTCGTGTGGTCGATCCGCTTGAGGACGCCCTTGACGCGTGGGCTCCACCGGAACCGGTGGTAGGTCGCCGAGACACCGAACAGCACGAGGGACGCCGCCGTGAACACGGCGCTCGCGGCCTTCGCCGCCGGGGTCGCAGCCAGGCAGACGAGCACGATGCCGAGCGCGGCCGCGACGGGGAACGCCCCGAGGTGGATCCACCCACGCCAGGCGGGTGGCGGGACCGGCGCCGACGCGACCGACGCGTCCCGGGCCTCCTCGGCTTCCTCGACGAACGGCACGTGCGGGAGCGCGTCCGGGCTGGGATCGGTCATGGTCCAACGGTAGGCGACCCGGCCGTCGTGCGTGCGTCGGCCGGATCCCGGGTGCAGGTCCGTGCACTAGCGTTGTCGCGTGAGCGCCAGGGCGGGATGGACAGGGCGAGGCCTGGTCTACCGCGCCTACCAGCGCCGCATCCGCGCGCAGATCGCCGCCACCCCACGTCACGTCGCGATGATCGTCGACGGCAACCGCCGATGGGCGAAGCAGCTCGGGCTCGAGACGGCCGCGCACGGCCACCGGGCCGGAGCCGCGAAGATCCCGGAGTTCCTCGGTTGGTGCGACGACCTCGGCGTCCAGGTCGTCACGCTGTACCTGCTGTCCGCCGACAACCTGACGGGGCGGCACTCGGACGAGCTCCGACAACTCACCGGGATCATCGCCGAACTCGCCGCGAACCTGGCGGCCCATCCAACGTGGCGGGTGCAGCACGTCGGGTCGAACGAGGGACTGCCGCCGGAACTCGTCCGCGCGCTCGAGCGTGCCGAGGCCGAGACCGCCGAGCACTCGGGGCTGCACGTCAACCTCGCCGTCGGGTACGGCGGCCGGCGCGAGATCGCGGACGCCATGCGCAGCATCGTCCGGGCGCACGGTGCGGGCGGCGGGACGCTCGACGACCTCGCCGAGGTGCTGACGCCCGAGCTCATCGGCGACCACCTCTACACGCAGGGACAGCCCGACCCGGACCTCGTCATCAGGACGTCGGGCGAACAGCGTCTGTCCGACTTCATGCTCTGGCAGAGCGCACACAGCGAGTTCTACTTCGTCGAGGCGTTCTACCCGGACCTGCGCGAGGTCGACTTCCTCCGCGCGGTGCGGGACTTCGGGCGGCGGTCGCGCCGGTTCGGCGGCTGACGGCTGCGGGCCTCCCGACTGCGGTCCGGCCGGATCGCGTCGGCCCGGCCACGGTCCTCCCGACCCTGCCGGATCGCCGGTGCGTGCGCTCTGCGGCTCCGGTGCAGCGGCACCAGCGCGTTCTCGGTACACTCACAGCGCTCGCGTCCATGAGGACGCATCGACCGGGGATGGGGACGGTCGGCGGACCAGAACCAGGAGACCACCGGACGTGACCACCATCGACGAGTACGCCGCCGGATTCCAGGAGGAGCCGGGGTACCTCGACCACGCGGCGTTCGGCCCGGTCCAGACCGCGGTGCTCGAGGAGCAGCGCGTGCTCGGCACCATCCAGGAGCACGTCCGCTTCGGCGCCATGGAGGTGCTCGACGAGCAGGACGCGCGGGTGCGCACCGTCGCCGCGCGCCTGGTCCGCCGTCGCGACGACCAGGTCGTCTCGCAGACCGCGACGACGCCCGGACTCCTGCACACCGCGTTCGGCTTGACCGGCGGTGTCCTCGTCGCCGCGGACGAGTACCCGTCGTTGCCGCTCGCGCTCGCGAGCGCCGCCGCCGCCACGGGGCGCGTGCAGCCGCTCGTCATCGAGTCCGGCGCGGGGTGGATGACGCCGGACCTCATCGCCTCGCGCCTCAGCGACGACGTCGCCGCGGTCGCGCTCAGCCTCGTCGACTGGCGGACGGGGTACCGAGCCGACCTCGCGGCGATCCGCGACGTGATCGGGGACCGCCTGCTCATCGTCGACGCGATCCAGGGCTTCGGCGCCGTCGACGAGCCGTACGAGGTCGCGGACGTCATCGCCACCGGCGGCCAGAAGTGGTTGCACGCCGGCTGGGGGACCGGGTTCGTGTCGTTCAGCGACCGCGCGCTCGAGCGGCTGCAGCCCGCGCTCTCCGGGCCCGCCGGCACCGTCGGCGAGCCCGGCGAGGTCCCGACCGTCGCGCCGGGCGCCGCCGCGTACCAGATGACGCGCATCGACCCGGTCGCGCAGGCGCGGCTCGCGGTCTCCCTCGAGTCCCTGTCCGGCGTCGGTGTCGCCGCGGTCGAGGCCGCCGTCGCCGAGCGGGCCGAGCGGGTGTTCGACCTGGCGGACGAGTTCGGCGTCGTCGTCGAGTCCTCGCGCGACCGCCGTGAGCGCGCTGGCATCGTCGTGCTCCGGCCCGCACCCGAGCGGTTGACCGCGCTCGCCGCGTCGCTCCACAACCACGGCGTGACCGCGACGACCCGCGCCGGGACGCTGCGTGTGTCGGTCTTCGTCTCGACGACCAACGAGACCCTGGCGATGCTGCGGGACGCGCTCGTGTCCTTCGCGACGATGGTCTGACCCGCTCCGGCGTCCGGCGTCCGGCGACCGGCCTCCGGCGACCGGCGTCCGGCTTCCGGCGTCCGGCTTCCGGCGTCCGGCTTCCGGCCCCGAACCTCCGCGATATCGCAGTAGGTGTCGTTCTCGCGCCGTCACAACGACAACTACTGCGATCTCACGGAATGGCCCGGGCCGGGCCGGCCCGGCGCGGCCTGGGGCACGAGTGACGAGCGTTCACGCCCTCGTAACCCGGAGCCGCCGCGTGTCCCCGGGAGCGTGTCGGTGGGCGGACGTAGATTCGCGACATCGGGCATCGTGCCCGGTCGAAGCGGCCACCGGCGGAGCTTCGAGACCGCGTCGTGGCCGTTCCGAGGACAAGGACCGGGTCGAACGCGGCCCGGGGATGGAGTGGTCGTGACCTCTCAGAACACCTCGCGTGGAACGTCCTCGACAGCGGGGGCCGCACCCCGCTCGGGACGGGCCGCCGATGCGTCCGCCGGTATCGCGCAACGGACCTACGTGCTCGACACGTCCGTCCTGCTCAGCGATCCGCGCGCCCTGTTCCGGTTCGACGAGCACGCCGTCGTGCTGCCGGTCGTCGTGGTGAGCGAGCTCGAGTCGAAGCGGAACGACCCCGAGATCGGCTACTTCGCCCGGCAGGCCCTGCGGATCCTCGACGAGCTCCGCGTCGAGCACGAGCGCCTCGACTTCCCCGTCGCGGTCGGCGAGGGCGGTTCGCTCCGCGTCGAGCTCAACCACTCCAACATGACCGTGCTGCCGTCGGGGCTGCAGCTCGGCGACAACGACTCCCGGATCCTCGCGGTCGCCATGAACCTGGCGAACGACGGCCTCGACGTCGTCGTCGTGTCGAAGGACCTCCCACTCCGCGTCAAGGCGGCGTCGATCGGCCTGCCGGCCGAGGAGTACCGCGCGGAACTCGCGGTCGACAGCGGCTACACGGGCGTCACGACGCTCGAGATCTCGGGCGACCAGATGGCGGGCCTCTACGAGCACGAGGAGGTCCGCTCCGCCAGCCTCGACGGCGTGCCGGTCAACACGGGCGTGGTGATCCACTCGGAGCGCGGGTCGGCACTCGGACGCGTCCACACGCCGGGAGCGGTGGCGCTCGTCCGCGGCGACCGTGAGGTCTTCGGCCTCCGCGGCCGGTCGGCGGAACAGCGCCTCGCGATCGACGCCCTGCTCGACCCCGAGATCGGGATCGTGTCCCTGGGCGGCAGCGCCGGCACCGGCAAGTCGGCGCTCGCGTTGTGCGCCGGTCTGGAGGCGGTGCTCGAGCGGCAGCAGCACAAGAAGGTCATGGTCTTCCGCCCCTTGTACGCGGTGGGTGGCCAGGAGCTCGGCTACCTGCCGGGCGACGCCGCCGAGAAGATGAACCCGTGGGCGCAGGCCGTGTTCGACACACTCGGTGCCCTCGTGTCGGACAACGTCCTCGAGGAGGTCCAGGAGCGCGGGATGCTCGAGGTCCTGCCCCTGACCCACATCCGCGGGCGTTCCCTGCACGACGCGTTCGTGATCGTCGACGAGGCCCAGTCCCTCGAGCGCAACGTGCTGCTCACGATGCTGTCCCGGATCGGGCAGAACTCGCGCGTGGTCCTGACCCACGACGTCGCGCAGCGCGACAACCTGCGCGTCGGTCGGCACGACGGCGTCGCCTCCGTCATCGAGCGGCTCAAGGGCCACCCGTTGTTCGCGCACGTCACGCTGACGCGGTCCGAACGGTCGGCCATCGCGGCGCTCGTCACCGAGATGCTCGACTCGCCCGAGCTGGCGTAGCGCCGCGCCGGCGGAGCGCCGAGCCGGCGGAGCGCCCGACTCCTCCTCCACACCGGCGCCGCCGACACGTCTCTCCACAGATCCGGGAGGGACGGGTCGGCGGCGTCGGTCGTCCCGCCATGCTGGATCCGTACACGCCGCGGGTCGGTTCCGGCTCTGGGGACGGCCTCCGCCGGCTCGCGGCGTGTGCAGCCCGGGCGGCCTCCGGTGGGGGAGTCGAGGTCGCCCGGGTCCTCGTCCGGTCCGAGCTGGGTCAGTTCGGGTGCGTCATGCTCAGCACGTCGAGCGCGCTGTCGAGCTGCTCCTCGGTGACCTCGCCCCGCTCGACGAACCCGAGGGCGACGACGGCCTCGCGCACCGTGATCGATTCGGCGACGGCGTACTTGGCGACCTTCGCGGCGGCTTCGTACCCGATCACCCGGTTCAGGGGTGTGACGATGGACGGGGACGACTCGGCGAACCCGCGAGCTCGGTCGAGGTCGGCCTCGAGCCCGACGATGGTCTTGTCGGCGAGCGCGCGCGTGCTGTTCGTCAGGAGCCGGATGGACTCGAGCAGCGCGGTGCCCATGACCGGGATCGCCACGTTGAGCTCGAACGCGCCGGAGGCTCCGGCCCAGGCCACGGTGGCGTCGTTGCCGATGACGCGCGCGGCGACCATGAGCGTGGCCTCGGGGATCACCGGGTTGACCTTGCCGGGCATGATCGACGATCCGGGCTGCAGGTCCGGGATCCGGAGCTCCCCGAGCCCGGTGTTCGGACCCGACCCCATCCACCGCAGGTCGTTGTTGATCTTCGTCAGGCTCACGGCGAGCACCCGGAGCGCCCCCGATGCCTCGACGAGGCCGTCACGAGCGCCCTGCGCCTCGAAGTGGTCGGCCGCCTCGGTGATCGGCAGGCCGGTGTCGGACGCGAGCTGCTCGATGACGCGCTGCGGGAACCCGGCGGGGGTGTTGATCCCGGTGCCGACCGCGGTGCCGCCGAGGGGGACCTCGGCCACCCGCGGCAGGGTCGCCTGCACGCGCTCGATCCCGAGTCGGATCTGCCGGGCGTACCCGCCGAACTCCTGCCCGAGCGTCACCGGGGTGGCGTCCATGAGGTGCGTCCGGCCGCTCTTCACGGCCGTCGCCCACAGCGCCGCCTTGTCCTCGAGTGCGGAGGCCAGGTGGTCGAGCGCGGGGACCAGGTCGTGGATGAGCGCCGCGGTCACCGCGATGTGCACCGAGGTCGGGAAGACGTCGTTCGAGGACTGCGACGCGTTGACGTGGTCGTTCGGGTGCACCGCGGTCCCCGAGGCGTCCGATGCGAGCGTCGCGAGGACCTCGTTCATGTTCATGTTCGACGACGTGCCGCTGCCGGTCTGGTAGACGTCCACGGGGAACTGGTCGTGGTGCTCGCCGCCGATGATCCGGTCGGCTGCCGCCACGATCGCCTCGGCGACCTCCGGCCCGACGACCCCGAGCTGCCCGTTGACGATCGCCGCCGCGCGCTTGATGCGGGCCAGGGCGACGATCTGCGCCGGCTCGAGGCCACTGCCCGAGATCGGGAAGTTCTCGACCGCCCGCTGGGTCTGTGCGCGGTACAGGGCCGAGGCCGGTACACGGACCTCGCCCATCGTGTCGTGCTCGATGCGGTAGTCGCCGCTGTCCGCCGTGCTGCCGTCGGCGGATGGGGAGGTCGTGGTGTCGGTCACGTCGTCGTGGTCCTTCCTGTGGTGCCGGTCCCCGGCGGTCGGCCGGTCGGCTGCGGTGCCGAGTGCGGCGATGCGCGCCGGTCGACGGAGGCGTCGGGCGCGGGGCCCGGCCGTGGCGGGAGGACTCAGGCGTCCCCGACCACGGTGTCGATGTCGACCAGTCCCGTCGTGAGGTCGTAGGTCGCACCGACGACGGCCAATCTACCCTCGGCGATGGCGTCCGACACGGCACCGGAGCGCTCGATGACCGTCCGCATGGTGGCCTCGAGGTGGGCCGCACCCACGGCCTCCGGGTCGACGGCGAGGGCGGTGTCGGCGGCGGCGTCCGGCGCCGGGGCTCCCGCGGCGGCGCCGACCGTGGACCGCACCCGCTCGACGCTGGGGGCGATCGCGTCCACGAGGGCCTGGAGGTGCGGCGCCGGCACGGGTTCGCCCGAGCACGCGGCGTTGACCGCTCCGCAGCGGGTGTGCCGGAGCACGACCACCAGCGGCGTGCCGAGCGCGACCACCGCGAACTCGATCGACCCGAGCACGACGTCGTCCGCGATCTGCCCGGCGTTCCGGATGGCGAACACGTCGCCGATGCCGGCGTCGAACACGTGCTCGAACGGCACGCGGCTGTCCGAACAGCCGAGGACGGTCGCGAAGGGCGACTGGGACGCGGCCAGCTCGCTCCGGCGCTCGGGGTCGGTGCGACCGACGCGACGTTTGTCGGAGGCGAACCGAGCGTTGCCCTCGACGAGCAGGCGCAGGGCCTCGGCTGGGGTGCTGGCGGCGCGGCTCATCGGTTCTGGTCCTCCAGTTGGGTGGCGATGCGGTGTGCGACGGTGCGGAACGAGGCGTCGTCCGCCGTGCCGGCCAGGACGACGGTGCTCGCACCGAACGTCGCGACGAGCGAGTAGGCCTCGTTCCCGGCGCCCTTGCCCTCGTCGCGCCGGTCGTACACGGCCCACTTCGTGCCGTCGATGGTGCGTGAGCCGGTGGCGGCGTGTTCGTCGAGCTGGTTGGCGACCCACGTCTGGTTCGCCCTGATGCCCTGGTGCACGCCGATGTACTGGTCGTCCGGGGTGATGAGTCCGACGGTCCAGACGTCGACCCCGTCGGCGGTGTCGTCCTGGAAGTCCGCGCGGTTCGCCGAGTACCCCGACGGCAGTCGTGGCGCGGCCAGGGTCACGTGCGGGACGTCGGCCTGCGCCGCGACCGACCGGTAGTCGACGTGGGTCGACGTGCTCGACGGGTGATCGGGCCGGGCGACGATCGCGACGAGTGCGAGCACGACGGCCAGGGAGGCCGCGAGGGACAGCACGAGGTTGAGCGCCGTCTGGTGCTGCCGGCGGACGCGACGGGCGTCCTCCTTGCGGATCCGGGTCTCCTCGGCGGTCTCGGGGCGTCCGAGTTCGGCGACGACCGGCGCGCTCTGCGGGTGTTGGTCGCTCATCGGTCGTCCTCGGGCGGCACGCCGTTGCGTGCCGCGTCGAGTCGTGCCCGGGCGCCGACGAGCCACTCCTCGCACCGAGCGGCCAGGGCCTCGCCCCGCTCCCACAGCGCGAGCGACCGTTCGAGTGTCGCGGAGCCCTGCTCGAGCTCGGACACGACGCGGACGAGTTCGTCGCGAGCGGCCTCGTAGCTCAGCGAGGCGACGTCCGACCCCTGGTCGGCTCCGGAAGCGGCTGGTGCTGGCACCGTCCGATCCTACCGAGCACCCGGTGACAGCACGGCGTCGTCGGCGTCGAGCTGGGGATCGTCCCGACCCACTCCGTCGGACTCGGCCCCGTCGGACTCCGCCCCGTCGGACTCGGCCCCGTCGGACTCGGCCCCGTCGGACGCCGCGGCGTCGCCCGGCGCCGGACGCGCGCCCTGCGGACCGGGTCCGTCGGCGGTGATGGTGCCGACCGCCGTGCCGTCGCCGAGCGTCACCCGTACCGAGGTCGGCGTCGCGACCTCGGCGGACGAGCGCACCACCGCGCCGTCGGCGGTCTGGACGATCGCGTAGCCGCGCCGGAGGGTGTCCCGCGGCGACAGCGCCCGCAGCCGACCGGTGAGGTGCCCGACCTCGTGGTGGGAGCGCTCGATCGTCCGCTCGAGGAGCTCGCGGCTGCGGGACAGGTCGCGCGCGACCTCCTCGGCCCGGGTGTCGACGAGCCACGCGGTGGACGCGAGCGCGGGACGGGACCGGAGCGCGGCGATCCGGTCCGCCTCCACCGAGAGCGTGTGCGACAGGCGGAGTCCGATCCGGGCGCGGGCCTGGCGGACGTTCGCGAGCTCCTCGGCCACGTCGGGCACGACGCGCTTGGCGGCGTCGGTGGGGGTCGACGCACGGAGGTCCGCGACCTCGTCGAGCAGCGGGCGGTCGGCCTCGTGCCCGATGGCCGAGACGATCGGCGTCGTGCACGCGGCGGCGGCGCGGACCAGGCCCTCGTCGCTGAATCCGAGCAGGTTCTGGAAGTCACCGCCACCACGCGCGACGATGATGACGTCGACCTCCGGGTCGGCGTCGAGGGTCTGGATCGCCGCGGTCACCTCGGCCACGGTGCGGGCGCCCTGCACGGCGGCGTGCACGGTGCGGAACGCGACCTGCGGCCAGCGGAGCTGCGCGTTGCGGAGCACGTCCTTCTCGGCGTCGGAGTCCTTGCCCGTCACGAGTCCGATCCGCCGGGGCAGGAACGGCAGCGGGCGCTTCCGCGCGGCGTCGAACAGCCCCTCGGCGAGCAGGGTGGCGCGGAGCCGCTCGAGGCGTTCGAGCAGGTCCCCGAGTCCGACGTGCTTCATCTCGACGACCTGCATCGTCAGGGAGCCGCCCTTGACCCAGTAGTTGGGCTTGACCGCGGCGACGACACGGTCGCCCTGCCCGAGGTCGGACGGGACCCGCGCACGGACGCTCGACCAGATCGAGAACGACACGGTGGCGTCGACCTCGCAGTCCTTGAGCTTGCCGTAGACGTTGCCGCCGGCCACGTTCCACTGCGTGATCTCGCCCTCGACCCACGCGGTGCCGAGCCGGTCGATCCAGTCCCGGAGCTTCGCGCCGAGCAGCGCGACCGGCCACGGGTTGTCCGCGGTCGGGGGGCCCTGGTCGATCGCCATGCACTGCTCCTGTCGTCGTGCGCCGACGTCGTGCCGCCGGTCGTCGGAGGGTCTCCATCATCCCCCGTTCCCCGGACGGTCTCGGTCGTCCGGGGCGTTCCTCCACACCGGTTCCGCCCAGGGCGGACGCCCAGGGGACGTGTCAGCGTCGGCACCTAGGATCGACGCGTGACGATCACCAACGGACGCACCGTGCAGCTCGCGCCGCCCCGCGTCCCGGCGGCTCGCGGCCGACTCCGGGACGAACCGGTCGCCGGCACCAAGAAGGTCCTCCTCGCCGCCCCTCGCGGGTACTGCGCCGGGGTCGACCGTGCCGTCATCGCGGTCGAGAAGGCGCTCGAGCAGTACGGGCAGCCCGTGTACGTCCGCAAGCAGATCGTCCACAACGTCCACGTCGTGTCGACGCTCGAACAGGCGGGCGCCGTGTTCGTCGACGACGTCGCCGAGGTCCCGCACGGCGCGCACGTCGTCTTCAGCGCCCACGGGGTCTCGCCCGCGGTCGTGCAGGGGGCGGCCGACCGCGACCTCCACGCGATCGACGCGACCTGCCCGCTCGTCACGAAGGTCCACCGCGAGGCCCTGCGGTTCGCCAAGGCCGACCGCACGATCATCCTCATCGGTCACGCCGGACACGAAGAGGTCGAGGGCACGATGGGGCACGCCCCGGAGCGCACGATCCTCGTCAACGGTCCGGAGGACGTCGCCGCGCTCGAGGTCCCGGACCCGACGAACCTCGTCTGGCTCTCGCAGACCACGTTGAGCGTCGACGAGACGATGGAGACCGTCCGCCTGCTGCGCGAGAAGTTCCCGCTCATCGAGAACCCGCCGTCCGACGACATCTGCTACGCCACGCAGAACCGCCAGGTCGCGATCAAGAAGGTGGCGGCCGACGCCGACCTGGTGATCGTCGTCGGTTCCGCGAACTCGTCGAACAGCGTCCGCCTGGTCGAGGTCGCGCTCGAGCACGGTGCCAAGGCCGCGCACCGCGTCGACTACGCCGAGGAGATCCAACAGGAGTGGCTCGACGGCGTGCAGACCGTGGGCGTCACCTCCGGCGCCTCCGTCCCCGAGGTCCTGGTGCGCGAGGTGCTCGAACAGCTCGCGGACGCCGGCTTCGGCACGGTGGACGAGGTCGTCACCGCGCACGAGGACCTCATGTTCTCGCTGCCGAAGGAGCTCCGCACGGACGCGACGGGACAGCGCGACGCGCGCGCCCTGGGTGGCCGTACCCGGTGAGCGACGCGACCGACGGCCGGGAGGCCCCTCCCGCGTCCGGCGGTCGGCCCTCCGATCCCGTCGGCCGGGAGGCCCCTCCCGCGTCCGGCGATGGTCCCACTCCCGAACGCCGTCCGGATCCGGCCGACGCTGCCGGCCGTACCGTCGGTCGGCCCGCCCCGCAGTACGGCGAGTACGCGCCCGAGGGCTGGGTCAATCCGGTCGAGGTCGAGCGCGCACGCGGCGAACGCGAGGCGGCGGAACGCCGCCGGGCCGAGGCCGACGACCAACGAAGGCCGGTTCCGGTGGGCCGGGTCGGGCCTCCCGGCCGTGCACCGGGGCGATCCCGTCCCGCGGTGCCGACGTCCGGCCGGTTCGGTGCGTCCCCCGGAGACCTGCTCCTGACGGTGCTGCTGCTGGCGTTCGGGTTCACGACCGTCGTGCAGCAGCTCTTCGGCATCAGTCACACCGCCGCGACCATCGCCGACCAGATCGCCGCGCGCTACACCCAACTCGCCCACCCGGAGGCGCTCGTGCCCGCGAGCGCGCTGTGCGCCGTCGTGGACCTCGTGTTGTTGATCGGCACGGTGTGGTGGTCGGTGGCGCGCCTCCGCCGTCGCCGGGTCACGTTCTGGGTGCCGCTCGTCGGTGGTGCGGTCGCCGGGGCGTTCTCGGTCGTCGTCTACGTCGTCGTGCTCGCGCACGACCCCGCGTACGTCACCTGGATGGTCACGCACAGCGGACTCTGACCGAGCGCCACGGACCAGCGGCCGAGCGTCGCCGATCCGGTGGCCGCATCGCGCCGATCCGGTGGCCGCACCGCGCCGATCAGCGGCCGGACCGCGCCGGCCTCAGCCGACCAGGAACGCGCCCACCGCCGCGTGGAGGGCCGCGAGGTCGTCCACGTGCACGAGCTCCCGCGCCGAGTGCATGGACAGCAGCCCGACGCCGATGTCCACGGTGGGGATCCCGAGCCGGGTCGCGGCGAGCGGACCGATGGTCGAGCCGCCGGGGATGCCGTTGTGGTTGACGAAGGGCTGGTACGCGACGCCGGCCGCGGCGCATGCGGCGGCGAACACGGCCTCGCCCCGGGCGTCGGTCATGTACCGCTGGTTCGCGCTGATCTTGAGCAACGGACCCGCGCCCGGTCGGGGCCGGTTCGCCGGGTCGTGCTTCTCGCCGTGGTTCGGGTGCACCAGGTGTCCGGCGTCGCTCGAGAGCAGCCACGACGCGCGGAACGCCCGCGCCGCCTCGCCGACCGTCGCGCCGAGTCCGGCCTGGACACGGCGCAGGACGTCCTCGAGGAAGGGTCCGGACGCACCCGACGGGGTTGCGGAGCCCACTTCCTCGTGGTCGAACGCCGCGAACACGGGAACGTGGTCGGCGTCCCCCGGCGCCGCGACGACCCCACGGAGCCCGGCGTGCACGCTCGTCAGGTTGTCCATGCGCCCGGACGCCAGGAACGCGCCGTCGATGCCGATGCGGGCCGGGGCCTGCGTGTCGGCGAGGAACAGGTCCCAGGCCACGACGTCGCCGGGGATCCGGGCGCGGAGCCACTCGACGACGTCCGGCCCGCCGAGGGTGCCGCCGTCGGTACCGACCACGGGCAACACGTGTCGCTGTCGGTCGATCGCCGCGCCCTCGTTCACCCCGCGGTCCAGGTGGATCGCCAGGTTGGGGATGCGCGCGACGGCCTCGGTCGCCACGAGGGTCGTGCTGCCGTCGGCGAGGACCGCGCGTCCGGCGATGCGGAGGTCGCGGTCGAACCAGGTCGAGAGGATCGGTCCGCCGTACACCTCGACGTCGAGTTGCTCCCACCCCGCGGTCCGGACCACCGGGTTCGGCTTGACGCGGAACCCGGGGGAGTCCGTGTGGGCGCCGACGATGCGGAACGGGGTGGTGGGCGTCGCGCTCGCCGGCAGTCGCCATGCGATGACGGCGCCGTCGCGCACGACGACGTACGCGCCGGCGTCGGTCGGCCAGTCGTCGAGCTCGTCGAGCTGTGTGAACCCGGCCGCCACGAGCCGGCGGGCCGCAGCGTCGGCGGCGTGGAGGGCCGTGGGCGCGTCGACGACGAACGACGCGAAGTCGGGGACGAGGGCGTCGGGGTCGGTCACGCTCAGCTCTGGGACTGTCCGGCCGACCCGAGCACCTTCGCCGCCTGGACGACGCGGGCGGCCATGGCGGTCTCGGCCTTCTTGCCCCAGGCCCGCGGGTCGTACTGCTTCTTGTTCCCGACCTCGCCGTCGACCTTGAGCACGCCGGTGTAGTTCGTGAACATCGAGTCGGCGATGTCGCGCGTGAACGCGTACTGCGTGTCGGTGTCGATGTTCATCTTGATGACGCCGTTCGACACGGCCTCGTGGATCTCGTCGTCGGACGACCCGGAGCCGCCGTGGAACACGAGGTCGAGCGGGTTCTGACCGGTGCCGTGGTGCTCGGCGATGCCGCGCTGGATCTCGCCGAGGAGCTCCGGACGGAGCTTGACGTTGCCCGGCTTGTAGACGCCGTGCACGTTGCCGAACGTCAGCGCGGCGATCCACCGGCCCTCGTCGCCCATGCCGAGCGCCTCGACGGCCTTCTCGACATCGCCGAGCGTCGTGTACAGGGCCTCGTTCGTGCCCTCGTGCTTGACGCCGTCCTCCTCGCCGCCGACGACGCCGATCTCGACCTCGAGGATCGCGTTGATGTTGCGGGTCTTCTGGATCATCGTCTTCGCGATCTCGAGGTTCTCGTCGAGGGGGATCGCCGAACCGTCCCACATGTGGGACTGGAAGATCGGGTCGCGGCCCTGCCGGATCTCGTCCTCGCTCGCCTGGATGAGCGGCAGGACGAACGAGTCGAGCGCGTCCTTGGGGCAGTGGTCGGTGTGGAGCGCCACCGTGATCGGGTAGTTCTTGGCGACCTCGTGCGCGAACGCCGCCATGGCCAGCGCGCCGGCGGCCCGGTTCTTGACCGTGTGGCCGGCGAAGTAGTCGGCACCGCCCGTCGTCACCTGGATGATGCCGTCCGACCCCGCCTCGGTCAGGCCCTGCAGGACGGCGTTGATCGTCTGCGACGACGAGACGTTCACGGCCGGGTACGCGAACTTGCCGGCCTTCGCGCGGTCGATCATCTCGGCGTACTGCTCGGGGGTTGCGATGGGCATCTCGGCTCTCCTTCGACGTGTCGATCCGTCCACGATCGTAGCCAGGGGCCGGGAGGCCGGTCACAGGTGGTCGAGGGCGGCCTCCCGCCCGGCGCGCCGTCCGGCTCCGGACGACAGCTGTCGCTCAGCTCTGGGACGCCCGAACGTCCACTGGGAAGGGGCTCGGTACGCTGGACGGGTGAATGCGACTGACACCGGTGCCCTGTTCCTCCAGCCCGACCGCAACCTGGCGCTCGAGCTCGTGCGTGCGACCGAGGCGGCGGCGATCCGCGCGCAGCCGTGGGTGGGGCGGGGTGAGAAGAACCTCGCCGACGGTGCGGCGGTCGACGCGATGCGCAAGTTCCTCGGCACGGTCAACTTCGACGGTGTCGTCGTGATCGGTGAGGGCGAGAAGGACCAGGCGCCAATGCTCTTCAACGGCGAGCACGTCGGCAACGGGCACGGACCCGCGTGTGACATCGCGGTCGACCCGATCGACGGCACATCGCTCACCGCGGCCGGGCGACAGAACGCGATCTCGGTGATGGCGGTCTCCGACCGGGGGTCGATGTACGACCCGTCGGCGGTGTTCTACATGAACAAGATTGCGGCCGGCCCCGAGGGGCGCGGGGTCCTCGACCTGCACAAGCCCGTCGGCGAGAACATCCGTGCGCTGGCGAAGGCGAAGCACAAGGACATCGAGGACATGCAGATCGCCGTCCTGGACCGTCCCCGGCACGAGGAGCTCATCCGGCAGATCCGCGCGGCGGGTGCCGGCACGCGGCTGCTGCTCGACGGTGACGTCGCCGGCGGGATCTCGGCGGCGATGCCCGGATCGAAGATCGACATGTGCGTCGGTGTCGGCGGGACGCCCGAGGGCATCATCACCGCCTGCGCGATCAAGGCGCTCGGCGGTGTGATCCTTGGGCAGCTGCAGCCCAAGGACGACGACGAGCGGCAGAAGGCCATGGACGCCGGGCACGACCTCGACCGCGTGCTCGACCAGGACGACCTGGTCACGGGCGACAACACGTTCTTCGTGGCGACGGGTGTGACCGACGGCGTGCTCGTCGACGGCGTCCGGCGCTCCCGCGGTGTCATCCACACCGACTCGATCGTGCTCCGTTCGCACTCCGGTACGGTCCGCCGGATCCAGGCCGACCACCGCGTCGAGAAGTGGTTCTGACCCCCACCCCCCTCGCGAGATCGCACCTGTTGCCGTTCTGACCACCGTCGGAACGGCAACAACTGCGATCTCACCGAGCTCAGCGACCCGTCGCCGTCGCCGGTGGCCGGTCGCTGTCAGTCGTCGTCGACCGCGGCGACGAGCTCCGGCGCGGTGAGCAGGCGGGGCTCGTCCTCGACGGGGGTGGGTTCGGCGATCACCTTGGCCTCGTCGAGCAGCGACAGGCGACGGGCCGACGGCAGCACCTGCCGCTCGAGCGAACCGACGAAGCGGTTGTAGTCGACCACGGTCCCGCGGATCGTCCGACCGAGCTTGTCCACGTGCCCGGCCATCGTCGCGAGCCGCCCGTACAGCTCGCGGGACACGCGGAACAGCTCGCGGGCCTCCAGGGTGACGACGTCCTGCTGCCAGCTGAACGCGACGGTCTTGAGGACCGACCACAGCGTCACCGGCGAGGCGAGTGCGATCCGCTTCCGGAACGCGTGGTCGAGCAGCCCCGGATCCGCGGCCAGTGCACTCGACACCAGGGACTCGGACGGGATGAACGCGATCGTCAGCTCGGGTGAGGCGTCGTACCCGGACCAGTACTCACGCGCGGCCAGGGCGTCGACGTGGGCGCGGACGGCGCGGACGTGCTGGTCGAGCAGTGCCCGGCGTCGGGCGGCGGCCTCACCCGTGGCGGTCTCGGGGATGCTCGTGGCCTCGAGGTAGGCGCTGAACGGGACCTTCGCGTCGACGGCGATCGACTTGCCGCCCGGCAGGTGCACGACCATGTCCGGACGGGCGGCCCCCGCGGTCGTGGTGACGCTCGACTGGACGTCGAAGTCGACGCGTTCCAGCAGCCCCGCGGCCTCGACCACGTTCCGCAGCTGGGTCTCGCCCCACACGCCGCGGGTGCTGTTCGACGACAACGCGCTCGCGAGGGTCTCGGCGGTGGCGCGCAGTCGCTCCTCCGACTCGACCGCGGCACGGAGCTGTGCCGACAGCGCGCCGTACTGCTCCCCGCGGCTGCGCTCGAGCGCCGTCACCGTCCGCTGCATCTGCTCGAGCGTGGCCGCGACCGGCCCGAGCGCCGTGAGGACGCGGGACTCCTGCTCGGTGCGTGTCGTGTCGGCACCGTGCATGCGGGAGACGATGTGCTCGAGCTCGGCGGCCCGGCGCTCGAGCGACTCGACCTGCCGGCGGTACTGGGCGTCCTGCATGGCCAGGCGGTCGGCGTGCTCCTGTGCCCGCTCGGCGTCGTGCGCGGCAGCGTCGGCGACGGCACGGTCCAGCTGCGCGCGGAGACCGTCGGCCGTCGCCCGGGCGGTCGCGAGGTCGGCGCCGGTGCGACCACGCACCACCGACCACGCCACGAGGGCGCCGAGCGCGGCCCCGACGAGCAGTCCGACGACGAGCAGGAGAGCGTCCATGTCCCCGAGCGTGGCAGCGACCCCCGACACCGGCTGCGGGGCCACGCTGCGGGCGGGTGACCCGAGCGGGAACTCAGTCGGCGAACGCCATCGCGCGGTCGCCGCGGGGCTCGGACGTCCGCGCCTGGACCGTCCCGAGCTTGGCGTTCGTGGCCGTCGACAGCCCCTCGAGCGAGTCGACGCCGTGCTGCGCGGCAGCGTGCACGATGATCGCGGCGCAGGCCTCGGCGTCGGCGAGGGCGTCGTGGTGGCGGAAGCCGTCGAACCCGGCCGCGCCCGCAGCCATCGGGAGCCGGTAGGAATCGAGCTGGTAGGTGCGTCGGGCGACCTGCAGGCTGCAGAGGTGCCGGTGGGCCACGACGTCGATCCCCGTGGCCGCGCACCCGCCCGCGATGACGCCCATGTCGAACCGGGCGTTGTGGGCCGTCAGGACGTCCTCGCCGGCGAAGGCACACAGCTCGACGTACTGTTCGGCCCAGCCGAGGGCGTCGATGACGTCCTCGGCGACGATGCCGTGGATCCGCGTGTTCCACTCGAGGAACGCGTCGTGCCCGACCGGCGGCCGGATGTACCAGGAGGCCCGTTCCACGACCACGCCGTCGCGCACCTTGACGAGTCCGACCGAACACGCCGAGGCGCTCGATCCGTTGGCCGTCTCGAAGTCGATCGCGGTGAAGTCCAGGGGCACGTCGCCATGCTCGCACGACGCTCCGACATCCCCTCGTGTCACACGCCGCGTCCGTCGCCCGCCGCCGGACCGGGAGGTGCGGGGCGGGCCCGCACCGTCCCTCCCGGCCGCCGCCGGACCGGAAGTGCGGGGCGGACCCGCGCCGTTCCTCCCGGCCGCCGCCGTTAGGCTTGTCCGTCGTGGCACTCACCATCGCGATCGTCGGACTCCCGAACGTCGGCAAGTCGACCCTGTTCAACGCCCTGACGAAGAACCAGGTCCTGGCGGCGAACTACCCGTTCGCGACCATCGAGCCGAACGTCGGCGTCGTCAACCTGCCGGACCCGCGCCTGCAGCAGCTCGCGGACCTCTTCCACTCGGAGAAGGTCCTGCCGGCTCCCGTGTCGTTCGTCGACATCGCGGGCATCGTCAAGGGCGCGAGCGAGGGCGAGGGTCTCGGCAACAAGTTCCTCGCGAACATCCGCGAGGCCGACGCCATCGCGCAGGTCGTCCGCGGCTTCGCCGACGACGACGTCGTGCACGTGTCCGGCCAGGTCTCGCCGCGCGACGACCTCGAGGTCATCAACACCGAGCTCATCCTCGCCGACATCGAGACCATCGACCGTGCCCTGCCGCGGTACGAGAAGACGGTGAAGCTCAAGCAGGCGGAGCCCGCGGTCCTCGAGACCGCTCGGGAGGCCCGTGCCGCGCTCGAGCAGGGCACGCTCCTGTCCGCCACGTCCATCGACCTGGCCCCGATCAAGGAGCTCGGGCTCCTGTCGGCCAAGCCGTTCATCTTCGTGTTCAACGTCGACGAGGCCGTGCTCACCGACGACGCCCGCAAGGCGGAGCTCGCCGCGCTCGTCGCCCCCGCGCAGGCCGTGTTCCTCGACGCCAAGATCGAGTCCGAGCTCATCGACCTCGAGCCGGACGAGGCGCAGGAGCTCCTCGAGGCCACCGGGCAGCCGGAGTCCGGGCTCGACCAGCTCGCCCGTATCGGGTTCGACACCCTCGGGCTACAGACGTTCCTGACCGCCGGTCCCAAGGAGTCCCGCGCCTGGACGATCGGCAAGGGCTGGAAGGCGCCGCAGGCCGCGGGCGTCATCCACACCGACTTCGAGAAGGGCTTCATCAAGGCCGAGGTGATCTCGTTCGACGACCTCATCTCCGCGGGGTCGATCGCCGAGGCTCGGGCCCGCGGCGTCGCCCGGATCGAGGGCAAGGACTACGTGATGCAGGACGGCGACGTGGTGGAGTTCCGCTTTAACAACTGACCCCCCAGTCAGACACTGGGATTCACGCGGTTTCGGTAGTCCCAGTCCGGATTGAGTCCGCGGGAGCCGCGAAAACGGCGGTCATGATGCCTGCGGCTGCTGTCCGGGTCCGGTCCTCGGCCGTCGGCCAGAGGTGTGTGTAGGTCTGCAACGTGGTTGTCGCCTTCGCGTGCCCGAGGGCTCGCTGAACTGTCCCAACGTCGCATCCCGCTGCGATGAGTCCCGAGGCATAGAAGTGCCGCAAGTCGTGCAGGCGCGTCGGCTCGGCATCGGCGGCAGGGAGCGTCTTGGTCCACCAGTAGTGGATGGTGTTCTGGTGAGGGGGGATTCCCGTGGTCGCCGAGGAACATCCACTGCTCGTCGCCGTGCGTGCCGACGAGGCTCGCATGCTGAGCGAGCATCGTCACCAGCTCGTCGGGAAGGTGAACGACCCGTTCCGACCCGTACTTCGGGGGTGTGATTCGAACCTCCCCGCCGGTGGCCCGCTGTACCTGTCGCTGAACGTGCAGCTGGCGTCTTAGGAAGTCGATATCCGAGAACTGCGCTGCCGCGGCTTCCCCGAGGCGTAGCCCGGCAAAGGCGCAGAGCGCGATGAAAGGTCGGAACCATTCCTCTGCCGCGGCCATGACGATACCCACGGTCGCAGGAGTCGGGATGCGCATCGCGTGTTCAGCCTTCCGCGCGCGCGGGAGTGTGACTCCGTTGGACGGATCGGCGGCGAGCACCTTGTCCCTCACCGCGGCGCGTAGGGCTGCTCGCACGTTGTTGACACGGGTTCGGATGGTGCTCGGAGCGAGAGTGAGACTCATCGTCTTGATTCAGGCCTCAACATGGGCCTCTCGGTTATGCCCGAGCTGACGACCGACGGCGCTCGCCGCGTCGCTGTCCGTCTGCTCGAAGCTGCCCACCGGATCGACCGCTCCACCCGACGCGGACCGGCATGATCAACCGAGCGCTCACGCAACGCGGGGTAGATCCGACACTGGGAGGCCGGTAGGTGGTCGATTCTCGTCTGCCGTCCCGCTGGCTCCACGACCCGCGCATGGACGGGCTGTCAGACACGTCCTGGCGGATCTTCACGTGCGGCCTCATGCTCAGCAACGAGCAGCAGTCGGATGGCTACATCGCGCCCGGACAGCTCCGCTGGTTGCATCCCGTCGCGGCGGAGGCAAGCGCGGTCCAGGAACTCGTCCTGGCCGGCCTTTGGGGGGTCGACGGCATCGGCTACCGGGTTACTAGCTGGGACGAAACCCAGACGACCGCTGCGCAGCTGAGCGACAAGCGACGCAAGAGCAGGGAGAGCAGCCAGAAGGCGCGCGATGTCGCTCGGAAGCGTCGGACCTCCGGAACGGCAACACACGTGATCGATCACGTGATCGGTCACCACCAAGGAGAGGACAGGAAAGGCCAGGCCAGGACAAGGGAGGTGGAGGAAGAAACAGCCAGGCTCACCTGGCCGACGGTCGCGATACCTGTGTCATGCGTCGTCTGCGCAGAACCGATTGACCCGGGCACTCCAAATGCCCTTTGCTCCCGACAGGACGGAGCACATCGCGAGCGGAGGCAGATCGCCGCATGAAGCGGGGCCCGAGCGCATGACCCGCTCGGGCCCCCCTCCATCCGTGCTCAAGCCGTCGCTGCTACCTCGGGCAAGAATCGTGCCAGGCGCATCCGGATCGTCTCGAGCAACCGATCCACGCTCCCACCAGCCTCAAGGGCAGCCTCGGGCGCGACATCAAGCGTGAAGTGCGACAGAGCCGCGGCCGTCGTACCAATGACTTTCTTGAGGCAGACGGGATTCGGAGTGACACCGGACTCAGCGTCCAGATCGAAGACGTAGATCCAAGCTGGGGGGTGCTCGTCCGAAGGGGAGCCGAGCAGCCGCCAGGTGCCGTCGTCGACAGGGATCAAATCGGGCTTTCCAAGGAACCGCTGCCAGCTGTCCCAGACGGCCTCAGGGATAGCGAGAACGCATCCAGCTGCGCGGCCATGAGCACCGATCTGGAACTTGAACATCATTTGGTAGAACGTTCGTTTGAACGCGTTCGAGATGTTCGGACCCTCGACCCCCTCGGCTAACCACTCGGGGTGCTGGTTGATTGTGCTGGCGAAATCCTCTCGGTGCAGGTGGCTTGCGTTCGACAGGTTGTCGACGGCTCGCTTGTAGGTGCCGTGGAAGTCCATCGTCTGGATCTCGAAGATGGCATACCGATCCACGTCGAGGAGCCCGTTCGCGTCGAGGGACAGCTTCACCATCGTCGCGTCGAAGTTCAGCTCGGGCGATCGACCGGTCGACGCGACGCTGATCTCACCTCCCAGCTTGCTCTGGAAGTACGCGACGCCGATGCCGCCAGCTCGGATCGTTTCCTTGAGAGAGTCGACGGCATCGGCCTCGACCAGAGACGTCACCGGCACGAGAGCGACCTCCTGGTCGGTCCGGGCCCCAAACAAGCGCCTTGCGGCGTCCGCCAGCAAGTCGACGTCAAGCGCGCGGAACGGGCAAACGAGCCAGTCCTGGCGAATGCCGTTGCTCGTGCTGCTGATGGTGCACACGCCGCGCGAGACTCCGTTGTTAGACCCGCCGACCTTCTTCGCACTCTTCACGCAGACACAGGTCCGACCGGTGAGCTGTGTCAGGAACGGGCATGTCTGGGAATCCTGCGCCATGCGCGCCTCGTCATCGTCCGCTGCGACCGGGTAGATCCGGTGTCCGAACCACTCGGCGAGAACGTTGCCTGCCTCGCGTTGCACGTTAGCCATCGATGGAGCTCCCTTGAGCGTTGGCGCGAGCCACCGCGGAGAAGTTCTCGTTCAGGTCGAAGCCGATCGCGTTGCGCCCGTTCTCCGTGGCCACGGTGAGAGAGCGACCTGTGCCGCAGAACGGGTCGAGCACGGTCCCACCTTCCGGGCACGAGCTGAGGATCCGCGGCGTGATGAGGTCGCGGGGGAAGGTTGCGGAGTGCCCGTCCTGTCCCGCGCGCACGTTGGTCGTGATTACGTCTCGTGCGCCGTCCTCGACGGCATCCAAGTCGTAGAAGTACTTGGCACGGCCCGAGGTCGGTCGCTTGACGAAGTGGAAAAAGTGCTCGTGGGACAGCCTGAGTCGATCCTTCTCGGGGCGGGGCGGGACGTTCGGCTTGTGCCAGATCACGTCATTGCGCAAGATCCACCGCTTGTCCTGCATGGCGATCGCGAAGCGGGCGGGAATCATCAGGAGCTGCTTCTCCTGTCGGAATCCGCCCATCGGCGCGCGCCGTCGCGCTCGTGGATTGCCGCCGAGGCCCTGGCGTCCGTCGTTACGGATGCTCGCCCAACGCGCGAAGTAGGTGTCGCCGATGTTGATCCACATGCTGCCTGACGCCTTGAGCGCATGAGCACCGCGCTGGAAGATCTCGACAAGATGCCCGACGAACCACTCCGGACGCGGTTCGAGGCCGAGCACACCACCGTTAGTTCGGTACCAGTCATACGGGGGAATGTCGTCGGCGCTGTTGCCCTCAGCGATCCACGCGTCGAGCACCCCGTTGTCGTGCTCCATGCCGTAGTCGCGAAGCCCCCAGTAGGGCGGGGACGTGAGGATCAAGTCGATCGAGTTGGCCTCGATCTCCGGCAGGAGGTCGTACGCGTCGCCGTGGTGCACGGTCGACGTGGCGGTGCTGACCCGAGGGTCCGGGCGAGGGATCAGGGTCATGGGCGACAGTCTAGGTCGAGGGTGTGACGACCCTGGCAAGGCACGTCGCGGTGATCTGCAGTGCTGCCGAGGTGCGGAGGCTAGGGGTGCCCCCCGGTCGCTCTGAGTGATCGGTACGTGCTGCATCTCACGGTGCGCGCGGGTCTGGGGGTCGTGATCCTCCCCGTAGCTCCGGGCTGCGCTTAGCATCAGCGAAACGATGAAGGGGGTGATCATGACGGAGCATGGTGCGGCGATCGTGAACGCGATCGCACGAGGCCAGGCGGTGTTGCTCACGGGCGCGGGGTTTTCAAGAGGACTGACCGACCATGATGGCGAGCCGCTGCCGCTCGGTCCGGAGCTCGCGGAAAGTATCTGGCCAATTGCGTTCAGGGATGAACCGTTCGAGGCTGAAACGCCCCTCAGCTTGGTATACGCAGAGGCGCTGCGCACTTCGCCGACACTCCTGCGTGACCAACTTGATCGACTTTTCAAGATCGATCCCGGACTCGTTCCGGCTCGGTATCAGACCTGGTATTCGCTTCCTTGGCATCGCATTTACACGCTCAACATTGACGACGGCGACGAAGTAATCCGCGACCAATCCGGGGGGCGAGCTATGCAGATCATTTCTGCGTTGAATACCAGCCCTGGGGTCGTGGATGGGGATAAGCTCGCCGTGGTGCACGTGAACGGTCGCCTTGGTGATTTCCCTGACCTCACTTTCAGCCAATGGGACTACGCGGACCGAACGGCGCGAACTGATACCTGGTATCAAGAGTTTGTCACAGACCTAACCACGCGCCCCGTGGTTGTAGTTGGTTCGGTACTCGACGAGCCTCCTCTTTGGCACTACCTGCAACTCCGCGGCGAGCGTGGGAACAACAATGAACTACGACCGCGCTCATGGCTTGTCTCGCCGAAGCTGGACCGCGGGCGCAAGGCGACGCTGGCCAGGCTGAACTTTGTGCACATCGCGGAGACCGAAGAGAACTTCTTCGAGACCAGTATCGCGCCATTTGCGCCGGGCCTCGTTGCTGCTCAGAGGGCAGAGGAGGTGGTTCGAGCTGAAGCCGCACTCATCGATGTGTCAGAAGCGGTTCGTGCTGCTCCGGCCGGTAGTCCAAACTATCTGCTGGGCACTACGCCACAGTGGGCAGACGTAGTCAACGGGTACGCGGCCAATTTCGAGTTTGATGACGCGCTGACAGCTCAGATTCACGCCGTGACTGGCGGTGCTATCGCGGTGACGGGAAGCGCGGGGTCCGGAAAGACAACTTCCCTGATGAAGGCTGCTGCAACGTTTGCGGCTCGCGGAAACACTGTCCTGTGGCTCGGCCGGGAGAGCGAAGTCCCGATGGCGCAGATCCGTCGTGAAGCCGTCAATCGGAAGGCGGACTATCTTTTCATCGATGATGTAGACCGGTTCGCCGACCAGGCTCCCGAGTTGCTCAGGAGCTTGTCCCAAGAGTCTGACTCCTTGGTCACCGTAGTCGCGGCACGAAGTGGGCGCTATGTGCAGTTGCGGTACGAAGATCGGCTAAGAGTTGATGCAACACTCGACCAGGCCCGCCTCACGGATAGCGACGCTACGGCCTTGCTGGGGCAACTTAGTCGTGGCCACCGACTAGGCGCTCTCCTTGGCCTGAGCGTGCAACAGCGCATCGAACGAATCACGAAGCACGCTGATAGGCAGTTGCTAGTCACCCTAATCGAGGCCACGTCAGGCGAACGCTTTCAGGAGCGTGTGGCGAGCGAATGCCGGTCGCTTCAAGGCGCCGAAGTTGCACTCTACGGCGCGGTCTGCACTGCTGCATGGGCGGATAATCGACCCCTGTCTCGTCAGGACGTGCTGTACGCGGCGGGCCGTAACTATGAACCGAATGAGGCCCTGGTTGCGCTGAGACGGCTCGAAACCGCGCATCTTCTCGTCGCGGAACATTCTCGCTACCGCACACGCCACCGAGTGGTTGCAGAGTCGGCAGTCGACTACTTCCGAAGTGAGGGGCAGCTGGAGCACTGGATCGAGGACCTACTATTCCTCGTTGCCGGACACTATGATCGCGCCAGTGTTCGTCGGACGCGCTACGGGCGGATTCTGATTCGTCTGCTAAGCCACAACAATCTCAAGAGCTTCGTGGGCGAGAACTCCGTGGTGCAGCGCATCTACGGTACGGCTGAGCAGTGGCTTGCGGATGACCCGCACTTCTGGCTCCAGCGGGGAAGCTTTGAAACGGACTTTGGAGACCTCGTCCTTGCCGAGAACTTCCTGCGTCAAGCACGCGTTCTCGCCCCTGAGGACGTTCAAATCGACACGGCTTGGGCATTGCTCCTGCTCAAGAAGGCGCTGAACGACTTGCAGGGTCCGGACGCTCATTCGCTTGTTGAAGAGGCATTCGGGCTGCTCAAACCGATCATGCGAAACACTGCCAGTAACTCACCGCATACGTTTGCAATTTTTCTCAACTTCGGTCTTCGTTGGCTGCAGGAGCAGCGGTTGGGCAACGAGGAGCAAAGGGCCCTGCGGGACGACCTCTTGTATTTCGGTCGAATGGGTGCAGGTATTCATCGGCGTCAGCTCGATGTCCAGGAGGCGTGGGGCACGGTCCAGCGCTACATCGCAACTAATGCGGTCGTGCAGGCATCTCTGTGACGGTCGGAATTCCTGAGTGAGACCGTATCGTCGTGGCGTCGCTGCCGAGGTCCGGGCCTCGACCGTCCCTCCGTTCTGCGCGCCCTTGTCGGGGCGCGCGGGAGCCGGTCATTCGGAACGACGCCCCCGTTGCAGCGGTCGCTGGTTGACTGCCGTGAGCACATCCTTCCGCCTCGCTGCCAGGTGCCGCAGTCGTACCGAGTATCGCTTCGTGCCTAGCGTCCTACCGGTCGCGCACCCCGCTCCGTGCTGCTTGTCAGTAGTCAAATGCGATAGTGTCGCCGCGATGGAGCGGCTGATGAGGGAGTGCGCAAACAATGCAACATAGATCGCGGGACTTCAGCGTCACTGAGCTCCTCCGCCTGGCGCGGAGCGGTTTGCTAGCGCTACCGGAATTTCAGCGGCCCTTCGTCTGGGAACCGGGTCGGGTGATCGAGTTGCTCGATAGTGTCCTAAACGGCTGGCCAGTCGGTTCGCTGCTGGTGCTCGAAGGACCCCAGCCGTTCCGGATCCGGCCGATCGACGGTGCACCCGAGGTCTACGAGGACGAGGTGGAGCTTTATCTCCTCGATGGGCAGCAACGCGTAACTGCGCTCTACCACGCGCTAACCGGGACGAGCGAAACGGTGTACTTCGCCGATTTCAACGATACGACCGAGGATGGCGACCCAAGCCTCAAGTGGGCGCCCCGCAAGTCTTTCTCATTCGAGGCGGCAGTGTCGAGACGGGTCGCGTTCGAGTCGCTCTTGGATCCGGCGAAGTTCGACGCGGCGATTCAAGTCGTTGATGCACGGATGTCTGCCTGGATGCTCGAAACCCGCCAAGTCTTCACAGACGAAGATAACCGCGCATCGTACACCTTACCTGCAATTGTAATGGAACAGGCAATTAGTCTCGAGGCTCTGACTCGGATCTTTGAGACGCTGAATCGCACGGGAGTGCGCTTGAACTCCTTTGACTTAATGGTAGCTGTCCTCTTTCCGTCGGGTTTCAATCTGCGAGATGAGTGGGAGTTTGCGAAGGCGAATTCCGAACTGCTTGAGCGCTTTGAGGTCAATGGGTTAGAGGTGTTGAAGCTCGTTGCCCTGTGGCAGCGCGATATTGATGCAAAGACTAAATCGCGCCCCGCGTCCAGACGTGTTACCGGTGTGCGCCAGCGAGATGTGCTGAACATCCCGCCGGACTCCGTCTCGCAAATGTGGAACCGCGCGGTTTCGTCGTACGCGAGCGCGTTGGACTTTATGTCGTCTGAATTTGGTGTGCGACCGGGCGGAGTGCCTACTGATGCAATGGTTCTCGGCGTAGCGTATTTCCTCGATGCCGGAGTATCGAGAGCTGCCATCACACGATGGTATTGGTCCTCAGTCGCTCTCCAAACGTATGCGCAGGGAGCGAATACCCAAGTCCTGACTGACACTCGCGACGGCGAGCCTCTTGCCCCTTCGGCCGAGGTTGTCGTTCCCGCCCTAGGTGCTGCTCTGCTCGACGAATCGCGACGCAATAAGATCCTTCGGCTTGGCTTACGCGGCCTCGCCGTGCTGCACGAGGATCGCGATCCTGTTACCGACGAGCCACTAACGGAGTCGGTCGTTGAAGTCTCTTCCACGGCTCTTGGGCGCGGGCAGGCGTTAACCGATGGTGACGTGCCAGTCGCTGGTCTCGTATTCATCGGGAAGGAGTCGGTTCGCCTGATACGGAAGGGACGAACTCTTGGTCAGGCGCCGTCGGAGATCCTCCATGAGGGCGCGTTAAGAAGCCAGGGCTTTCCGAGAGGCATTTATTCGCTCGGCGATGATGACGATGTTCAAGAGCGGGCGAATCTGCTTGCGGAGAGACTGTTGGCGAGGCTGTCATGAAGATGCGCACTGCGGTGGTTTGGGCGTCCGTCGCTGCCCTGATCGCTTGGATCGCGGTATGGGGTCTAGTCTGGGTTCTCGCAAGGTTCGTGCCCGACGGCGAATCTGCCAAGTTCGGGCAAGTCGGGGACATGTTCGGTGCGGGTTCTGCGCTTTTCTCGGGAGTAGCGGTTGCAGCTGTGGCGGTGGTCCTGGTCTTCGACGTGAACGAGCGGAAGACGGACCTCGACCATCGTGAACTAGTTGCTCAAAACGAGCGTCTGAGTTTGCGGCCCTATGTGGTCGGTCACGTGGCTGAAAGAGATGCGCGGATCGAAAGGTCCGAATGGTTGGGTGACCAGCTGCAGCTTGCGATCGTGATAAGTGTCTCGCTGTCGAATCAAACCCGGGACCCAGCGCTCAACGTCGCCGTTAAGGCCCTCAACCAGGCTGAAAACGTGAAGTCGGGCGAGGTGCCAATTGCTCTGCCGCTCGCTACAGGGGACCATGAGCCTACCGACGTTGCTCTGTCCTTTTTTGGAGGATCAGCGCTAACGGCGCTGAGCGCGCTCGGCTCGAGCGGCCTCCCTGTTCTGATAGTGGTGGAGTACTCGAGCCTGAATGGAACGAGATGGCGTTCGGAGGTCGAATATGTGCTTAGTGCGTCTCAATCAAGGGTTCAAACCATCCTCCCAAAGCTTCGTGACCGCGAGGGTGGTGAGACGATCGCTTCTGGCGGCGGCCTGGGAGGTGGCACGGTTTACTACCTAAAGGCGACCGCTAAGCCAGGATCATGGAGGCAGGGTGCTGAGCGGTCGGAATAGGCGACAGCTTCGGCAGTCGGTTCCCTTGGGCGGAAGCGAGCACCTTGAGTCACGCTGAGTGGTAACCCGCCAAGAATCAGAGTCGCTGGCGCGATAAGCGGGGTTGTCGCAACAGCGTTACTGACGAGGCACGAGTGTTGCCGTTTCGAAGCTGAGTTGGGGAGCGGACCGCTTGTGCCTCGGCGGGGGTTGAGAAGTCAGCTGGGCCACTGGTCTGCTGCGTCGATTCAGTTTGTCCCAGTACAACGACTGTGTTCTGCCTGGTCGTGTCGGTGGCCGAGTAGGCCACATCTAGTCCGGATTCAGTCCGTCGTAGCTCCTAACACCGGCCGACGCAGAGCGCGCCGACCGCGCCTACTTGCCCACGGAATCAAGCCTGCTACGGTGGATCGATGTCCCCATTTGCCCGTCCGACGTTCCGGTTCAACAACTAGTCATGCGCCGTGACACGAGCCCCACGCCGTTCTACCCGTTCGTGTGCTGGGTCGCTGGCGGCCGATCGAACCGCTGACCGACGCGTTCGAGACTGAGCCGGAGGGGACACGGCCTCGCGACCCCGACGTCGTGTCCTGGTGGCGTCCGTCGTACTGGTGGCGGAGGCGTGACGGCGCTCCGGCCCGATGACTGCGGTGGGACCTGACGGACCGCTCGCCCAGCCAATGCCCCGAGGGGGGCTACTCGACGGGTTTGTGCTCGGAGGCGGGGATGGGCTGCGGTGCGAGCGAGCCGCTCTTGTTGTAGTCCCATTCGCCGGTCGCCTCGAACCACCGAACGGTCTTGTAGTGACTGCTCAGGGCGTTCAGCACGGCGGCTCGAATGACGACGTACATCAGCCACAAACCGACGGCGGCCCCCAGGAGCCAGGTGAACAAGAGCAGCATGACGGTTCCACTTCTGACGTTGTGCAGATCAGTGTAAGTGGCGATCTCCGCTCCGCTCCGCTCAGCCCTCGTCCGGGAGGATGGATCATCTGCCTCGGTTTTGCAACCCCGAGGTCACCGCGACGGTTCGCTCTCGGTCCCCCCGACGGCCGCGGCGGCCGCATCACCCTGCCGGCGGTCCCACGACCTCGCGGACTCGTCGACGTCGCGGTCTCTGCGCCGCGGCTCGGGGTGGGGCGGACATTCCCGACAGGCTGGCGCACAACGGTCCTGGAGGCACAGCACGGTCCTCCTGGATCGGCTCGACGACCGCGACCGCCGCGACTGTCACGCGGGGCGGGCCTTCGCGCACGGGTAGCGAGGCCGATCAGCCGGCTCGTCTGATCACGGACCTGGCAGCTCCCCGACGTCGACCGGCGGATCGGATGAGCACAGATCCGTGAGCGGCGTCAGGAGCTGGCGTCGAGCGTGTCGAAGGTCCGGCGAAGCAGATCGACGGGGAGGACGCCGGGGGTGTCCTCCACGGCCCAGATGCTGATCGCCACGTCGAAGCAGCTGAGCGCGGCGTGCACGAGCGTCCGGGCGCGGAGGTCAGCGTCGTCGCGGGCGATGCGTTCAGCTGTGAGCGGCACGAGTACCTCGGCCCAGGACAGGTGCTTCTCGAGGTTGCGGGCACGGAGCGACGGCGTGCGCAGCATCACGCGGACCGATTGACGGCCGGCGTCGGAGTCCGCGCCGCCGCGTTCGAGCATCACGACGAACGCTTCGCGGAGCGCGTCCCAAACAGGTTCGCCCGCTGGTCGGGCGCGGAGCGCGTCGGCGAGGTCGTCTCGGTGGCGAGCCGGATCGCCGATCACTGCGTCCTCCTTCGCGGGGAAGTAGCGGTGGAAGCTCCGGGCGGAGATGCCGACCTCGGCCGCGATCTGCTCGACGGTCACGCTGTCGAAACCCTCCGCGTCGAACCGAGCGACGGCCACCGCGGCGATCCGAGAACGCACGGCGTCGCGGGTGATGTCCCGCAACCCCGTCCGGCTCGTCGTCTCGCTCACGGGGTCATCCTACTGCCGCTGACACCGTGGGCCTAGAGTGTCAGAGTCTGACACGAAGGGCGTACACTGACCTCTTGCTCTCCACACGGAAGGAACCACATGCAGCAGCGCATCCTCGGCGACCAAGGTCTGGTCGTCAGTGCTGTCGGTTACGGCGCGATGGGCACGGCGTTCGCCTACGGGCCGAGCGACGACACCGAATCGACCGCCGCCATCCGGCACGCGCATGAACTCGGGGTCACGCACTTCGACACCGCAGAGTTGTACGGGTGGGGCGTCGGCGAACGCCTGCTCGGAACCGCCCTCGCTCCGATCCGCGACGAGGTCACCATCGCGACGAAGTTCGGCTTCGCCCGTGGTGCCTACACGCCGGACTCGCGCCCGGAGCACATCCGCGAGGTGGTCGAGGCGAGCCTCCGGAACCTCGGCACCGACTCGATCGACCTCCTGTACCAGCACGTCCATGACCCCGCGGTGCCCGTGGAGGACGTCGTCGGCGTGATGCAGGAGTTCGTCCAGGCTGGGAAGGTCCGCTACCTGGGGCTGTCGAACACCGATGCCGAGCAGCTCCGCCGGGCGAACGCCGTCCACCCGATCTCGGCGTTCCAGACCGAGTACTCCGTGTTCGCCCGAGAGTCCGAGGAGCTCTTGCCCGTCGTCGATGAGCTCGGCATCGGTGTGGTCGCGTACTCGCCGCTGGCGCGCGGCTTCCTGAGTGCAGCCGTCCGCCCTCGCTCCGACTACCCGTCCGACGACATCCGGCACATGCTCGACTGGTGGGCACCGGAGCACTTCGACGCGAACGTCGCCGTCGCCCAGGGGCTGTCGGCAATCGCGGACGACAAGGGCATCTCGCTCTCGCAGCTGTCACTCGCGTGGATCCTCGCGAAGCGCGACGACCTCGTCCCGATCCCGGGGTCGCGCAATGCGAACCGGGTCGCGGAGAACGTGGCCGCGGCGGACGTCGTCCTCACGCCTGATGACATCGCCCGCATCGACGCGTTCGCCGAGCGCGTGCAGGGATCGCGCGCGGCCGCGACTGCCTGAGACGCTCCCCGATGACACGTGGTGCGTGACGAGCTCTTCGGGCGCCGAACGGAGGGGAGAACCGCTCTGGCCTGGTCGACGCCTCGTGTCGACCAGGCCAGCCTGTCGGGCTCGACCAGCTCGCCCGCATCGGGTTCGACACCCTCGGGCTGCAGACGTTCCTGACCGCCGGTCCCAAGGAGTCCCGCGCGTGGACGATCGGCAAGGGCTGGAAGGCGCCGCAGGCCGCGGGCGTCATCCACACCGACTTCGAGAAGGGCTTCATCAAGGCCGAGGTGATCTCGTTCGACGACCTCATCTCCGCGGGGTCGATCGCCGAGGCACGGTCCCGTGGGGTCGCCCGCATCGAGGGCAAGGACTACGTCATGCAGGACGGCGACGTGGTGGAGTTCCGCTGCAACAACGAGTCGTGACCCGCGACTCGGGCCCCACGGCGAAGCGCACGGTGAGGCGTGGCGTGGTGTGCTCGCCGCACTAGGCTCCTCCGGATGAGCACTGACCTGGATGTCGCACTCGCCGCGCACCGAGCAGCGCCGTTCCCCGACGCGGTGGAACGCGGCGAACAGTACGGTCTCGTGGACGCCGTCATGATCGACTCGGACATCGTCGGCTGGGCGACCGAGGTGTCCGCTGGGGGTGTCCTCGCGCCGGAGGCCGTCCGCGGGCTCCGGCAGTGCGCTGACGGACTGTCGGCATCGCTCATCGCGTTCCCCGAGGCTGCCCGGGTGTACTACGTACACCTGCTGCTCGTCGCCGAGCTTGCGCTGCGGGACGATGCTCTGCGGATCGCGGGCACGAGCGACCCGCTCGCGCCCGACACCGTGGCGGGTGACCCCGAACGTGAGGCGACGACCGCCACTGTGCCAGGAGCCGGGCCGGAAGCCGCACGCCGCCCGCGGTCCGGGCTCGCCGGACTGTTCCGGGCCTCCCGGTCGTCGCACCCCCAGCCCACTCCGGACCCGGCGGCGTTCGTGCCCGAGCTCGAATCGATCCTGTTCTCTGCCGATCCGGTCGGCATCGCGTTCGAGACGAACACCGACGAGTACCGGCCCGAAGCGGAGACGATCGCGCTGCGCCTGCCGGACGCGACGTCGGTGGACGACGTCCAGCGGATCATCCACGAGGAGTTCGTCGCCTGGTTCGATGCCTCGACGGCCGGTCCGGCCCTCCGCTACCGCGCGCTCGCCGCCCGGGTCTGGCTGCTGTGGAGCGAGCGGGGCTGAGACCATCCGGGTGGGCGCCGCGGTGCCGCTCAGTCCACGAGCGCGATGATCACCGCGGGGATGCGGTGCTCGATCACCGCCCACACCCGGACGTCCATGGGGTGTCGGTCGCGGAGAGCCCTACTGCGTCTGTGGATGATCCCCGACCCTGGTGGATCAGCACTACCGTGGTGCCCACCCACCCGAACGAGGAGGAACGCATGTCGAACGTCGTCGACTTCGTGGACGTCAGCACGGCCGGTCTCGAGTCCTCGCCGGTGGCCGAGGCGCTCGCCGGCCTCCGCGCGAACGAGGCCCGGTACTACAAGAACAAGTACGACCACGAGTTCGTCACGTCGCCCGCGGACGAGGCCCCCGACGCGGTCGACCGGGTGACGCGGATCCTCGCTGAGGAGCGCGACATCGTGATCGCGTCACGTCCGCTCGAGGCCACCGACTTCGTGGTCGACGGCCTCCGGATGACGTACGTGTTCTACGAGTCGGGCCTCGCGATCAACGTGATGTACAGCATCGAGGACGGCGGCAAGCGGGCGGTCGGCTTCAAGCTCTCGCAGGGCATGGACGTCCCCGATGAGCTCGCGTCGAAGTTCAAGTTCGCCCGGCAGCGGTCGAAGCTCGCGGGCGAGATCCGCGGCTCGTTCTTCGTGATCAAGGGCGAGTACTGACGTACCCATGATCACGGCCGGGAGGCCCGCGTCGAGCCCGCCCCGGCCCTCCCGTCCGGCATGTCGCCGCGACCGCGCGCGTCGACGACAACTGCGCCGTCGTCGAGATGGCGCACTTGTCGGCTGCACGCGCGTGCAGCGCGTGCAGCGCGTGCAGCGCGCATCCGCTGTGCACGCCGGCGGATTCGCTCAGTCGATCGGCGCCGTCGACCCCCGCACGACGAGCCGGCACGGCACCTCGGTACGCCCGCCGTCGTCCTGGCCGTCGATCGCGGCGAACAGCCGGTTCGCGGCGATGCGGCCGAGTTCCTGGAGCTGCATGTCGACGCTGCTCAGTTCCGGGCGTGAGCTCTGTGTGACGACGCCCCAGTTGTCGAAGCCGAGCACGGCGACCTCGGTGGGGACGTCGCGCCCGAGCTCGTGGAGCACGTCGACGACGCCGCGCGCGATCTGATCGCTGCCGCAGAAGACCGCGTCGACGTCGGGCGTGGACTCGAGGAGCATGCGGGCGGCACCGCGACCCCAGGCCTCGTTCCAGGTGCCGTGCAGGACGCGTCCGCCCGCGAGTTCGAGGCCCGCGTCGTCGAGCGCATCGAGGGCACCGCGCGCGCGGTCGCGGGCGGCGTGGTACTCGATCTCGCCGGTGATGTGCGCGATGCGCCGTCGTCCGGCGTCGATGAGGTGCTGCATCCCGACCCGGCCACCCTGCACGTTGTCGCTGACGACGGAGAGCGCCGCGGGGTCCTCGGACGGTGCGTACGCGTAGACGACGGGGACCGGCAGGTCGTCGCCGAGCGACGCGCGCGGGTTGGTGCTCGACCCGACGACGATGAGGCCGTCGACCCGGCGTGACAGCAGCGCCTGGACGTGGTGCTGTTCACGGATCGTGTCGCCACGGGCGTCGCACAGGAAGATCTGGGTGGCACCGGCGCCGAACGCGTCCTCGGCGCCCATCATGATCGGGAGCGAGAAGCGGCCCTCGAGGTCCGAGGTGATGAGGCCGACGGTGCCGGTGCGCCCTGCGAGCAGGTTCTGCGCGAGCACGTTCGGCCGGAACGACAGGCGCTCGGCGACGGCGAACACGCGGTCGCGGGTCTCGGAGCGGACCTCGCCCCGCCCGTTCAGCGCGCGCGAGGCGGTGGCGATCGAGACCCCTGCGGCTCGTGCGACATCCGTGAGCGTGGCCGCCTTCTGCCGTTCCTTCACGCAGCCCCCTCTTGTCCGACCGCCCGAGGCGTCGACCCCGCTGCCGTGAACAGTACCGGCAACCCGTTGCCGCAAACAGTACCGGCAGCTTTCCGCTTGACGCAATCGAGACCCGGCAGTTACGGTTCGTAAAGCTTTCCGGAGATTTGCAGCAAGGACGCACGAATGACCGACATCAGCACCACCCCCACTTCGCAGCGCGGCCTCGTGGTCGCGCCGACGACGGGCCGCCTCCGCCCCGTCCCCATGACCGACGTCGCGATCACGGGCGGCTTCTGGGGTGACCGCCAGGCGACGAACGCCCGCGCCACGCTCCGCCACTGCCTCGAGTGGATGGAGCGACTCGGCTGGGTCGGCAACTTCGACCGCGCCGCCGAGGGGCGAGAGGCTCCGTCCGCAGGTCGGGAGTTCGCCGACTCGGAGATCTACAAGCTCCTCGAGGCGCTCGCGTGGGAGTCCGGACGCTCGGGTGATGCCTGGGTGGAGCAGACGTTCCAGGACCTGTCGGCCCGTGTCGTCGCAGCCCAGCAGGAGGACGGCTACCTCAACACGCGCTTCGGAGGCCCGAGGCAGCAGCCGCGCTGGTCCGACCTCGAGTGGGGCCACGAGCTCTACTGCGCCGGGCACATGATCCAGGCCGCTGTGGCGCGCGCCCGCACCGCCGGCCGCGACGCGTTCGTCGAGGCGGCGATCCGCGTGGCCGACCACGTGTGTGACGTCTTCGGCGCGGACGGCGACCAGCGCGTGTGCGGCCACCCGGAGATCGAGGTCGCGCTCGTGGAGCTCGCCCGCGTGACCGGTGACGAGCGGTACCGGACGCAGGCGGCGCTGTTCATCGAGCGCCGCGGGGACGGCACGCTGCACGATCCCGACGTGCCCGCGTCGTACTTCCTCGACGACCTGCACGTGCGCGACGCAGACGTGCTCCGTGGCCACGCGGTCCGCGCGCTCTACCTGGCGGCCGGCGCGGTCGACCTCGCCGTGGACCGGGGCGACGCCGAGCTGTCGGACGCGCTCCGGACGCAGTGGCACAACACGGTCGCGCACCGCACGTACCTGACCGGTGGCATGGGGTCGCGGCACGAGGGCGAGTCCTTCGGCGACGACTTCGAACTGCCCTCCGATCGGGCCTACTCCGAGACCTGCGCCGGTGTCGGGTCGATCATGTTCAGCTGGCGGCTCCTGCTCGCCGACGGTGAGGAGCGGTACGCCGACCTCATCGAGCGGACGCTGTACAACGTCATCGCGACGAGCCCGGACGAGCAGGGCACCGCGTTCTTCTACGTGAACCCGCTGCAGCGGAACGTGCCCGGCACCCCGGCCGCGGTCGACGAGCCGAGCGAGCGCGCCGCGTCGAGCCAGCGTGCGCCGTGGTTCGCGGTGTCGTGCTGCCCGACGAACGTCGCGCGCACCCTCGCCAGCCTCACCGCGTACGTGGCGACGGTGGACGACGACGGCCTGCAACTGCACCAGTACGCGGAGGGCCGGATCGACACGACGCTGCCCGACGGCCGCACGGTCCGCCTCGAGGTCGCCACGGACTACCCGCTCGACGGCCGCGTGCGGGTCGTCGTCGCCGAGGACGCGCCCGAGCCGTGGACCCTGACCCTCCGCGTGCCGAGCTGGGCCGCTGGCAGCGCCACCGTCGACGCCGGCGAGGGAGCCGAGACGGTCGACGGCGGGTCCGTCGTGATCCGTCGCGCCTGGCGTGCCGGCGACGACGTCACCCTCGACCTCCCGACGCAGCCGCGGCTCGTGGCCCCGGACGAACGGATCGACGCGCTCCGCGGGACGGTCGCGGTGGAGCGCGGGCCGCTCGTGCTCTGCGCCGAGTCGATCGACCAGGACGCCGATCGGGTCGACGTGATCCAGGTCCTCCCGGGGGCCGAGCCGACCGCGGACGGCGCCACCGACGCGGCGCTCGACGCGGTCGCCGTCGACGCGCCCGAGCGGGACTGGCCGTACGCCGCCTCGCCCGCGCACGACGCGCAGCGCCCCGGAACCGTCCGGCTCCGCCCGTACCACCAGTGGGCCGAGCGCGGTCCGTCGACCATGCGCGTCTGGCTCCCGCTGGCGGACGCCGCCACCGCGCAGGCCTGACCCGAACCCGAACCAGCAGCACCACCCGTCATCACGCCAGGGCAAGGAGGCCCATCATGATCAAGCGAACGCGAACCGTCACCGGAGTGGGAGCGCTCGGCATCGCCGCGGCGCTCGTGCTCACCGGCTGCAGCAGCTCGGGCAGCTCGGGCGGCTCGGGCTCCGGCTCGAGCTCGTCCCTCAAGGGCACCGTCACCGTCGGGTACTCCGGCGGCGGCGTCGTCGACACCTACATGTCGGACATCATCAAGCACGCCGAGAAGGAACTGCCCGGCGTCACGATCAAGACGCACGTCTACCCGACCTACGACGACCAGCTGAACCAGCTGCCGACGCAGTTCGCCGCGGGCACGGCCCCGGACATCACCCTCTGGGACAACTCGGCACCGGTCGCCGAGTACGCGACCGAGGGGGCGATCGCGTCGATGGACGACGTGATCGGGAAGACCGATGTCCAGCTCAGCGCGTTCCCGAAGGCGCTCGTGAACGGCTGGAAGATCGGCGGCAAGCTCTACGCGGTGCCGTCGTACCTGCAGAACTCGGGCTACGCCTACAACCAGGACGTGCTCGCGGAGGCGGGCGTCACCTCGACCCCGAAGACCCTCGCCGAGATCGCGACGGCCGCGACGCAGGTCAAGGCGAAGACGGGCAAGCCCGGCGTGGTGCTGCTCGAGAACCTGTTCCACCTGACGCAGTACATGATCGCGAACGGTGGCGGCTACCACGGCGGCACGACGATCGACTCGAAGCAGAACGTGCAGGCGCTCGACCAACTGTTGACCATGTTCAAGAACGGCGACGCCGAGAGCGCCGAGCAGCTCGGGGCGACCTGGGATGGCGAGGCCTTCGGCAAGGGGAACGCCGCCATGTCCGACGCCGGCCCCTGGTACATCGGCTTCATGCAGACGAGTGACCCGTCGACGAAGTACACGCTGACGACGCTCCCCGGGAAGACGGCGTCCTCGTCGACGGTGGCGACCTACGGCGGTGGCTTCAGCATCGCCCAGAAGTCGAAGGACAAGGCGGTCGACATGGCCGTCATCGCCGCGATGACCGACTCGTACTCGCAGAAGGCGATCATCACGACCAAGCTCGGGTACGTCCCGGCCGCCACGAAGTACATCAGCCAGTACCGCCAGGACACCCCGCAGTACGCGGCGTTCACGAACTCGGTGCTGGCGAAGGGCGAGTCGCTCGACTACCCGACCAAGTCGACCGAGTTCGGCAACGACCTGGTCAACGGGTTCCAGCAGCTCGTCGCGAAGAAGGCGACGAGCTCCACGGCCCTGCTGCACCAGCTCCAGCAGAAGTACGGGAAGTAGCCGAGCGGCGTGAGTGCCATCAAGAGCTCCATCAGGGCGGCGCGACGGCCCACGTCGTCGCGCCGCCGCGCCTGGCTCCGGACCGACAACCCGGCCGCGTGGCTCATGCTCGCCCCCGCGGTGGTCCTGCTGCTGTGGTGGTTCGCCTACCCGATCGCGCAGTCCGTCGTGCTCAGCGTGCAGCAGGTCGGAAAGTTCGACTTCGACCAGCGCAGCTTCGTCGGGCTGCAGAACTTCGGGCAGCTGTTCGCCGACCCGGCGTTCGGCCGCTCCCTCGGGATCACGGCGACCTTCGTGGCGGGCGTCGTCCCGGCCCAGACGGTCCTGGCGATCGTCGTCGCCGCCGTCCTGCGCGGTGCCACCGTCGGCAAGGGCGCACTCCGCACCGCGTACTTCGTGCCCTACATGACATCGACCGTCGCGATCACGACGATCTTCATGCAGCTGTTCGTCAAGGGCGGCATCGCGTCCACCGCACTGTCGCTGTTCGGCCTGCCGAACGCGACCTGGTACGCGAGCCCCGGCCTGGCGCTGTGGTTCCTCGTGATCGTGTACGTGTACATGTTCGTCGGGCTGTACATCGTGATCTTCGTCGGGGGCATGGAGACGATCCCGGCGGACCTGTACGAGGCCGCCGAGATGGACGGTGCGGGCGCCTTCCGTCAGTTCCTCAGCGTGACGCTGCCGGGCGTGCGTCCGTTCACCGCGTTCGTGGTGCTGACCGGGATCATCCAGGCGATCCAGGTCTTCGACCAGGCGTACGTCATCTCCGGCGGCACCGTGCTCGGGAGCCCGGCCGGTGCGACCTCGACGATCGTGATCTTCATCTACCAGCAGGCGTTCCGCTTGAGCAACATCGGGTACGCCTCGGCGGCGACCGTGATCCTGCTCGCCATCGTGATCCTCGCCGGCGTCGTCAGCCGGCTCCTCGGCCCGAAGGAGCAGGACGCATGAGCGCCACCTCGACGCAGCGCACCGCGGTCACCCGCCCGAGCACACCGACCAGCGGCACCGGTCGCCCGATGCGCTCGCACCGCACCCAGCAGACGGTCGCCCGGTCCGCCCGGTACACGTTCCTCATCGTGTTCGGACTGATCATGGTCGCCCCGCTGCTGTTCGTGCTGTACTGCTCGTTCCTGTCGCCAGCGGACTTCTTCTCGATCGTCCCGCCGTCACACCTGACCCTGTCGAACTACACGTACGTGTTCACGCACGCCCCGATCGGACGCTGGTACGCGAACACCGCGATCGTCACGGGCTGCGTCGTCGCCGGCGCCGTCATCGTGAACACCCTGGCGGGTTGGGCGCTGGCCCGTCTGCAGTTCCGCGGCAAGCGCGTCGTGTTCACGGGCATCATCGTGATCCTGCTCGTGCCGCTGCAGGCGTACCTCATCCCGCTCTACCTGCAGATCGTCAAGCTCGGCTGGCTGAACACCTACGCGGCGCTCATCATCCCGTTCATCGTCAACCCGCTCCTCATCTTCCTCATGCGGCAGTCGTTCGGCACGATCCCGAAGGACCTCGAGGAGGCCGCGGCGCTCGACGGCGCGAACCGCTTCCGGATCTTCCTGCGGATCGGGCTGCCACTGTCGGTCACGGCGATCGCCACGCAGGCGATCCTCGCCGGCACGTGGACGTGGAACAGCTTCCTCATCCCGGTGACGATGACGAGCGACAAGGACATGTACGTCCTGACGCTCGGCCTCAACAGCCTGCAGTCGCAGAACTACACGCTGCCGACGGTGCAGATGGCGGGCGTGGTGCTGCTCACCCTGCCCGTCGTGGCGATGTTCCTCGTGTTCCAGCGGTTCATCGTGCCGAGCATCGCGTCGAGCGGCATCAAGGGATGACCACGCGCGTCGAGGCCACCGACGTCCCGGGCGGGCTCGGCGTCCGCATCGCGACCCCCGGTGTGGGCGGTCCGGCGCTCGTGGCGGCGGCGCCCGTCGTGGTGCTCACGTGGAAGCCCGGAACGGACACGGACACGGACACGGACGCGGACACGGACGCGGACACGGGCACCGGCGTCGAGACCGAGCACCGCGCGCCCTACGAGTCGCTGACGGTCACGGCGGACGGCCTCGTCGGCACCGCACGCATCGACGTCGGGGGCGGGACGGTCCTCCAGGTCGAGGACCGGTGGGACACCGACGGCGACGACGTCCGCATGGCCCGCCGGGTCACGGTCCGCGGCGGCCAGGGGCCCGCCCGCGGCTACGGCACGGCGGTCGTCGTCGAGGTCGACGCGGCCGCGCCGTGGGAGCGCGTCGAGCCGTTCTGCCCCGGCGTCGCCTACGGCAACGCGCCACAGGTCGCGCCGCTCGCCATCGCCGGCGTGCACGCACGGCGGGCCGGGGTCACCACCGCGATCGTCCGGGAGGACCGTGCCGCGGCACCGCTGTTCGGCATCCGACTCGAGGACGGAGGCTGGGCGGCCATCGCCCACCGCGACCCGCGCGGTGACACCATCGCCGCCGACGGGATGGTCGAGGACGGTGGCGAGACGATCGTCGACCCGCGGCTCGCGTTCGCCTCCATCGGCGCGCGGAGCACCGGCGACCGCGTGGAGCTCGGCGTGTGGTTCCCCGGCACCGAAGGACCCGTCACCTACAGCAGCGGCGGTCTTCCGCTCCTCCAGCTCGACGCGTGGCGGCGCCGCTTCCACCCCCTGGACGACGGCGCGACCCAGGAGTACGCCGTCGCGGTGCGGACGGGAGGCTCGACCGACTTCCCCGACGTCGTCCGGCAGACCTGGCGCTGGGTCTGGGACCGCTTCGCCCCGGCCGTGCGCAGCGCGGACATCGCGGACGTCGTGCGCAGCGCGGCGGCCGTCCTGGCCGATCAGGTCGTGGCGGTCGGCGGCCGGACCGGGGTCCCGCTCGAGGCGGACGCGGTCGTTCCGCAGCGGACGGACGAGGCGACCGCCGCGGTGATGGGGTTCGTCGGGGCGAACACGGACGCGGCCGTCGTCCTGCTCCGCGAGGCGGACAGCACCGATGACGGCGCCGTGGCTGAGCGGTACCGGGCGAGCGGTCTGGCGATCATCGACTCGTTCGTCACGCTCGCCCTGGACCCGCCCGCTGGCGAGGGGTTCGACACCGTGACGGGTGCGACGACCACGTACCGCACGTTCCGGGACCAGCCGGCGGTGTACGCCCGCGCCGTGGCCGAGGGAGCGCTCGCGGTGCTCGACGCCCTGGCGCTCGAACGCCGTCACGGCGAGGAACACCCGTCCTGGGCCGCCTGGGTCACGACGGCAGCGAGCTGGTTGCTCCGGAACCAGGCCCTCGACGGTTCCCTCCCGCGCGCCTGGGTGGCCGGCACCGGCGAGGTGCTCGACGACTCGCCGTCCGGGACCGCCACCGTCGTGCCGTTCCTCGTCGCCGTGGGGTCGGAGGAGGCGCTCGCCGGCGCCGTGCGTGCCGCCGAGTTCGTCTGGCGGGAGTACGGACGCCGCGGGTGGTACGCCGGCGGCACCCTCGACAATCCCGACGTGGTGGACAAGGAAGCCGCGGTCCTGGCCGCCGAGGGGTTCCTCGACCTGTACGACGCGACCGGCGGGGCCGAATGGCTGGACCGGGCCGCCTCCGCGGCCTCGGTCGCCGAGACGTGGATCTACGTCTGGGACGTGCCCATGCCGGAGGACGCCGATCCAGGGTTGCTCCACTGGAAGCACGGGGTCTCGACCATCGGACACCAGCTCATCGCGTCCGGGGTGTCGATGACGGACGGGTTCCTCGCCGTGAACGCCTCGGTGTTCGCCCGGCTGTTCGCGCTGACGCACGACGACCACTGGCTCGACGTCGCTCGCGTGGTCACACACGGCACGACCACGATGTTCGCGACGGTCGAGCACGCGTTCGACCTCCGCGGGGTCGGGTGGCAGCAGGAGCACTGGTCGTTCGCCCCGCGTCGGGGGTTCGGCCTCAACCGTCGGTGGTTGCCGTGGGTGCCGGTCGCGCACGCCCGGGGGATGTACCGCGTCGAGGATCGGTGTCCACCCGACGTCGCTGCACGCGTGCTCCGCGCCGACTGAACCCGCTCAGGGCCGGGCGCGTGTCACGGTGCCGTCGGGCGGTACCGCGGCGTCGGGCGGAACGGTACCGTCGGCACCGCGCCGTCGGGCGGAACGGTGCCGTCGGGTCGCACGGTGCCGTCAGGCCGCGAAGGCGAGCGCCGCGAGCTGCACGTCATGCGCCTGCAGGATCGTCCGGCTCGGCTCGTGCCGCCAGGGACGGCCCGGGACGACCCAGCCGGCGGCGCCGGCGGCCTGCACGTGGGCGCCGGCGACGACGTGCGCGCCGAGCTCGGTGCGGGGGAGGCGGACGAGGAACTCGCGACGGGAGACGTCGTCGGCGACGACGAACTCGACGAGGTCGTCGGTGGTCAGGACGGGCGCGTCGAGCACGGTCCCGCTGATCTGGATGAAGTCGATGGTGCTGGTCATGGTGCTGTCTTTTCCGATGGTTCGTTGGCGACGAGCGCGGTGCGCTGGCCTCGATCCCTTGTACAGGGCGCTGGCCGGGCGGGCACTCGGATCGCACACGCCGGAGGTCGGCGTGGGTTGTCCGGCCATGATCGGCGGGACGGGGCCCCGGTGGAATGCGACTCGATGGAGCCGGTACGGAGCAGGCGGCGGGGCGGATGAGATGGGTCCGCGGCAGAACGCCAGCTCCGAACTCTAGCACCATCGGGGCAGGACTGGAAGAGGGCGGCGCGTCGTGCGTGCCGGGGTGACGTGCGTGACCTGTGTCGGTCCAGAATCCGTACCGTGCGGCTGGGGGACGCATCCGCCGCCGCTCGGCGGATGAACGGCGCGTGTTCCGACCAACGGCACCCTCTGGCGGGGTACAGAACACTCGTTCTACCTCTGGTCTGGGGACGTGCGGGAGCTGCGGCGGACACGGCCGTCCCAATATGCTCGCAACCAATCCGGGCTTCGGGGCCCGTGGTTACGAGCGGCGATTCGGGTGCCGCCGGTGGTGGGCTCGGCTTCGGGTGCCGAGCCCCCACCCCTCCCGATCCGGTCCTCCCGGCAGGTCGAGGGCGTCGGATCTTCCTCCCGCTCCCACAGCAGGCCGCCCGATGGGCCGCTGCGCCGTCGCTCCCAGTTCGCACGTACCCCGTTCGGCCGGACCGCCACTCGTGGGCGGCCTACCGTGGCGGCATGACCCGCATCGACCAGCTCCGCCGCGGCGGCCTCGTCCTCGACGTCGACGACAGCGGCCCAGAAGACGGTCCGGTCGCGGTCCTCCTCCACGGGTTCCCCGCCGACCGGAGCACCTGGCGGGCGGTCACGCCGCTCCTGACGGCCGAGGGCCTCCGCGTCGTCGCGCCGGACCAACGCGGGTACGCGGTCGGGGCGCGGCCGGAGGGACGCCGCGCGTACCGGCGCGACTGGCTCGTCGACGACGTCCTGGCGCTCGCCGACCGACTGGGCGCAGAGCGGGTCCACCTCGTCGGCCACGACTGGGGCGGGCTGGTCGCCTGGCGGCTCGCGCAGCGGGCTCCCGACCGGCTCGCGTCGCTCACGGTCCTGGCGACCCCGCACCCGCGGGCGATGGCGCTCGCGGCGGTCCGCTCCGACCAGGCCCTGCGGTCGTGGTACATCGCGGCGTTCCAGGTGCCCTGGCTCCCCGAACGGCTGCTCCGGGGGCGTCTCGTCCCGGTGCTCGAGAGCATGGGCCTCGCACGCGCCACCGCCGAGCGGTACGACCGCCGGATGCGCGAGCCAGGAGCACTGCGCGCGGCGATCGACTGGTACCGCGCACTGGCGCTGCCCACTCCGGCCGGCACGCCGCGCGTCGACTCGCTGGTCCGTGTCCCGACGTCATACCTGTGGGGCTCCCGGGACGCGGCACTCGGTCGGGTCGCGGCCGAGGCGACCGAGCGGTACGTCGCGGCGCCCTACCGGTTCGTGGCCGTCGACGAGGACCACTGGCTGCCCGAGAACGCGGCCGCGCTCGTGGCCGAGGTGGTGCTCGACCGCGTGCGGTCCGTCACGGCGTAGCGGGGCTCAGAGCTCGACGACCTCGAACTCGAGCAGATCCGCGCCGGTCGCGACGGGGCGTCGGGCGCCGTCCTGCGCGTCGCCGTGTCCGGCGGGAGCGCCCTGCCCGGCAGGAGCACCGTGTCCGGCAGGAGCGCCGTGCTCGCCGGCCGCCGCCGCATGCCGACCGTGCGCACCCTCGGACCCACCGCCGTGCGCCGCCTTCGCGCCGTCGGCGGCCCACGCCTGGAACGACGCCTCGTCCGCCCACGTCGTGACGACGAAGTACCGGTCGTCGCCCTTCACCGGGCGGAGGAGCTGGAAGCCCTCGAAGCCGGGAGCCCCGTCGACCGCGTGTCTGCGGGCAGCGAACCGCTGCTCGAGCTCGGCGCCGGCACCGGCGGGGACGTGGATGGCGTTGATCTTGACGACGGACATGCTGCGGTGGTCCTTCCGGTCTGGAGGCGCGGTGCGGGCCGCACCCGTGCCTCCCGAACCGTAACGGGGCGCGCTGAACGCGACCGGGGCGCGGTGTCAGGCGGGCAGGACGGCTGCGCGGGCCAGGCCCAGCTCGTCCTCACGCCAGGGGCGGGCGCCGACGGTCCGCAATCCGAGCCGGGTCAGCGCGAACGCCACGTGGTCCACGACGTCGGGTTCCCACTCGCCCTCGACCCCCATGCCGAACGAGGCGATCTCGTCGTCGGCCTCATCGAGGACCGTGACGGACCACCGCCCGGCGTCGTGGCGTTCGACGGTGACCCAGCGCGCTGCGGCGAACCGGTCGGGAGCACCCGTGGTCACGCGGTCTTCATGACGTCCGCGGTGAAGTTCTGCACGCGCTGGAGCAGGGCCGCGGACCGGGCTGCGATCGTCTCGGGCGGGTTGAGGTGCGGGGGCGCCACGCGGATGAGGAGCGAGCACGCCAGGTCCTCGCAGATGTAGGACCCGATGGTGTTGCCGTTCCGGCCGGACTCGCCGGCACGCGCAGCCGAGAACAACCGGACCTGCGTGGCCGGCTGGGGTGAGTGGCAGAAGGAGCACATCGCCGCGATGCCCGGCCGGAGCGAACCGCCGGCCGCGCGGACGACGATCCCGGTGGGGCGGCCGTCCATCCAGTGGACCATGTAGCCGCGACGGGCGGCCTGCGGGTCGCGCCAACCGAGGTACTCGCGCTCGTCCCAGAGCATCTCGTGCAGACCCGGGATCGGCAGGTGGTCGAGCTCCTCCGGGGTCGCGTTGACGAACGACGATCGGATGTCGGACTCGGTGAGTGCCTTCACGGTCCCCCTCATGGTGGTGGTACCCGATCCTACCGCGCGGGCCGCACACGGCGCCCTGGTACTACCCCTGTCCGGGGGCCAGGTCAACCCCTGACTCGCCGAGAACGCCGCACGTACTCTCGAAGGACCAGAAGCGCACCGCGTGCACACCGAGCGCAGCGAGCGCCGACGTCGTCCTCGACGGGCGACGACCGACCACCGACACCCAAGCGATCAGGCACCAGGGGATCAGATGAGTCTGTACGAGTCCGAGCCGGGCGTCCCCCCGGCTCGCATCAAGACGTTCCGACAGCAGCGCCGCGAGCGCCGTTGGGGGTACCCGGTCGACGGGGACCTCGAGCCCGTGCTCTACGCCGACTTCTTCCGCGACGTCACCGGAGCTGCCCGCCACCGGCGCTGACCCGGTGTGGCCGGCCTCCGGAGTCGAGCGACCCGGACGCCGGTCAGGGGCGCCGCACCACCGACGTCACTGCGCTCGATCGCTCGGGCCACCACCTCGGCACCGACGCGTCTGGCGGCGGTGTCGTCGGCGGCGAACTCGACCAGGACCCGGGTCGCACTCGCCATGGCGCGCGCGCCGGGCACCCACGGCACCGCCCGCTCGATCGACGCCGCGACGCCGACCACGGCCGCGTGGTGCCCCGTCAGGTGCGCCGCCTCGTGTGCGACGACGGCATCGAGTTCGTCGGGACGGAGGCGCGCTGCCAGTCCGGTGCTGACGAGCACGGTGCGGTCGCGTCCGGGCACGGCGCACGCCAGGGCGCGCTCGCCCGCGACCACCGCGATCTCGGTCCCGGCGACCCGACGACGTTCCGCCGCCCCGGTTCGCAGGGCCGCGCGGACGGCCGCGTGCTCCGGCCCGGGAGGGACGCGGACGGCGACCACGAACGCGAGCACCGCGGCGACGGCCACCACGAGGTGCGCGCCGTGGGTCGGCGAGGCCGCCAGCCGGAACGGGTCCGCCCCGTGTCGACTCCCGAGCGCGACGAGCGTGACGCCCGACACGGAGCCGCCGACCCCGATCAGGACCGCGGCGCACCAGCTGACGAGCGCGGTCCGGGGGCGGTCGATCGTCCACGCCCACCGGGTGAGCAGCCGGGGAGCGGCGGCGGCCACGACGACCGCGGTCACGACGAGGGCGACGCCCCAGACGATCACGGTCGTTCCCGTCAGGACCGGGCGCGCGCGTCGATCGCGCGACGCAGGGCCTCGAGGTCGTCCGACGCCAGGGAGCCGGTGAAGCGGAGCAGCGCGGCCTCGCGGTCGCTCGACGCGGCGAGCGCGGACTCCATGAGGGACGCGGCGTGGTCGGCGCGGGAGCGGCTCGCGCGGAACCGCAGGGGGGCGTCGGCCTGTTCGTCGCGGAGCACCCCGCCCTTCCGCCCGAGGCGCTCGAGCACCGTCAGCACGGTGGTCAGCGCGGGTCGTGGTTCGTCGCAGCGGTCGAGGACCTCACGCGCGGTGAGGCCGTCGGGGCCCGCGGACCAGAGCACGTCGAGCACCGCCTGCTCGAGCTGCCCACGCGGGCGCGATCGCTGTCCGGCCACGCGGTGATCCTACGAGATGTCGAACGACCGGCCGGCCTCGTCACGAGGCCGTAACACGGCGTTGGTACGATCGGGGCCACAACAGCACACCGGGCCGACCACACCCTGCGGGAGAGTCCGATCACGAGCGCGCCGAGCCGGCGATCGCGAGACCGGACACCGAAGGAGCAACCTCCCCGTCAATCTCTCAGGTCGTACGACCGCAGGGGTCAGGCCACTCTGAAAAGCAGGGCGCCGTCACGGCGTGCCCTCGCCCACGGTGAAAGCCGACCGCCTCCGACCGGTCGGCGAAACTCTCAGGCACATGACAGAGGGGGAGTTCCGACCGGCGTCCCCGCCGGGACGCGTCGACGCAGGAGAACTCCACCCCATGACCGATCCGACCCCGTCGGGCAGTGCCGGACCATCGGTGCACCGCCGATCCCCACTCCACGAGGCCCATGCCGCCGCCGGCGCCACGTTCACGGACTTCGCGGGCTGGCAGATGCCCGTCCGGTACAGCTCCGACCTCGCCGAGCACCACGCCGTGCGCAGCGCGGCGGGGCTGTTCGACCTCTCGCACATGGCGGAGATCGGTGTCCAGGGGCCCGACGCCGGCGCGTACCTCGACGCCGCGCTCGCGGGCAAGCACGCCACGATGCCCGTCGGTCGGGCGAAGTACTCGCTGCTCCTGACCGACGACGGCGGCGTGCTCGACGACGTCGTCGTGTACCGCACCGAGGACGACGCGTTCCTCGTCGTCGCGAACGCCGCCAACCGCGACGTCGCCGTCGCCGCGCTGCGCGACCGCGCGGTGGGCCACGACGTCGAGGTCACGGACGACAGCGACACCACGGCCCTCGTCGCGATCCAGGGCCCGGCCGCCGCGGGCACGCTCGACGCGCTCGTCGTCGCCGATCGCCTGCAGCCCGAGACGCCGCTCGACGAGCTCCGCTACTACCGCGTCCTGCACGCCTCGTTCGACCTGCAGGACGTCCTCATCGCCCGCACCGGCTACACGGGCGAGGACGGCTTCGAGATCTACTGCCCCACGGACCTGGCGCCCGTGCTCTGGGACGCCCTGCTCGACGCCGGTGCCGACCGCGGCGTCGTGCCCGCCGGGCTCGCCGCACGCGACACGCTCCGGCTCGAGGCCGGGATGCCGCTGTACGGCCACGAACTCGACACCACCGTGCGTCCCGCGCAGGCCGGACTCGGTCGCGTCGTCGCGATGGACACGGAATTCGTCGGGAGGGCCGGGGTCACGCCCGCCACCGACGCCCCGCTCCTCGTCGGGCTCGTCATGGAGGGTCGCCGTGCCGCCCGTGCCGGTTACCCGGTGCTCGACGGCGGCCAGACCGTCGGCACGGTCACCTCGGGCGCCCTGTCACCGACGCTCGGGCACCCCGTCGCCATGGCGTACGTCGACCCTGCGGTCGCCACCCGGGGCACCGTCCTGCGCGTCGACGTGCGCGGCACCGCCGTCCCGGCGACCGTCTCCGAACTCCCCTTCTACCGCCGCCCCGCCAGCGCCGCCCCAGGCCAGAAAGGCTGACCATGACCGACATCACCGCGCTCCGCTACACCAAGGACCACGAGTGGCTCCTCGTCGAGGGTGACGTCGTCACCGTCGGCATCACCCAGTTCGCCGCGGACCAGCTCGGCGACGTCGTGTTCGTCGAGCTCCCCGAGGTCGGCACCGCCGCGACGGCCGGACAGACCCTCGGCGAGATCGAGTCGACGAAGAGCGTCGGCGAGCTGTTCTCGCCGATCGAGGGCACCGTCGTCGAGCGCAACGACGCCGTCGTGGACACCCCGGACCTCGTCAACCAGGACCCCTTCGGTGGGGCCTGGCTCGTCAAGATCCAGGTCGACGGCACCAGCTTCCCCGAGGACCTCATGGACCACGAGGCGTACGCCGCCTTCGCGGGCTGATCGGATGGACGAGGACATGACCCAGCACGACCGGACCCCGCAGGCCGACCAGAACCTGCAGACCACCTTCGCCGACCGCCACATCGGCACGGGCGCGGCCGACCAGCGCCTCATGCTCGAGACCGTCGGGTACGACTCCCTCGACGCGCTCGTCCGCGCGGCCGTCCCCGCCGCGATCCACGCCGAGCCCGTCGTCGACTCGGTGATCCCCGGTGCCGTCGGCGAGACCGAGGCGCTCGCGGAACTCCGTCGGATGGCGGCACGGAACACCGTGCGCCGCCCGATGATCGGACTCGGCTACCACGGCACCCACACGCCCGCCGTCATCCAGCGGAACGTGCTCGAGAACCCGAGCTGGTACACGGCCTACACGCCGTACCAGCCGGAGATCTCGCAGGGCCGGCTGGAGGCCCTCATCAACTTCCAGACGATGGTCGCGGACCTGACGGGCATGGCCACCGCGGGCGCCTCGATGCTCGACGAGGGCACCGCGGTCGTCGAGGGCATGCTGCTCGCCCGCCGGGCCTCGAAGGTCCGCGGGGACGTGTTCCTCGTCGACCGGGACGTCCTGCCGCAGACCATGGCGCTGCTCGAGCACCGGGCCGAGGCCGTCGGCATCACCCTGCGCACGTTCGACGTCGCCGGGGGACCGGACCAGGTCGACGTCGAGGGCGCCTTCGGACTCGTCGTGCAGTACCCGGGCGCGTCCGGCCGGGTCGTCGACCCCGCGTCGGTGATCGAGCGGATCCACGACGGGGGCGGCATCGCCGTCGTCGCGGCGGACCTGCTCGCGATGACGCTCCTCGCGTCGCCCGGTGACCTCGGCGCGGACGTCGCCGTCGGCACGACCCAGCGCTTCGGCGTGCCGCTCGGCTTCGGTGGACCGCACGCCGGCTACCTCGCCGTCCGCGCGGGCCTCGAGCGGCAGCTGCCCGGTCGCCTCGTCGGGGTGTCCTTCGACGCGGACGGTGGCATGGCCTACCGCCTCAGCCTGCAGACCCGCGAGCAGCACATCCGGCGCGAGAAGGCGACGAGCAACATCTGCACCGCGCAGGTGCTCCTCGCCGTCATGGCCTCGATGTACGCCGTCTACCACGGCCCCGAGGGCCTGCGGTTCATCGCCGACCGGGTCGCCCGCACCACCGCCGCGATCGCCGACGCGGCTCGTGCCGCCGGGATCGGCGTGCCCGTCGATGCCTGGTTCGACACACTGACGCTCCGCGCCCCCGGCCGGGCCGCCGCGATCGTCGACGCGGCGCGTGACCGCGGGTACCTCCTGCATCTCGTCGACGCGGACACCCTCCAGCTCTCGGCGGACGAGACGACCACGCCCGAGGACGTCGCAGCGCTCGCCGCCGTGTTCCGCGACGTCGCCGCAGCCCACTCGGAGGCCTCCGAGTCGGCCGCGTCGACCATGACCGTCCCGATGGCGGAGGCCGCCGTGCGTGACGCCGCCCCGGGCCTCCCGGCCGCGCTGCGGCGCGAGTCGGCGTACCTGACGCACCCCGTGTTCCAGGCGCACCGCAGCGAGACCCGGATGATGCGTTACCTCAAGCACCTCGCCGACAAGGACTACGCGCTCGACCGCGGCATGATCCCGCTCGGCAGCTGCACGATGAAGCTCAACGCCGCGACCGAGATGGCCGCCGTCACCTGGCCGGAGTTCGCGGGGATCCACCCGTTCGCGCCGCGTGAGGACGTCGCCGGGTACCTGTCGATGATCGCCGACCTGGAGTCGTGGCTCGCCGAGGTCACCGGGTACGACACCGTCTCGGTGCAGCCGAACGCCGGGAGCCAGGGTGAGCTCGCCGGACTCCTGGCCATCCGCGGGTACCACCGCGCCAACGGGGACACCGCACGCACGGTCTGCCTCATCCCACAGAGCGCGCACGGGACGAACGCCGCGAGCGCCGTGCTCGCGGGCATGCGCGTGGTCGTCGTGGCGTGCGACGAGGACGGCAACGTCGACCTCGCCGACCTCCGCGCCAAGACCGAGCAGCACCGGGACGACCTGGCCGCGCTCATGATCACCTACCCGTCGACGCACGGTGTGTACGAGCACGAGATCCGTGCGATCTGCGACGCCGTGCACGAGGCCGGCGGGCAGGTCTACGTCGACGGCGCGAACCTCAACGCGCTGCTCGGGCACGCGCGCTTCGGCGACTTCGGCGGCGACGTCTCGCACCTCAACCTGCACAAGACGTTCTGCATCCCGCACGGCGGCGGCGGACCCGGTGTCGGACCGGTGGCCGCCAGGGCACACCTGGCCCCGTTCCTCCCCGGCCATCCGTTCGCGCAGGACGCCGACCGTCGCCCCGGCTCGGTCACGCCGGACGGCGCGGACCGGCTCGCGCACGGTGGCGGACCCGTCTCGGCGGCGCCGTACGGCAGCCCGAGCATCCTGCCCATCACGTGGACCTACGTCCGCATGATGGGCGTCGAGGGGCTCACGCGCGCCACCGAGTCGGCCGTGCTCGGCGCGAACTACCTGGCCGCGAAGCTGCGCGACGCGTTCCCCGTCCTCTACACGGGCGACGACGGCCTCGTCGCGCACGAGTGCATCCTCGACCTCCGGCCGTTGCGCGAGGCGACCGGCATCACCGTGGACGACGTCGCGAAGCGCCTGATCGACTACGGGTTCCACGCACCGACGATGTCGTTCCCGGTCGCGGGCACGCTCATGGTCGAGCCGACCGAGAGCGAGGACTTGGCGGAGCTCGACCGGTTCGTCGACGCCATGCTCGCGATCCGTGCCGAGGCCGACGAGGTCGCCGCGGGCACCTGGCCGGCCAACGACAACCCGCTCGTCGGGGCGCCGCACACCGCGTCGAGCGTCATCGCGGGGGAGTGGGCGCACGCCTACACGCGTGAGCAGGCCGTCTACCCGCTGCCGGGCATCGCCGGTCGCAAGTACTGGCCGCCCGTGCGCCGGATCGACCAGGCGTACGGGGACCGCAACCTCGTGTGCGCCTGCCCGCCGATCGAGGCGTTCGCGCAGGCCTGATCAGCCCGGCCGGTCGGCCCGGTCGGTCCGTCCGGCCCGGCCAGCCCGTCCGGCCGGCCGGCCCGTCCGGTCGGCCGGGCTGGCCCGGCTCGGCGCCGAGAGTGCAGAACACGCCGCTCACCTCGCGAGGTGAGCGGCGTGTTCTGCGCTCTCGCCGGACAGGGGCGGCCGTCAGACGACCGGCAGGTGCGTGTTCCACCAGCGGAGGACGTGGTCGAACCGCTGCACCCGGTGGCTCGGGCGCCCGGACCGGGACAGCTCGTGGCCCTCGCCCGGGAACAGCAGGAACTCGGCCTCCACCCCTGCCCGGCGCAGGGCGACGAACTGGCGCTGCCCCTGCTCGAGCGGGCACCGCCAGTCCTGCTCGGAGTGCGCGACCATGAACGGCATCGTCACGTCCGCGGCGTAGGTCAGGGGGCTCTGGCGGCGCTGGTCCTCCGGGTCCGCGCCGACGTACGCCTCGGCGAAGAACCATCCGATGTCCGAGCTGCCGGCGAACGAGTCCCAGGCGTTGACGGCCCGCTCGCTCCAGGCAGCCGTGAACCGCTCGGGCTCGCGGGCGGCGATCCAGCTCGTCATGAACCCGCCGTACGAGCCACCCATGATCCCGACCCGCGAGGCGTCGAGGTCGTTCCGCTCGAGCGCCACGTCGAGCAGCGCCAGGACGTCGTCGACGTCGACCGTGCCGAGCCGTCCGATGATCGCCTGACCGTGGTCGAAGCCGTACCCGGCCGAGCCGCGGGGGTTGCCGAGGACGACCGCGTACCCGGCTGCGGCGTAGACCTGCGCCTCGTCGAACACCGCCCGGTCCTGCTGCGCGAACGGGCCGCCGTGCACGACGCGGAGCACGGGGTGGGGGCCCTCGCCCTCGGGCAGGACGAGCCAGCCGTGCACCTCGTGTCCGTCGGGAGCGGTGCCGACGAGTTCCTCGACGGGCCGCAGTCCCACAGCGCGGAGGCCGGCGCCGAGATCGCTCAGGGTCTCGACGGAGCCCGCCGCGGTGTCGATGAGCACGACCTCCCCGGCGCTGTCCGGCAGGCCGACCGTGGCGATGACGACGTCCTCGCCGATCGCGGTGATCGCCCGCACCACGACGTCGCCGCCGTGCAGCACGGGGAGGGCGTCGAGGGGCAGCGGCTCCGCGCCGGTGCTCGCGTCGTCGTCCGCGGTGCTCGCGGTGGCGTCCGTGGTCCACGGGACCGCACGGAGCTCGACCGCCCCGCGGTGCAGCACCCCGACGAGCACGTCACCGCTGCGCGGGACGAGGAGGCCCGGCCCCACCTCGAGGTCGACGGTGCGGTGGTCCGTCAGGCGGCGGGCACGGACGGGGTCGCCGCTGGTGCGCGCCGCGTACAGCCCGGTCGGGACCGCGACGATCCCCTGCGTCCGGTCGGTCCCGAGGAAGAAGAGGGTGCCGTCGGGTCCGAACTGCGGTGCGGCCGCGGTGCCGTCGGACTCGACGAGCAGCGTGATCGCGCCCGAGACCGCGTCGACCCGGTAGAGGTCGCTCTCGGTCGTCTCGGCGGCGCCGGCGTCACGCGGGGCGCTCACCACGAGCGCGGTGCCGTCCGGCGTCCACGTGGGGTCGCTCACCGCGGTGGTGTCATCGGTGATCGCGGTCTCGACGGGGTCTCCCGTGAGGGCGGCGGCCACGTCGACGACCACGAGACGCCGCAGACGGTCGCGGAGGAACCCGATGCCGTCCTGGCGGTAGTCGAGCCGGGTGATGTGCCGCGGTGGCTCGGCCGAGGCGTCCGCCGCGGTGCCGTTCGCGGTCGGGGTGCCGTAACGGCCGGGTTCGGGGATCCGGGCCGTCGTGGCGATCCGTGTGGAGTCGGGGGACCACGCCGGGGCCTCGGCGCCGAGCGGCAGGGCCGTGACCACCCGGCCCTCCCCGCCGGCCGTGGGCATCACGACGAGTTGCGGGTGGGCGTCCGGGCCGGTGCGGCCGACGCGACGGAGGAACGTGACCCACCGGCCGTCGGGCGAGATGGACGGGGCGCCGTCGTGCGGGCCGTGGGTCCAGTCGGTCGTGGTCCACCGCCCGTCGGCGGCCGCGAGACGCACGACGTGGCCGACGTTCTCGTCCGCGTCGAGGTCGGGACGGGTGAGGCCCACGAGCAGTGGGGCCCCGGAGCGGGGGTCGGCGACGGCGGCGGCGCGGGACGGCATGACGAGGTGGGCGATGTCGGAGGGGTGCATGATGCAACGCTAATCACCGGTCGGCGGGAGGGGGAGTGGGGGCGTACCCCGGTCCTCCCGGACGGCAGGAGACGGACGGCGTGCGGTGCGGTTCGTGCGGATCGGTCCTGCGACGTGCCGCGCGGACGCGTGAGCGCAAGCAGAATCATTGCGAATCGGTGAATCAGAAGCAACGAAACGGCGGCCGGTGCATGGATCCTGCGCCGTCATTTCCGGTGTGTAACAAGTTCCCGCTGGATTTTGAGGTGCTCGCGAGGCCCACCTATGGTTCTTTGCGAACGCGCCGGTGCGCCCTGCCGCCAGCGGTTCGATCACATTCCATCCAGGAGGATCACAGAGTGAACATCACCAAGAGGCGGTGGCGACAGGTCATCGGATCCGTCGCGATCGCGGGCTCGGCTGCCGTCGTGCTTGCCGGTTGCACCACCTCGACGTCGAGCGACAGCGAGACGTCGAGCTCGGGCGGCACCGTGACGGTCGCTGAGGTGAACGAGGCGACCTCGTTCAACTACAACACCCCGCAGGGCAACCTGGACACCAACGGGTTCATCTGGCAGCTCACGCAGCCCCAGTTCATGACCCTCGGCACGAACTACAAGGTCGAGCCGAACACCGACCTCGGCACGTACAAGAAGATCAGCAGCTCCCCGCTGAAGGTCCGGTACACGCTGAACAAGAACGCCAAGTGGTCGGACGGCAAGCCGATGACCTCGGACGACCTCCTCCTCGGATGGGCGCAGTCGTCGGGCTACTACGAGTCGGCCACCACCGACGCGGACGGCAACGTCACCAAGGGCACGCAGTACTTCGCGTCCGCCGCCGGCTACCCGTTCCAGACGGACTACCCGACGAACATCACGAAGCAGTCGATCACCATCACGTACAAGAAGCCGTACGTCGACTGGAACCTCGTGAACCCGATCCAGTTCCCCGCGCACGTCGTGTCGCAGGAGGCCGGTGTCTCCGAGTCCGCGTTCGTCAAGGCGCTCAAGGACACCCCCGCCGGCAACACGGCGAGCCCGGCCCCGGCGAACGACACCCTCAAGAAGGTCGCGAGCTTCATCAACACCGGTTACGACCAGACGAGCCTGCCGAGCGACAAGAAGCTCCTCGTCTCGGGCGGCCCGCTCCAGGTCAGCGCCTGGACGCCGAAGCAGTCGATGACCTTCAGCAAGAACCCGTACTACAAGGGCAAGCACGAGGTCCAGTTCAACAAGCTCGTCATGCGCTTCATCGGTGACGCCAACGCCCAGGTCACGGCCCTGCAGAACGGCGAGGTCGACGCGATCCAGCCGCAGGCCTCGGCCGACACGGTCAAGGCGCTGAAGCAGGCGTCCGGCATCACGATCCAGCAGGGCAGCCAGGTCGCCTACGACCACCTCGACCTCAACTTCGGTTCGAGCGTGTTCAAGGACGAGAACGTCCGCAAGGCGTTCCTCATGACCATCCCGCGTCAGCAGATCCTCGACTCGATCGTCACCCCGATCAACAAGAGCGCCAAGGTCCTGAACTCGCAGCTGTTCCTGCCGGGTCAGAAGGGCTACGACGAGGCGGTCAAGGACAACAACTCCGACGAGTACAACAAGGTCGACATCGCCGGCGCCAAGAAGCTCCTCAACGGCGCGACGCCGACGGTCAAGATCCTCTACAACACCGAGAACCCGAACCGTGTCGACACGTTCCAGGCCATCCAGGCCTCGGCGGCGAAGGCCGGCTTCAAGGTGGTCGACGGTGGCTCGCCCGACTGGAGCTCGCTCCTCACCGGCGGCAACTACGACGCCTCGCTGTTCGGTTGGGTGAACCCGGGTGCGGGCAACGCGGCGGTCCCGCAGCTGTTCCAGACCGGCAACTCCGGCAACTACAACCGGTTCGCGGACGAGAAGGCCTCGAAGCTCGCGGTCGACACGCAGACGACCCTCGACGCGTCGAAGCTGCAGTCCATGAAGGTCGACATCGACAAGATCTCGTTCAACGACGCCTACGGTCTGCCGCTGTTCCAGCTCCCCGGCATCTTCGCCACGAACTCCACGCTCCACGGCGTGAAGTACTTCGGCGGCCAGAACGGGATCTTCTGGAACGTGTGGGACTGGACCAAGGGCTGATCCCCAGGACCACCGCATCCTGAGCACCACCGCGGCGGGGGCGCCGGGCTCGACGAGTCCGGCGCCCTCCCGTGTGGGCGGGCGGGGACGCCCTGCGATCCCCGCCCCGCCCCGTCGGTCACTCCGGCGGCCCCCCGCCTGAGCGACCCTGCAGCACCGCCCCGTCCGGCGCCCCAACCGGGCTCGTCGGGCTCAGCGGCACCCGTTACCCTTGGTCGGCGCGTCACGAACGTGATCGACCGTTGCACCCTTCCCACACCGGAGAGGCCCCTTCGCCCATGGTGAGCTTCATCGCGAGACGGATCCTCGTCTCGGTCCTCATCCTCATCGCCGCCTCGTTCATCATGTACAACCTGGCGGCGATCGCGGGGAACCCCCTGCAGGACCTCCAGGGGAGCAACTCCCCGAACCGCGCAGCGCTCATCGCCGCGCGCGTCGCGACGCAGCACCTCGACGTCATCCCGCCGCTCCGCTGGGGGATCTGGATCGGTGGCGTGGGCAAGTGCGTCATTGGACAGTGCGACCTCGGCACGACGTTCCACAACCAGCCGGTGACCCAGCTCCTGCCCCAGGCGATGCAGTCGACGCTCCAGCTCGTCACCTTCTCGTTCGTGCTCGCGATCATCTTCGGCATCGGGCTCGGGATCGTCACCGCGCTCCGCGCTTACTCGGGCTTCGACTACGGCGTCACGCTCGTCAGCTTCTTCCTGTACTCCCTGCCGTCGTTCCTCATGGCGGTCCTGCTCAAGTCGTTCGTCGCGCTCGACTACAACAACTTCCTCGCGAAGCCGCACATCGCCGTCACGACGCTCATCGTCATCGCCGTCGTGCTCGGGGCGATCGTGCAACTCGTCGTCGGAGGCGACGCCCGCCGCCGCGCCATCGTCTTCGGCCTGACGGCCGTGGTGACCGCGGGCATGCTCCTGCTCATGGAGGCCACCGGCTGGTTCAACGACCCGTCGCTGGGTCCGGTGTTCGTGATCCTGTTCAGCGCGGGTCTCGGACTCGCGATGGTGACGATGCTCGCCGGCACCAGGAACAACCGTGCCTGGCTCGTCGGCGGCATCAACGTCCTCATCGCGATCATCTGCTACTTCACGCTGCAGGGCCTGCTCAACGTCTCGTCCGGCGGCACGATCTTCATCCTCGCGGTCGCGGCGGTGGTCGTCGGTCTCGCTTCCGGGTACTTCGTCGGTGGGCACGACCGCGGCCTGATGATGCGCATCGGTGCGCTGACCGCGTTCCTGACGGCCGGGGTGATCGTGCTCGACCGCTTCATGCGCTCGTGGCACAACTACTCGATCAACTTCGTGGGCGGCCGACCGATCGCGACCGTCGGATCGGGCACCCCGGGCCTCCAGGCCGACTTCTGGATCACGGGTCTCGACACCTACACGCACCTGCTGCTGCCGTCGATCAGCCTCCTGCTCATCAGCTTCGCGTCGTACACGCGCTACTCGCGGTCCGGCATGCTCGAGGTCCTCGAGCAGGACTACGTGCGGACGGCCCGTGCGAAGGGCCTCCCGGAGCGGACCGTCATCGTCCGGCATGCGCTGCGGAACATGCTCATCCCGATCGCGACGCTCGTCGCGACGGACATCGGCGCCCTGCTCGGTGGCGCGATCATCACCGAGACCGTGTTCGCGATCTCCGGCATGGGCGCCCTGTTCAACAGCGGGCTGTCGATCACGGACGTCAATCCGGTGATGGGGTACTTCCTCGTGATCGCCATCACCGCGATCGTCTTCAACTTCCTCGCCGACCTCGCCTACTCGGTGCTCGACCCGCGGGTGCGCGTCCGATGAGCACGGCAACGACCAACACGGAGGACATGCGATGAGCACCCTGCAGGGCGGCGCCCCGCTCGAGCCGAACATCAGCGACGGCTTCGACGACGCGGCCTCCGGTCAGGAACACGAGCCCGGCGAGAGCCAGGGCCGCATCATCCTGCGTCGGTTCCTCGGCAACAAGCTCGCGGTGATCTCGCTGGTCGTCTACGTGCTCGTGATCCTGTTCAGCATCTCGGCGATCGGACTCGGTCCCATCCCGGGGTGGTGGCACTACTCGTACAAGGCGCTCAACCCGCTCGTCGGCGGCGGCGCCCCGAGCAGTGACCACCCGTTCGGCCAGGACCGCATCGGCAAGGACTACTTCGCGCTCACCATGCGGGGCATCCAGAACTCGGTGCTCGTCATGATCGTGATCGGCGTCTTCGCGACCTTCATCGGAGTGGTCGTCGGCGCGGTCGCGGGGTACTTCCGCGGCAAGACCGACGCGATCCTCATGCGCATCACCGACATCTTCATCGTGATCCCGGCGATCGTCATCGGCGCCGTCGTCGGCAAGACGGCGAACGGCCTCGGGGCGTGGGGTCTCGCGCTGCTGCTCGGACTCGTGTCGTGGATGGTCATCGCCCGACTCGTGCGCGCCGAGTTCCTGTCGCTCCGCGAGCGTGAGTTCGTCGAGGCGGCCCGCGTCGCCGGCGCGTCCGACATCCGGATCATCTTCCGGCACATCCTGCCGAACGCGATCGGCGTGATCATCGTCTCCGCGACCCTGCTCATCGCCACCGCGATCCTGCTCGAGACCGCCCTGAGCTACCTCGGCTACGGCATCAAGGCGCCGGACTCGTCGCTCGGTCTCCTCATCAGCCAGAACCAGTCGGCGTTCCAGACGCGGCCGTACCTGTTCTGGTGGCCGGCCTCGTTCATCGTGCTGCTCGCCCTGTGCGTGAACTTCGTCGGTGACGGCCTGCGCGACGCGTTCGACCCGCGCTCGAAGCGGTTCAGCATCCGTCGCACCAAGGAGCGCGAGCTCCACAACTCCTCCGAGTCGGAGATGATCAGCGCGTGACCGCCCTGGTCCTGACCGTCAGCGGGCGCGGAGCCGCGCGAGTGTCACTGCGCGGCGATCGCGAACCAGCCGCCGACGCCCGTCGCCACGAGCAGGGCGATCGTCACGACGTGCAGGCGCACGGGTACGGCGACCGTGTCGGCGACGCCGAGTTCGATCCGACCGGACTCGCGCAGGCCGTCCCAGTGCTCACGCACCAGGTACGCCGCGTCGCCGGACTCCGTCGACAGCAGGTCACCGGCGCTGCGTTCGCCGGGCGCGGTGGTCGGGGTCAGTCCGACTCGGCCGTGGCGCTGGTTGCGGCGCCGCGCGAGGGCGACGCCCGCTCGGCCGGGCGCGGGGGCCGCCCAGGCGGCGATCTTGCGGTGCGGCGTGACGAGCGTCAGGGCGAAGCGGGTGTCGACGTGCACGAGCGCCGCCCACGGGACGTCGGCGGTGTGGAACACGTTGACCACCTCGACGCCGTCGTCGTCGACGACCAGGCGCGGGTGCCAGAGCGCGGTCCAGCCGAGCAGTCCGCCGAACGCCGCGGGCACGAGGCCGAGCCAGCGGTGCCAGTCGTGGCCGTTCGCCACGCCAGCGGCGAGCAGCGCCGCCACGATGACCCAGAGGGCGATCGCCAGCACGCGGTTGAACCTCGAGACGAACACGGTGCGCGGATCCGGCGCGGGGGAGACCATGCGGCCATCGTCGCAGGTCGCCACAGCGCTCCGCACATCGTCAACACCAACCACGCGGTCGCCTCGTGCGGCCGGGAAAGGACCGGACGTCGATGAGCACGAGCACGCCCGCCTCCGCGACTGCCACCCGGACCACGGTCGGTGCGCCGATCGTCGAGGTCACCGACCTCGACGTCGACTTCGCCGTCGACGACTACTGGACCCCCGCGGTCAAGCACCTCAGCTACGAGATCCGCTCGGGGGAGGTCCTGGCGCTCGTCGGCGAGTCCGGTTCGGGCAAGTCGGTCAGCTCCATGTCCATCCTGGGGCTGCTGCCCAGGAACGCCCGCGTCAACGGCTCGGTCCGCTTCCAGGGCACCGAACTGCTCGGGCTCCGTCCGGCGCAGATGCGGGACTACCGGGGCAAGGAGATCGCGGTGATCTTCCAGGAGCCGATGACCGCGCTGAACCCCGTGTTCACGGTGGGCTCGCAGATCGTCGAGACGCTGCGGATCCACTACGGGATCTCGCCGAACGAGGCACGCGACCGCGCGATCGAGCTCCTCGCCATGGTCGAGATGCCCGACCCGCAGAAGGCGTTCGACTCGTACCCGCACCAGCTCTCCGGCGGTCAGCGTCAGCGGGCGATGATCGCGCAGTCGATCTCGTGCGATCCGAAGCTCCTCATCGCCGACGAGCCCACGACCGCGCTCGACGTGACGGTGCAGGCCGAGATCCTCGACCTGATCCGTGACCTCGCGGGCAAGCTCGGCAGCGCGGTCCTGCTCATCACGCACGACATGGGCGTCGTCGCCGACCTGGCGGACCGCATCGTCGTCATGCGTCAGGGGGAGGCCGTCGAGACCGGCACGGTCGCCACGGTCTTCGCGGACCCCCGCCACGAGTACACCCGGACGCTGCTCGACGCCGTGCCGCGGCTCGGGCAGGCCGGTGGCGAGGCCATCGACGTGACCGAGACGCTCGAACACGTCGTCGAGTCGGACGAGCCGGTCGCCGTCGTGCACCCCGTGCACCACGACGTGCCCGAGGTCGGCAAGCCGGTCCTCGCGTTCGACGACGTCGTGATCGAGTACCCGGGCCGCGGGCGCGTCAAGGCGTTCCGTGCGGTGGACCACGTCGACCTCACGGTGCACGAGGGCGAGGTCGTCGGTCTCGTGGGCGAGTCCGGCTCGGGCAAGACGACGCTCGGTCGCGCGGCGATCGGGCTGCTGCCGATCACCTCGGGCCGTCTCGACGTCACGGGCGTGGACCTGTCGAAGTCCACGCGGTCGCTCGTCCGTCAGGTGCACAAGAACGCCGGCATCGTGTTCCAGGACCCGGCGTCGTCGCTCAACCCGCGGATGACCATCGGGCAGTCGATCGGTGAGCCGCTGCTGCTCGCGAAGGGCATCAAGGGCGGCGCGCTCAACCGCGAGGTCGAGTCCCTGCTCGACAGCGTCCGGCTGCCGCGCGCCTACGCGACCCGCTTCCCGCACGAGCTGTCGGGTGGGCAGAAGCAGCGCATCGGCATCGCCCGGGCACTGGCGCTGAAGCCCGCACTCCTCATCGCCGACGAACCGACGAGCGCGCTCGACGTGTCCGTGCAGGCGACCGTCCTCGAGCTCCTCAAGGACCTGCAGCGCGAGTTCCGCTTCGCGTGCCTGTTCATCACGCACGACCTCGCCGTCATCGACGTGCTGGCGGACCGGATCGCGGTGATGCACCACGGCAAGCTCGCGGAGTTCGGCACGCGTGACCAGATCCTGCGTGACCCGCAGGACCCGTACACGCAGCGCCTCATCGCCGCCGTCCCGCTGCCGGACCCGGAGGTCCAGCGCGAGCGTCGCGAGCTGCGCCGGGCGATCCTGGCGGCCGGCGCGGACGCCTGACGGGAGGCCCTGGTCGGGCCTTCCCGGCCGGTTCCGGTGGCGCACCGGGCCGGACCGGGAGGCCCGGTTCCGGTGGCGCACCGGGCCGGACCGGGAGGCCCGGCTCCGATGTGCGCGCCGGGCCGGACCGGGAGGCCCGGTTCAGATGCGCGCGCCAGCCATCGACCCGAGCAGGCCGAGCGCGATGAGCGCCACCACGCTCCAGCCGTGCACGCGGTGCTCGATCCGAGCGGGCGTGACCTCGGCGGGCGGCGGGCCCTCCAGGGGCGCCGGGGACGGGACGAAGGCCCGGAGGCGGTCCGCCGCCTCGGCGACGGTGAGGGTGGTCTCCGCGGCCTGCGCCGGGCCTCCCGGTCCGAGCGGTGCGACGGGGGTCAGGCGGAGACGCGCGGTGGGCCGCGGGGCGATCCACGTGCGGCGGTCACCCTCGCTCGTGACGACCTCCAGGCCGAACCGTGATCGGACCTCGAGCACACGGCCCCACGCGATCCGCGTCGTGCGACGGACGTCGACGACCACGACGCCGTCGGCGGTCGCGAGCACGCGGGGACGCCAGAGAGCGGTCCAGGCGAACCACGCCGTGAACGCGGACGGGGCGGGGACGAGCAGCAGTGCGCGGGGGCCGTCGGTGATGAGCCCGATGGGCACGAGGGCGACGGCGACGATCCAGAGGGCGACGGCGAAGCGGCGCATCGCGGGCGCGACGAGCCGGAACGGGACGGGGTCGTCGTGCGGCACGCTCACGCTCCCATGGTCGCAGACACGAGTGGCCGCTGCACCGGCGATGACGTACCCGTCGTCATCGCCGGTGCTGCGCCGGACGCTCCCGGACGACCTACCCGTGGTCGTCGTGGGAACGGAGCCGACAGCTGCGGTTCCTGCCGTACCCGTCGGCGGGGGCCGCAGCGGTCTGCGGATTCCTCCTTGCAGTGCTGCGTGTTGCGGTGGAGCATGCGGTGCGGGTCCCTGAGTGGGGAGAGGTCTCCCCGGGGACATTCTGCCGAGCGGGCGTGACACGCACCGCGAACCGGAGAAAGACCCGATTCCCCGGGGAGACAGTCCTGAAGGAGGTTGACTCTCCGATACCAATTAACGGGTACCCCCCGTTCGGGTGTCAAGCCCCCCGGTCGAAGACGTCATCCCGGGCGCGCCGTGTCCAGTGGAACACCGCGCGTCGGCGATGCCGCCCCGGCGGAGCGGTGGGCGCCGGAACGGGGGTCGCGGGTTCCGGTCCTGGCCCTCAGGCGACGAGCGCCTCGACGTGCTCGCGGATGGTCGAGGCCTTCGGGAACCGCATGCCGACGAGGCCGACGTGGCGCCACCGCACGACCCCGTCCGGGCCGATCACGAACACCGAGCGCCGGACACCGACGCCCGGGGCTCGAACACCGTACGCACGGACGACCTCGCCCGCGGTGTCGGCGAGCAGCGGGAACGACAGCGAAGCCCCGCGGGCGAACGACTCGTGCGAGTCGAGTCCCTGGCGACTGACCCCCCAGACGATGGCCCCGAGCTCCAGGAACTCGTCGAGCTCGCGCTCGTAGCTGCACATCTGCGCCGTGCACACGGGCGTCGCGTCCCCGGGTAGAAGGCGAGCACGACGGTCCGGCCGATCTGCGCGCGCAGCGAGTAGGCGTCGTCGGTCCGCTCTCCGCGGCGCAGGAGCGTGCCGGGGAGGGTGAAGTCGGGAGCCAGCTCGCCGACGCCGGGGATCGCCATGCCTCCACGGTAGGCGTCCTCGGACGCTCACTGGACCGCTGACCTGTGAAACCCCCTCGATCTGGGGGCCGTCGCCGGTGTCTCGGCCGATCCGATGCGCGGTCGGTGGGCGCCGAACCGATCGACGGAGCGGTCAGTGCGCACCGAAGAGGTGTGGGAACGCCGACGCGACGTACGGGTAGCCGACGAACACCGCGGCGTCGAGCAGGCAGTGCGTGATCACGAGCGGCAGGAGCCGCCCCCACCGCGTGTACACCCAGCCGAACACGATGCCCATCACGGCGTTGCCGACGAACGCGCCGAAGCCCTGGTACAGGTGGTAGCTGCCGCGGAGGACCGCCGTCGACGTGATCACCGTCCAGCGGCCCCACCCGAGCCGGCCGAGGCGCTCGTACAGGTAACCGACGACGATCACCTCCTCTTGCAGGCCGGAGCGGATCGCCGACAGCAGGAGCACCGGGACCGTCCACCAGTACGTGCCGAGCGCGGTGGGCACGACGTCGACCGTGATGCCGAGCGCCCGTCCGGCGAAGTACAGGCCGAGCCCCGGGACGCCGATGAGCAGGGCCAGACCTGCGGCGCCCCCGAGGTCCGCACGCGGGCGGAAGCGGTCGATCCCCAGCCGCGCCAGGTGTGGTCGCGCGCTCCGCCAGAGCAGGAACGCGACGAGCGCGACCGGCGCCAGGTCCACGGCGACGCCGATGAGCTGGTCGAGCAGGTCGAAGAGCGAGCGGTCGTCCTGCGACGTGTTCAGCGTCGTCGTCTGCGACGCCAGCGCCGTGGTCTTCGTCAGGTCGTCGACGATCTCGACGATCGAGTACACGGCGCTCGCCCCGAGTGACAGGGCGAGGACGATGACGACCTCGGCGGCGAGCCGGCCGCGGGACGTCGGCGGAGCGGTGTTCGCGGTGGGCGTGTCGACGTCCTCGTCCAAGGTCCCTCCGGGTCGTCCGCGCCCGGTAGACTCGGACGCCGGGCATTCTGCCCGATCCTCTCCCTCACGCTCTAAGGAAGTCCTGTATGGCGCTCGCCACCCGGTCCGACCTGCGCAACGTCGCCATCGTGGCACACGTCGATCACGGCAAGACCACCCTGGTCGATGCCATGCTCACGCAGACCAACTCGTTCGACGCCCACTTCGAGGGCGAGGACCGGATGATGGACTCGAACGACCTCGAGCGCGAGAAGGGCATCACCATCCTCGCGAAGAACACCTCGGTGCTCTACAACGGGATCCACGCGGCCGAGTTCAACGACGGCGGACGCATCACGATCAACGTGATCGACACCCCGGGCCACGCCGACTTCGGTGGCGAGGTCGAGCGCGGCCTCTCGATGGTCGACGGCGTCGTCCTGCTCGTGGACGCGTCCGAGGGCCCGCTGCCCCAGACGCGCTTCGTGCTCCGCAAGGCGCTCGCGGCGAAGCTCCCCGTGATCCTGCTGGTCAACAAGACGGACCGTCCCGACTCGCGCATCGACGAGGTCGTCGCCGAGTCCCAGGACCTCCTGCTCGGGCTGGCGTCGGACCTCTCGGACGAGGTCGACGACCTCGACCTCGACGCCATCCTCGACGTCCCGGTCGTCTACGCGTCCGGCCGGAACGGTGCCGCGAGCCGCAACAAGCCCGCCGACGGCACCCTGCCCGACAACGACGACCTCGAGCCGCTGTTCGAGGCGATCCTCCAGCACGTCCCGGCGCCGACGTTCGACGACACCCACCCGCTGCAGGCGCACGTCACGAACCTCGACGCCTCGCCGTTCCTCGGTCGTCTCGCGCTGCTCCGCATCTTCCACGGCACCATGAAGAAGGGGCAGACCGTCGCGTGGGTCAAGCACGACGGCTCGGTCGTGAACGCCCGCATCACGGAGCTCCTCATCACGAAGGCGCTCGACCGGTTCCCCGCCGAGTCGGCCGGCCCGGGTGACATCGTCGCCGTCGCCGGGTTCGACACCATCACCATCGGCGAGACCCTGACCGACCCCGAGGACGTCCGCCCGCTGCCGACCATCACGGTCGACGATCCCGCGATCTCCATGACGATCGGCACGAACACGAGCCCGCTCGTCGGGAAGGTCAAGGGGCACAAGCTCACCGCGCGCATGGTCAAGGACCGCCTCGACCGCGAGCTCGTCGGCAACGTCTCGCTCCGGGTCGTCGACATCGGCCGTCCCGACGCGTGGGAGGTCCAGGGCCGCGGCGAGCTCGCCCTGGCGATCCTCGTCGAGCAGATGCGGCGCGAGGGCTACGAGCTCACGGTCGGCAAGCCGCAGGTCGTCACCCGGCGTGACGAGAACGGCAAGCTCCAGGAGCCGTACGAGCACATGACGATCGACACGCCCGAGGAGTACCTCGGCGCGATCACGCAGCTCATGGCCGCGCGCAAGGGTCGCATGGAGAACATGACGAACCACGGCACGGGCTGGGTGCGCATGGAGTTCATCGTCCCGTCGCGTGGGCTCATCGGCTTCCGCACCGCCTTCCTCACCGAGACCCGCGGCACGGGCATCGCGAACGCGATCTCGCACGGGTACGGCGAGTGGGCCGGCCCCATCCAGACGCGCGTCAACGGCTCGATCGTCTCCGACCGCGCCGGCGTCGTGACCCCGTTCGCGATCACGAACCTCCAGGAGCGGATGACGTTCTTCGTCAACCCGACCGAGGAGGTCTACGAGGGCATGGTCATCGGCGAGAACTCGCGCGCCGACGACATGGACGTCAACATCACCAAGGAGAAGAAGCTCACGAACATGCGGTCGTCCACGGCCGACACGTTCGAGTCGATGACGCCGTCCCGGCAGCTCTCGCTCGAGGAGTGCCTCGAGTTCGCGCGCGAGGACGAGTGCGTCGAGGTCACCCCCGACGCCGTCCGGATCCGCAAGGTCGAGCTCGACGCCCAGTCCCGGGCCCGGGCCACGGCGCGCCTCAAGCGCCAGGACGCCTGAGCCGCGGTCCCTCCGCACACGACGACGCCCGTCGGTCCCTCCGGAGCCGGCGGGCGTCGTCGTTCCCGGACGAGATGCCCGTCGCGTCGACGGCAGCCGGTTACGGTTGTCGGGTGACGACGCTCCCGCTGTTCGACATCTACCGCGACCTGCACGCGCACCCCGAGCTCGCGTTCGCCGAGCACCGGACCGCCGGTGTCGTCGCGGACCATCTCCGATCGCTCGGCCTCGAACCGACCACGGGGGTCGGTGGCACGGGCGTGGTCGCGGTCCTCGAGAACGCTGCCGGCCCGGTGGTGTGGCTCCGCGCCGACATGGACGGCCTGCCGGTCGAGGAGCGAACGGGCCTGGCGTACGCGAGCGTCCACACCGCCGTCGACGAGGACGGCTCCGAGACCCGCACGATGCACGCGTGCGGTCACGACCTGCACATGACCTGGCTGCTCGGTGCGCTCGAGCGACTCATCGCGACGCGGGACTCGTGGGCGGGGACCGTCGTCGCGGTGTTCCAGCCGGCCGAGGAGGTCATCGGCGGTGCCCGCGCGATGGTCGACGACGACCTGGTCGGTCGCGTCCCCCGCCCCGACGTCGTGCTCGGGCAGCACACCGCGCCCGAGCCGGTCGGACGGGTGACGGTCGGGTCTGGGCCGGTGATGGCCGCGAGCGACCGGTTCACGATCACGTTCCGCGGCCGGGGCGGCCACGGCTCCGCGCCGCAGACGACCCGTGACCCGGTGGTCGCCGCCGCGTCGGCGGTCGTCCGGCTGCAGTCGGTCGTCGCCCGGGAGGTCGGTCCCCGGCAGGCCGCGGTCGTCACCGTCGGCAGCATCCACGGTGGCACCCGCGCCAACATCATCCCCGACGAGGTGACGATCGAGGTGAGCACGCGTGCCCAGACCGACGACACCCGGCACCAGGTCGAGCAGGCGGTGCGCCGGATCGTCGCGGCGGAATCGGCGGCGGGCGGCCTCGAGGAGCCACTCGTCCGGGTGCGGCCGGGGGCGAACGTCCTCGTGAACGACGCCGACGCCGCCGGGCGCGTGCTGGCCGCCCTCGAGGGGGTCGTGCCGTCGCTCGTGGCCGGTGACTCGGTGCTCGGCATGGCGAGCGAGGACGTCGGCGACCTCGCGACGGCGGCCGAGGCCCCCATCGTGTACTGGTTCACGGGCACGACGGACCCGGCGCTGTTCGCCGACGGCGCCGAGGTCCCGACGAACCACTCGCCGTTCTTCGCCCCGCTCGCCGAGGCGTCGATCCCGGTCGGGGTGGACGCCTTCGTCGCGGCGACCCGGGCCTGGCTCGCCTGATGTCGCGCACGCCGCGTTCCGGTCGGGCGCATCGCCGTGCGGCGCGACCGCGGGTCGTGCCGACGGCCGCGGTCCTGGCGGTCCTCGCCGTCGGGCTGACGGGTTGCGCCGGGATCACCGACCACGTCTCGGGGGTCGGGACGGCGGTCGCGTCGTCGGTGGCGTCGGGCGTCCGGTCGGGCCTCCAGGGCGTCACGGGCGGTTCGATCCAGCGCGGGATGCGGCAGGTGGCCGGCGGCATCGACGGCGCGCTCGACGCCGCCCTGCGGGGCGCGGCGGTGACGACCGACGGTGCGGTCCCCGCCGGGTTCCCGACCCACGCCGTCCCGCTCGTCGACGGCACGGTCCTCGGCGGGGGGAGCGGACCCGCCGGGTCGGGCTGGGTGGTGCAGGTCCGCGTCGCCTCGGTCGCGGAGTTCACGACGGCACACGCTCGGCTCACCGCGGACGGCTTCGCGGACGGTGCCGTGCGGAGCGACGCCCGCAGCGCATTCGGCCTCTTCCGGAGCGACCGGTACCGCGTGGTGCTCGCCTTCTCGACCGGCCACGACGGCGTGACCGCGACGTACATCGTCACCCCGCGCTGACCGCCGTCCGGCGGCGCTCCACCACCGAGCCGATCCCAGCCGATCCCGTACCCTGGGTGGCGATGTCCACGCCCACCCCGGCGACGCGCCCCGAGCGTGTCCTGTTCGTCCACGCCCACCCCGACGACGAGACGTTGGCGACCGGGGGCACGATCGCGACCCTGGTCGAACTCGGTGCCGACGTGACGGTGCTCACCGCGACACGGGGTGAACGCGGCGAGATGCTCACGCCGGCGCTCGCGCCGCTCTTCGGCGACGCGCCCCGGGTCGCCGCGCACCGCGAGACCGAGATCGCGGCCGCGCTCGCCGCGCTCGGCGGGCCTCGGCACCTGTGGCTCGGCGGCCCCGGCGCCCGTCCCACGGACCTGCCGCCGCGTCGGTACAGCGACTCCGGCATGCGGTGGGCCGCGGACGGGCGGGCGACGGCCGCCGAGGACGCGCCGGCCGACTCGCTCACCGCGGCGGACCTGGGGGAGGTCGTCGACGACGTCCGCGCGGCGATCCGCTCGACGGGTGCCGATGCCGTGGTCAGCTACGCGGACGACGGCGGGTACGGACACCCGGACCACGTGCGGGTGCATGCGGCTGCCCGGTACGCCGCCCGTGCCGAGGACGTCCCGTTCTCGACCATCGTCGACGCCGACAGCGGTCAGGCCGACCTCGTCGTCGACGTGCTGCCGGTGCGCCCCCGGGTGCGTGCCGCGCTCGAGCAGTACCGGAGCCAGCTCACGGTCGATCCCCTCGACCCCGAGCAGCCCGAGCGCCTGACGTACGTCATGCCGCACGGCGCCCGGCTCGAGGCGCCCGCGCGCGAGGGCTTCCGGCACGACGCGCCACCCGCAGCGCCGGCGGCGCAGTCGTTCGCCGAGCACGGCCGGGGGGTGCAGTCACTGCTCGTCGTCGCCGCGCTCGCAGCGGGGGCCGTGGTCGGCGGCCTCGGCACGATCACCCACCAGCAGACCCTGGGGAGCCTCCCGGTCGGCATGGTGATCACGACGCTGCTCGTCGCGTGCCTGCTGCTCGGCGTCCGGCTCGTCTTCCGCTCCCGGTGGATGGTGACGGCGGCGGCGCTCGGGGTCCTGCTCGTCACCCAGGTGCTCGTGGCGGTCGGCGGGACGAGTTCGCCGCTCGTCCTCGCGAACACGGCCGGGTACGTGTGGACGTTCGGGCCGGCCGTGATCGCGATGCTCGTGCTCGCGTGGCCGTCGTTGCCCCCTCGCGGCGTTCCGCCGGCGGGCACGGTCCCCGCCGACGGCCGAGAGCGCGGTCCGGCCGCCGTCGACGCCATGGCCGACGGCGGGGACGCCCACCCGCCCGGAGTAGACTCGACGCTGCCGCCTCGAAGGGACACCGAAGAACCGTGACGTACGTGATCGCCCAGCCCTGTGTGGACGTCAAGGACCGCGCCTGCATCGACGAGTGCCCGGTCGACTGCATCTACGAGGGCGACCGCTCGCTCTACATCCACCCCGACGAGTGCGTCGACTGCGGTGCGTGTGAGCCGGTGTGCCCGGTGGAGGCCATCTACTACGAGGACGACCTCCCCGAGGAGTGGGCGGACTACTACAAGGCGAACGTCGAGTTCTTCCAGGAGATCGGGTCGCCGGGCGGCGCCGCCAAGGTCGGTGTGATCCACCAGGACCACCCGGTCGTGCTCGCCGAGCCGCCGCGGGGCTGACCCGTGCCGCTCGACCTGCCGGACTTCCCCTGGGACCAGCTCGCCGCCGCGAAGGATCGCGCGGGCGGCCACCCGGACGGCATCGTCGACCTAAGCGTCGGGTCGCCCGTGGACCCGACGCCCGAGCTCGTCCGTCGCGCTCTGGCCGACGCCACGGACGCCCATGCCTACCCGCAGGTGGCCGGGACCCCCGCGCTGCGCGAGTCCATCGTCGCCTGGTACGGCCGACGTCAGGGGATCACCCTGACGACGGACGAGGTCCTGCCGACGATCGGGTCGAAGGAGTTCATCGCCGGACTCGCGCTGTGGCTCGGCATCGGCCCCGGTGACACGGTCGTGTTCCCCGAGGCCGCCTACCCGACCTACGAGCTCGGCGCGGCCCTCGTCGGCGCCGAGGCGTTGGCCGCCGACGACCCCGCGTCCTGGCCGGCGTCGACGAAGCTCGTCTGGCTCAACTCGCCGGGCAACCCCGACGGCCGCGTGCTGTCGATCGAGGAGCTCCGGGTCGCGGTCGAGCGAGCCCGTGCCCTCGGCGCGGTCATCGCGGGCGACGAGTGCTACGCGGAGCTCGGGTGGGAGCCGCCGTACGACGACACCCCGACGCCGAGCATCCTCGACCCCCGCGTGGTCGGTGACACGCACGACGGCGTGCTCAGCGTGTACTCGCTGAGTAAGCAGTCGAACCTCGCCGGCTACCGCGCCGGCTTCGTGGCGGGTGACGCGCGGGTGCTGGCCGAGGTCCTGGCCGTCCGCAAGCACACCGGCATGATGCCCCCGGCGCCGGTGCAGCAGGCGATGATCGTCGCGCTCGCCGACGACGCCCACGTCCGCGAGCAGAAGGCGCGGTACGCGGGACGGCGCGACCGCCTGGCGTCGGCACTCGTGGCGGCGGGCTACCGGATCGACCGCAGCGAGGCCGGGCTGTACCTCTGGGCGACGCGCGGCGAGGACGCCTGGACCACGGTCGCGGCGCTCGCGGAACTCGGGATCCTCGTCGCACCGGGCACGTTCTACGGCAGTGCTGGTGGTTCGCACGTGCGCATCGCCCTCACCTCGACCGACGAGCGCATCGATGCCGCGGTCGTGCGGTTGCGGTCGTCCGGGACCGGTCCGGTCGCCGACCACGCGGCGGAGTCGCCGGTTCCGCGCTGACGGGCGCCGGGCCTCCCGTGCGCGTGCGCCACGGTCGTCGGTTTAGGCTGTCGTCGTGACTGACACTGCCAATGACGCTCAGAAGGCGGCCACACTGCCCCCGACCGGCACCCCGGACGAGGCGGCACCCACCGCGGTCCTCCACTACCCGGGAGGCACCGCCGAGTTCCCGATCCTGCGCAGCACGGACGGTGCGTCGGCCATCGACATCGCGACGTTGACGAAGCAGACCGGCTTCACGACGCTCGACTACGGCTTCGTGAACACGAGCGCGACGAAGAGCTCGATCACCTACATCGACGGCGAGCAGGGGATCCTCCGGTACCGCGGGTACCCGATCGAGCAGATCGCGGCGAACTGCACGTACCTCGAGGTCGCTTGGCTCCTCATCTACGGCGAGCTCCCCACGGCGGACGAACTCGCGGCGTTCGACGACCGCATCCGGCGGCACACGCTGCTGCACGAGGACCTCCGGCGGCTCTTCGACGCCCTGCCGCACTCGGCGCACCCGATGTCCGTCCTGTCGAGCGCGGTGAGCGCGCTGTCGACCTACTACGAGGACGACATGGACGTCGACGACCCCGAGAAGGTCGAGCTGCAGACCGTCCGCCTGCTCGCCAAGCTCCCCGTGATCGCGGCCTACGCGCACAAGAAGAGCATCGGGCAGGCGTTCCTGTACCCGGACAACCAGCTGAGCTTCGTCGACAACTTCCTGCGGCTCAACTTCGGCACGATGGCCGAGCCGTTCGAGGTCAACCCGGTCCTGTCGAAGGCGCTCGAGCGGCTCCTCATCCTGCACGAGGACCACGAGCAGAACGCGTCGACGTCCACCGTGCGACTCGTCGGCTCGACGAAGGCGAACATGTTCGCGTCGATCTCGGCGGGCATCAACGCCCTCTACGGTCCGCTGCATGGTGGTGCGAACGAGGCCGTGCTCGAGATGCTCGCGAAGATCCGTGACTCGGGCGAGCCGGTGTCGCGGTTCGTCGAGCGTGTGAAGAACAAGGAACACGGCGTCAAGCTCATGGGCTTCGGGCACCGGGTCTACAAGAACTACGACCCCCGGGCCAAGCTCGTCAAGGAGTCCGCCCACGAGGTCCTCGAGGCACTCGGGGTGCAGGACGACCTGCTCGACATCGCCATGGAGCTCGAGGGCATCGCGCTCGCGGACGAGTACTTCGTGTCGCGGAAGCTGTACCCGAACGTCGACTTCTACACGGGCGTCATCTACAAGGCGATGGGGTTCTCGCCGCGGATGTTCACCGTGCTGTTCGCGATCGGCCGGCTGCCCGGGTGGATCGCCCAGTGGCGCGAGCTCAACACCGACCCGCAGAACAAGATCGGTCGGCCGCAGCAGCTGTACCTCGGCCACGCCGAGCGCGACCTGCCGCCCCGCGGCTGACCCCCGCGGCTGATCCCCGCGGCTGCCCCCGCGGCTGTTCCCGTACGGAACGGGAGCGGACCGGCCGGCCCGGCGCCGGCCGGACCGGCCGCCCGTCAGGCGTGCAGCGCCGCGTTGAGCTGGATGCCCGTGCCGGACCGGGGCAGGGCCTCCACGGCGCCGGTCCGCGAGTTGCGGCGGAACAGCACGTTCGGCGCGCCGGACAGCTCGACGGCCTTCACGGTCCGGGGGGTGCCGTCGGGGGCGGGGGCCGCGCCGACGAGCGTGACCTTCGTGCCCGCCGTGACGTACAGGCCCGCCTCGACGACGGAGTCGTCCCCGAGCGAGATCCCGAGCCCTGCGTTCGCGCCGAGGAGCGCGCGGTCCCCGATGCGCACGCGCTGGGTGCCGCCGCCGGAGAGCGTCCCCATGATGGAGGCGCCACCACCGATGTCGCTGCCGTGCCCCACCACGACGCCCTGCGAGATGCGGCCCTCGACCATGGCGTCGCCGAGGGTGCCCGCGTTGAAGTTGACGAAGCCCTCGTGCATGACGGTCGTGCCCGGGGCCAGGTGCGCGCCGAGCCGGACGCGTGCGGCGTCCGCGATGCGGACGCGGTCGGGCACGACGTAGTCGAGGAGCCGGGGGAACTTGTCGATCGCGTGGGCGACGATCCCGGCCCGCTGCAGTGCCGGTCGGAGTCGCGGGAAGTCGTCGGCGGCGACCGGACCCGCGTTCGTCCAGACCACGGTCGGCAGGTGCGCGAACACGCCGTCGAGCGCGATCGTGTTCGGCCGCACGAGCAGGTGGCTGAGCAGGTGGAGCCGGAGGTACGCATCCGGGGTCGAGGCGGGCGCGGCGTCGAGGGTGATCTCGACGGTCGTCACCGTGAGCCGGACGGCGCGGCGCGGGTCGTCGCCGGCGGCCTCGGTGAGGTCGGCGGGAACGGCACCGTCCGTGCCCTCGGGCCGTCGGCCGAGCCGCGGCGCCGGGAACCACGTGTCGAGGACCGTGCCGTCCGCGGCGATCGTCGCGAGACCGTGCCCCCACGCGTGTGTCGGCACCCGGTCGTCGCCGACGGCGTCCGGGTCACGCTGCTGGGCGTCGGTGCTGCTGCTCGATTCGGTCACGGGCACCAGGGTAGCGGCGCCCCTCCGTCCGTCCGCGGACCGTCCGGACGGGAGGCCCGGCCCCCCTCGGCCGCTCGTCCTGCGTGTCCGGGCGGGCGGTCGCGGGCCTCCCGGTCGGGTGCCGGGGCGGCCCCGCTAGGCTGCCCCCATGCCCGTCGCCACGCTGGACCTGACCGCTTCGTCCATCGACATCACGCGCGCGATCTGCGACGTCGAGTCCGTGTCGGGGAACGAGGGCGGACTGGCGGACGCCATCGAGGCCGTGCTCACGCCGCTCCACCACCTCGAGGTCGCGCGCGACGGCGACGCGATCGTGGCGCGGACGCGGCTCGGCCGTGATCGCCGGGTCGTCATCGCCGGTCACATCGACACCGTGCCGCTCAACGCCAACCTGCCCACCCAGACCCGCACCGAAGCGGACGCCGAGGTCCTGTGGGGCCGCGGCACCGTCGACATGAAGGGCGGGTGTGCCGTCCAGCTCAAGCTCGCGCACGACCTCGTCGACCCCACCGTGGACGTCACGTGGGTCTGGTACGACCACGAGGAAGTGAGCGACGCCCTGAACGGCCTCGGGCGCCTCGCTCGCACGCGGCCCGAGCTGCTCGCCGGGGACTTCGCGATCCTCGGCGAACCGTCGAACGCCCAGATCGAGGGCGGGTGCAACGGGAACCTCCGCGCCGAGGTCCGCGCGTACGGCCAGCGGTCGCACAGTGCCCGCTCCTGGATCGGTGACAACGCCATCCACAAGATCGCCGGGGCCCTCGACCGTCTCGCCGCCTACGAGCCGCGCACGGTCGAGGTCGACGGTCTCGAGTACCGCGAGGGCCTCAACGCCGTCGGGATCACCGGCGGCATCGCGGGCAACGTGATCCCCGACGAGGTCATGCTCCACGTCAACTACCGCTTCGCACCCTCCCGCTCCGCGGACGAGGCCGTGGCGCACGTCACCGAACTGTTCGACGGGTACGACGTCACCATCGTCGACCTCGCGGCCGGTGCGCGCCCCGGGCTCGACGCGCCGCTCGCGCAGGAGTTCGTCGCCGCGGTCGGGGGCGCCGCCCCGAAGCCGAAGTACGGGTGGACGGACGTCGCCCGCTTCTCGGCGCTCGGCGTGCCCGCCGTCAACTACGGCCCCGGGGACCCGGCGCTCGCCCACCACGACGAGGAGCGCGTGCCGGTCGCGCAGATCACCGCGGTCGAGGAGGGCCTCCGGCGGTGGCTGACGGCCTGACGACCGCGAGGCCGGAGCGGGAGCGCCCGCGACGGCCGGTCCGGGTCCGGCTGCTCGTGCAGTACCGGATGGTGCCGTGGTGGTTCCGCGTCACCATCGTGTACGTCCTCGCGCGGATCGTGACCTTCGGGCTGCTGGCCGCGTTCGCGCGCGTCCAGACCCAGAACTCGTTCACGCTGGCCTCGCCGCGCTACCTCGACTTCGCGACGATCTGGGACGGCCGTTGGTACGCCCTCATCGCCCAGACGGGGTACCCCGCGACACTGCCGATCGGGACCGACGGCGCCGTGACGGAGAACGCCTGGGCCTTCATGCCCGCCTACCCGTTCCTCGTCCGCGGCCTCATGGAGGCGACCGGGGCGGGGTACGCGGTCGTCGCGGTGACGGTCTCGGTGCTGTTCGGATGGGCGGCGGCCCTGCTCTTCCGGCGTCTCGTCGGCCGGTTCCTGCCCGAGGGCACGGCGACCTTCGCGACGGTGCTGTTCTGCGTGGCCCCCGTGTCCACGATGTTCCAGGTGGCCTACGCGGAGTCGATGGGGGTGTTCCTCCTGACGCTCGCGTTGTGGCTGCTCGTCACGCGCCGGTTCTGGTGGATGCTGCCCGTCGTGGTCGTCCTCGGGTTCACCCGGCCGACCGGCCTGGCGATCGCCCTCATGATGGTCGGCTACCTCGTGCTGCGGTTCGTGCGCCGCAGTGCCGCGGACCCCCTGTCGCTGCGCGCCGCGATCCCGCCGGCGGTCGTGGCCGTGGTCGCGGGGCTCGTCGGGCTGGCGTGGCCGACGATCGCGTGGGCGGTCACCGGGGTGCCGAAGGCGTACACGGACACCGAGCTCGCTTGGCGGCAGTCCTACATCGGCCGACACGAACTGGTCCCGTTCGCGCCGTGGATCCAGGGGTTCGACTGGTGGTTCCACGAGCCCGCGGGCGGCGTCCTGCTCGTGCTCGTGCTCGCGGGGTTCGCCGGGTTCCTCCTCATGCCGGCTGCCCGGGCGATCGGGCCGGAGCTGCGGGTCTGGTCGGCGTCGTACTTCGTGTACCTGCTCGCGGTGTTCTTCCCGCAGTCGAGCACCTGGCGCATCCTCATGCCGCTCTTCCCGATGCTCGCGATCGTCGCCCGCCCGCGATGGGTGACGTACCGCGTCGCCGTGGTGGCCGTCTCGATCGCGCTGCAGGTGGCGTGGATGTACTCCTGCTGGTGGATCAACGGGTACGACTGGACGCCGCCGTGATCCGGCTCCCGGGGCGGTTCGGGGTACGTCGAGCTGGATGGTTTCGCAGATCGGCCCTCCGTGCCGGATAATGGACGGGCATGTACTGCACGAAAGGGGACATCTGATGGCAGCCATGAAGCCGAGGACCGGTGACGGGCCGATGGAGGCTGTTAAGGAGGGTCGACTCATCATCGTGCGGGTTCCGCTCGAGGGTGGAGGCCGTCTGGTCGTCTCGGTCAACGATGCCGAGGCGAAGGAACTCCACGACGCACTCGCCGAGGTCGTCTCGGTGTAGTCGTCACGACGCACCACACGAACCGCTCGGGTCCTCGGACCCGGGCGGTTCGTCGTCTCCGCCGCCGGAGCGGCCGTCGCCGGGCCGCTCGGATCGCCGTCGCCGCGCCTCCCCGGACGGCGGTCAGCGGGCCTCCCGGATCGGGCAGGATGAGCGCATGCCCGCCTCGCGCCTGCCCGTCCGTCGCATCGAGGAGCGCGGGGGCGACCCCATGCCCCGCGGCGTGTGGCCCGCGACCCTCGCACCGGTCGCGCAGGTCCTCGAGTCCGGGCTCGACCTCGATCGGTGCACGGTCCTCGTCGGCGACAACGGCGCGGGCAAGTCGACGATCGTCGAGGGGCTCGCCATCGCCTTCGGACTGAACGCCGAGGGCGGGTCGACCGGAGCGGTGCACCGCACGCGTGCGTCCGAGTCGACACTCGGCGACCACCTGCGGCTCGTCCGGGACCCCGGCGCGGAGCGCAACGGCACGTTCCTGCGCGCGGAGACGATGTACGGGTTCTTCACCTACCTGGAGCAGCACCCGGGCGGACGGCCCGAACCGGTGTTCCACGAGCGGAGCCACGGCGAGGCGTTCCTCGACTTCGTCGCCGACCGGTCCACCTGGCCGGGTCTCTGGCTGCTCGACGAGCCCGAGTCGGCGCTGTCGTTCCAGGGGTGTCTCGAGCTCATGCGGCTCATGCAGGACGTCCTGACGGATCCGCGGGCGCAGATCGTGCTGTCGACGCACTCGCCGATCCTGGCGTCGTTCCCCGGTGCGAAGGTGCACGAGGTGGGCGAGTGGGGCATCCGGCCGTCCGCCTGGGAGGACCTCGAGCTGGTCAGGAACTGGCGCGCCTACCTGGACGCGCCGGAGCGGTACCTGCGGCACCTGCTCTGATCAGCTGGTGACCTTCGTCATCTGGAGCAGACCGTCACCGGCGGGCGAGAGCGCGCTCCGGACCGCCCCCGACGTCGAGACCTCGGTGAGCAGCGTGCGGAAGTCCGTCGCCGCCCGGTCGCGCTTGGTGGGATCGGCGACCCGGCCGCGCCAGAGGGCGTGGGGGACGAGGACGGTCCCGCCGATCCGCGCGAGCCGCAGCCCGTGCTCGACGTACTCGATGACGTTCTCCGGGTCCGCGTCGACGACGACGACGTCGTACGAGGCCTCGTTCATGCGGGGGAGCACCTGGGCGGCGCGACCGGGGATGAGGCGCACGCGGCTCGGCACGGCACCGGCGTGCAGGAACGCGTCGCGCGCGTACTGCTGGTGGTCCACCTCGACGTCGATGGTCGTGAGCGTGGCGTCAGGGGCACCCGCGAGCAGGTACAGCCCCGAGACGCCGAGCCCCGTCCCGATCTCGATGATGCCCGTGGCGCGGGACGCCGCCGCGATGACGCTCATCTGGGCGCCGACGGCGGGGGACACCGCTTCGACGCCGAGCTCGAGGGAGTGTTCCCGCGCACGGGCCACGACCTCGGGCTCCGCGACGATGTCCTCCGCGAACTTCCAGTTCGACTCTTTCTCTGACACGCACACTCCTCGGCCATCAACTCTACGGGTGACCTGACCGCCGGAGGCGTTACCCTTCTCCCGTGTCCATCTCGTTCGACAAGATCCTCGTCATCGGGATCATTGCCGTGTTCCTGTTGGGCCCGCAGCGACTCCCGATGTACGCGCAGAAGCTCGCGCAGTTCGTCAAGATGCTCCGCGGCCTGGCCGACACCGCGAAGACCCGCATGCGGGACGAGATGGGGCCGGACTTCGACGACATCGAGTGGCAGAAGCTCGACCCGCGACAGTACGACCCCCGGCGCATCATCCGTGACGCGCTGTTGGCCGACTCCGTGGGCGAGACGCCGCAGCCGATCACCCCGCCGGCGGTCCGGGCGACCGCGCCCGTCGAGACCCTCGAGGCGGGCGAGGCGGCGCCGTACGACGGCGAAGCGACCTGACCCGAGCCTCCCGCCGCCGGGGCGCACCGCTCGCTTCCGGTCGAACCGCGTGATCCCGGTGTTCGACCGGAACCCAGCGGTGCGACCGCGCTGACGCCCCGTCGAGCGGGTCACCGCACGCCGAGCCCGAGCTTCCGGCCCGCCAGACCGCGGCCCATCCCGACGAGACGGTCCGCGACGGCGGTGAGCGCCACGGCAGCGGGGTCCTCGGGGTGTGCCGCGACGACCGGGACGCCGGCGTCCCCGCCCTCGCGCAGCGCCACCGACAGCGGCACGCTCCCGAGCACCGGCACGGGCTCGTCCTGCCCGACGGACAGCCGTCGGGCGGTCTCGGCACCGCCGCCCGACCCGAAGAGCTCGAGGACGCTGCCGTCCGGCTGCACGAGGCCGGCCATGTTCTCGACGACACCGACGACCCGCTGACCGGTCTGGCGCGCCACGACGCCGCTCCGCTCGGCGACGTCCGCCGCCGGCGCCTGCGGTGTGGTGACGACGAGGACCTCGGCGTGGGGCAGCAGCTGCCCGACCGAGATCGCGACGTCACCGGTGCCGGGCGGCAGGTCGAGGAGGAGGACGTCGAGGTCGCCGAACCACACGTCGGTGAGGAACTGGGTGATCGTGCGGTGGAGCATCGGCCCCCGCCAGGCCACGGCCGTCGAGGCGTCGTCGACGAACATCCCGATCGAGACGACCTTCACGTCGTGGGCCACCGGCGGCAGGATCATGCTGTCGACCCGCGTCGGCCGCGGCGCCCGCCCACGCTCGTCGGTGAGCCCGAGGAGGCCCGGCACGCTGAACCCGTGCACGTCCGCGTCGAGGACGCCGACGCGCAACCCGCGGCGGGCGAGCGCCACCGCGAGGTTCACGGTGACGGTCGACTTGCCGACGCCGCCCTTGCCGCTCGTCACGGCGACGACGCGGGTGAGGGTCTCGGGGGTGAACTGCACCCCGCGCGGGCGCCCCGCGCGCAGCCGCTCCGTCAGGGCCGACCGCTGGGCCGGGGACATCACGGACAGGTCGACGACGACGTCGGCCACGCCGGGCACGCTCGCGGCGGCCGCGCGGACGTCGCGCTCGATGGTGTCGGCGGCCGGGCACCCCACGATCGTGAGCTGCAGGTCGACCCGCACCGTGCCTCCCGGCTCGGCGTCGACACTCCGGACCATGTCGAGTTCGGTCACCGGCCTGCGGATCTCCGGGTCGAGCACACGACCGAGCGCGGCCACGACGGCACCCGCGAGCGCGACGTCACCGGTCGTCGCGGGTCGACCGGGAGGCGCGACCTCAGCCATGCAGACCGCTCGCCGCCGTCTCCTGTCCGGCCTTCGCGGCGGCGTCGGCGGCGTCGGACGCCGCCGCTGCGGCCGCGGCGGCCGCTGCCTCGTCGCGACGATCCAGTTCCTCGAGGAGCGACCGGAGCTCGGAGCGGATGAAGTCCTTCGACGCCATGTCCCGGACGGCCAGGCGCAGCGCGACGACCTCGCGGGCGAGGTACTCGGTGTCCGCGAGGTTCCGCTCGGCGCGCTGCCGGTCCTGCTCGAACTGCACGCGGTCGCGGTCGTCCTGCCGGTTCTGCGCCAGCAGGATGAGGGGTGCCGCGTACGACGCCTGCAGTGAGAGCACGAGCGTCAGCGCGGTGAACCCGATCGCTGCGGAGTCGAACTGCCAAGCCGCCGGGGTGAGCGTGTTCCAGCCCATCCAGACCACGACGAACAGCGTGAGCCCGACGAGGAACCACGGCGTGCCCATGCCGCGTGCGATCGCCTCGGTCAGTCGGCCGAAGGCGTCCCCTCGGCCGCGGCGTCGGCTCGGCAGCACCCGCGTCCGCATGCCCTTCGGCGAGTCGAGGCGGAGCTCGTTGCGGTCGGTGCGGCGACGGTCGTCATCTCGTGCTCGTGCCACCTGTGGTCCTCCTTCCGGCTGTCACCGGGGTCCTGCGCGTGCGTTGCCGTGGTCTGGAGGCCGGGCCGGAGGGCCCGTCCTGACTTCGCCAGTCATCCGGCAGGACGTGGTCGAGGACGTCGTCGATCGTCACCACCCCGACGAGACGGTGGGCGTCGTCGACGACCGGGACGGACACGAGGTTGTAGGTGGCCATGATCCGCGTGACCTCGGCCGCGCTGGCGTCGACGCGGACGGGCTCGAGCTGGGTGTCGACGAGCGTGCCGAGGCGCTCGTTCGGCGGGTAGCGCAGCATGCGCTGGAAGTGGACGAAGCCGAGGAACCGTCCGGTGGGCGGCTCGTACGGCGGCAGGGTGACGCACACCGCGGCGCCGAGCGCGGGAGCGAGCTCGTGTCGGCGGATGAGTGCCAGACCCTCGGCGACGGTCGCGTCGGCCGAGACGATCACCGGTTCCGTCGTCATGAGCCCGCCGGCGGTGTCCGGCGCGTACTCGAGGAGCATGCGGACGTCGGAGGCCTCTTCCGGCTCCATGAGCTCGAGCAGGGCCTCGCTCCGCTCGTCCGGCATCTGCGCGAGGACGTCCGCCGCGTCGTCCGGCTGCATCTGGTCGAGGACGTCGGCCGCGCGGGCGTCCTCGAGGCCCGAGAGGATGGCGATCTGCTCCTGGTCCGGCATCTCCTCGAGCACGTCGGCGAGACGGTCGTCGGGGAGTTCGCCCGCGACCTCGAGTCGGCGCTCGGCGGGGAGGTCGAGCAGTGTCGAGGCGAGGTCGGCCGGCAGCAGGTCGGAGTAGGCGGCGATGACGTGCTCGGCCGACTGGGACTCGCCGGGGAGCGTGTCCTCCTCGGTGACCTCGTTCCAGGACGCGAACGTCGTCGGGCCCTTGCCGAACGGCGAAGGGGTCGTCTTCGGCTTGCGGAGGAAGAGCTGCGCGACCTCCCAGTCACCCTGGCCGCGGTCCTCGATCGCGACGTCCTCGATCGTGGCGCGGACGCGGTCCCGCGTCACGAGCACCCGGCGACCGAGCATCTCGGCGATGACCCGGACCTCGCCCCCGCGCTGCTCGAAGCGACGCATGTTGACGAGCCCGGTCGTGATGACCTGTCCGGCGCCGATCGAGGTGATCCGGCCGATCGAGACGAAGATGCGGCGCTTGCCGGGGACCTCGACGATGAGCCCGACCACCCGGGGCGGATCCGCTCGGCGGTAGACGACGAGGACGTCACGGACGCGGCCCACGCGATCGCCCGCGGGGTCGAAGACGGAGCACCCGGCCAGGCGGGCGACGAAGACCTTCGTGGCGCTCACCCGTCCAGCGTAGTCGCTCGCACCTGGTTCACGTCGGGCGCCAAGGGTGCTGGTGGAAGATGCCCTGTGTGAGTACTCAGAGCCCGTTCGGTCGTCCCGGCGCCGCGTTCCCCACCCCACCGCGCGGCGACGTCCTGGGCACGTACCAGACGTACCCCGAGGCCCAGCGCGTCGTGGCCCAGCTCGCCGCGGCGGACTTCCCCGTCCGACAGGTGTCGATCGTCGGCAACGACCTCAAGACCGTCGAGCGGGTCACGGGCAAGCTGACCTACGGACGCGCGGCGCTCGCCGGTGCACTCAGCGGGTTGTGGCTCGGGTTCTTCTTCGGGATCGTGCTGACGCTGTTCTCCGGAGCGCCGGGCGGGTCGTTCTGGGCCGCCGCGCTCATCGGCGCCGCGTTCGGCATGCTCTACGGGGTCGTGAGCTTCTCGGTGACGCGGCGGCAGCGCGACTTCACGAGCGTGCACCAGGTCCTCGCCATGAACTACCAGATCATCGTCGACCCCCAGCTCACGATGCGGGCCCGGCAGCTGCTCGGTCAGCAGCAGGGCGGTTGGGCGGCGGGTCCCCAGCAGTTCGGCGGGCCGCAGTACCCCGGCCGACCGCCCCAGGGTGGGCACGGCCAGGCTCCGTACGGGCAGCAGCAGCCGCCGTACGGGCAGCAGCAGCAGCCGCCGTACGGGCAGCAGCAGCAGCCGCCGTACGGGCAGCAGCAGCAGCCGCCGTACGGGCAGCAACAGCAGCCACCGTACGGACAGCAGCAGCCGTCCGGACAGCAGCAGCAGCCGCCGTACGGGCAGGAGGGGCAACCGGGCGCCGTCCGGGCCGAGCGGCCGTCCGGACAGGAGGCCCGCCCCGGCCAGCCGGGCCCGCAGGCACCGGTGGACGAGCCGCCGCGCTACGGGGAACGGGTCAGCCCGACGCCGACGCCGACGCCGACACCGACACCGACGCCCGCGCAGCCGGCATCCGACGACTCGGGCGACCACGAGGGCGCCGAGGACCGCCGCCACCAGGGCGGCCGGCGGGACGACCAGGCCGACTGAGCACGTGGACGGCGCGGGGCCAGCCGCACGCGGGTCAGTCGGTCACGCCTCGGGGGCCGTCAGCACCTTGGCGTAGCAGACCGACAACGGAGCGCCGACGTACGGGCCGAAGTTCGCGATGCGGGTGAAGCCCTCGCGCTCGTAGAAGTGGATCGCCCGACGCTGCTCCGTCCCGGTCTCGAGGACGAGCGCCGGAGCCCCCAGGGTCCGTGCGGCGACCTCGAGCTGGGCGAGGAGCGCCGCGGCGACCCCGGTGCCGCGCGCCTCGGACCGCACGTACATGCGCTTGATCTCGACGACGCCGTCCTCGACCACCCGCAGTCCGCCGCAGCCGAGCGGCGCGCCGTGGGTGTCGCGGGCGACGAAGAACACCGCGATGGGCTCGGCCGTGGGCTTCTCGCCGGGCTCGGTGTCGCGCCCGTACGTGCCGTCGATCTCGATGCGCTGGGCGGCGCGCAGGCGAACGGCGTCAGGGGCGTCGAAGTGCTCCGGCGCGATCGTGAACGGGCGCGTCTCGGGGGTGCTCACGGGCAGCAGGGTACCGGTCGACCTCTGGGCTCAGCGGCTCGCGACCCAGGCCTCGACGTCCGAGGCGGTGCGGGGGATGCCGACGGACAGGTTCTCCGCGCCGTCCTCGGTGACCAGGATGTCGTCCTCGATGCGGACGCCGATGCCGCGGAACTCCTCGGGGACGGTCAGGTCGTCCTCCTGGAAGTACAGGCCCGGCTCGATCGTGAACACCATGCCGGCCTCGACCGTGCCGTCGAGGTAGAGCTCGCGACGGGCCTTCGCGCAGTCGTGCACGTCGAGCCCCAGGTGGTGGCTCGTGCCGTGCACCATGTAGCGGCGGTGGTACTGGGCCTCCGGGCGCAGGGACTCCTCGGCGCTCACCGGGAGGAAGCCCCACTCGGCGGTCCGCTCGGCGATGACGCGCATGGCGGTCGCGTGGACGTCGCGGAAGGTGATGCCCGGGCGCACGATGGCGAACGCGGCGTCCGCGGCTTCGAGTACCGCGTCGTAGACCAGGCGCTGCACCTCCGTGAAGCGCCCGGAGACCGGCAACGTCCGCGTGATGTCGGCTGTGTAGAGGCTCTCGACCTCGACCCCGGCGTCGATGAGGATGAGGTCGCCCGGCGCGACGGCACCGTCGTTCCGGGTCCAGTGCAGGATGCAGGCGTGGGAGCCCGCCGCGGCGATGGTGTCGTACCCGACGGTGTTGCCGTCCGCCCGGGCGCGACGGTTGAACGTGCCCTCGACGATGCGCTCGCCGCGGGGGTGTGCCAGGACCGTGTCGAAGTCCGCGATGACGTCGTCGAACCCGTGCTTGGTCGCGGTGACGGCACGACGCATCTCGTTCACCTCGTACGGGTCCTTGACGAGACGCATCTCGCTGAGGTCGCGGGCGAGCACGTCGTCCGTCGCGGGCGTGTCGCTCGTGGCGTCGATCCCGCCCACCGCGACCCCGAGCCGGCCGTCGAGCGCCTCGGTGAACGCGGGGTCGGCGTCACGGACGAGGAGCGCGTCGGTGTCGAGCCGGTCCGCCACGTCGGCGAATGCGCCGAGATCGCGCGTCGCGATGCCGAGGTCCGCCGCGACCGCCTCGAGCGACGGGCGCGGTCCGACCCAGAACTCGCCGATCTCGGGGTTCGCGTAGAACTCCTCGGAGTCCCGGCCCGCACTCGCGCGGAAGTACAGGGTCGCGTCGTGGCCGTCGGCCCTCGGCGTCAGGACGAGGACCGACCCGACGACCGCGTCCGTGCCCCAGCCCGTCAGGTGGGCGAACGCGGAGTGCGGTCGGAACGGGTAGTCGCAGTCGTTCGAGCGCACCTTCGCTTGGCCGGCGGGGACCACGAGGGTCCGGCCCGGGTGCAGCGCGGAGAGCCGTGCCCGGCGCTCCGCAGCGAACGATGCCTGCTCGCGTGCGTCGGGCAGTGCGCGGTCGTGTTCCGCCCAGTTGGAAGCGATGTGGTCCTTGAAGGTCGAGGACCCGGGGGTCGTCGATCGGTTGCTCGTCGCGCGGGGAGTCGGCTCGGCCATGCTCACATCATCCCACCATGCGTCGCGCACCGACCCGGGCGCCGTGGGCGTCGATCGCCAGGGCACCGGGGAGTCCACGGCTAGCATGGCCGGGTGCCCGATCCCTTCATCGACCTGCACACGCACTCGAGCGTCTCGGACGGCACCGAGCGGCCTGCCGACCTGGTGCGTGCGGCATCGTCCGCGGGCCTCGACGCGTTGGCGCTGACGGACCACGACACCACGGCCGGGTGGGACGAGGCCATCGCGACGGCCCGGACGCTCCCGATGACGCTCCTGCCCGGGCTCGAACTCAGCACGCGGATCGGCTACCGGAGCGTGCACGTGCTCGGGTACCTCGTCGATCCCACCCACCCCGGACTCGTCGCCGAGACGCAGCGGATCCGCGAGGGCCGCGTCGATCGTGCGATGCGCATGGTCGAGCGGATCGCCCGCGACCACCCGGTGTCGTGGCAGGACGTCATCGCGCAGGCGAGCCCGGGTGCCACGATCGGCCGACCCCACATCGCGGACGCACTCGTGGCCGCCGGGCTCGAGGCCGACCGCAGCGCGGCGTTCCGCGGCATCCTGCACCCCGCCGCGGGCTACTACGAGCCCCACGAGGCGCCGTCGCCGCTGGCCGGCGTCGAGCTCATCCGTGCCGCGGGCGGGGTCCCCGTGATCGCGCACCCGGCGGCGTCGACCCGGGGGATCGTGCTCGACGAGCGAGCGCTCGAGGACCTCGTCGAGGCCGGACTCGGCGGGCTCGAGGTCGACCACCGCGAGAACCTGACGCACGGCAAGCGCGTCCTGCTCGACTGGGCGGACCGCTACGGGCTGTTCGTGACCGGCTCGAGTGACTACCACGGCACCGGCAAGCCGAACCGGCTCGGCGAGCACCGCACCGCCGAGCGCGCGTTCCGGACCATCGTCGCGTCCGCGACCGGTTCCGAACCGGTCGTCGGCGAGGGATCCCGACTCACCGTCTGACGAGCGAAGCGCGTCCGGCCGGGAGGCTGGACGCGCGTCGACGGGACCCGTCACGGTGGTCGTCGCCGGACGACCACCGTGTGCGGACTACTCGGCAGCCGGACCGCTCGCCGCGGACGAACTCGCCGCGGACCCCGCGGACCCGCCGCCGGTGGCCGCCGCGTCGGCGGCCGTCGTCCCGGCCTGACCACTGCCACCACGACGGCGGCGACGCCGACGCCGCGGCGAGCTGCCCTCGGGACCGGTCGTGCCGGCGGTGGTCTCCGCCGCCTCCGGCTCCGCGCCGACCGCGTCGGAGCCCACGGCGGGCGCACTCGTCGTGGTCGGGCCTCCCGACCGGGTGCGCGAGCGGGACCCGGACCCGGACCGGCCGCCCTCGGACCGGCCGCCCTCGGACCGGCCGCCCTCGGACCGCTGCTTGGCCGGCGCGGCCGCGTGCGGGGACGAACCGGGCAGACGGCCCTTGGTGCCGGCCGGGATGTCGAGGTCGGTGTACAGGTGCGGACTGGACGAGTAGGTCTCGGTCGGCTCCGGCTGCCCGAAGTCGAGCGCCTTGTTGATGAGCGACCACTTGTGGAGGTCGTCCCAGTCGACGAACGTCACCGCGATGCCGGTCTTGCCCGCGCGGCCGGTCCGCCCGGCCCGGTGCAGGTAGGTGTCCGGGTCGTCCGGGATCGTGTGGTTGATGACGTGGGTCACGTCGTCGACGTCGATGCCGCGCGCTGCCACGTCGGTGGCGATGAGCACGTCCCGCTTGCCGGCCTTGAACGCGGCCATCGCGCGCTCCCGCTGCTCCTGGTTCAGGTCGCCGTGCACCGCCGCGGCGTTGAACCCGCGGTCCTGGAGCTCTTCCATCAGCCGGGCCGCGGCGCGCTTGGTCCGCGTGAAGACGACGGTCTTGCCGCGCCCGTCGGCCTGGAGGATCCGGGCGATGACCTCGTCCTTGTCGAGCGCGTGCGCCCGGTAGATGAGGTGCTTGATGTTCGCCTGGGTCAGGCCCTCGTCCGGGTCGGAAGCGCGGATGTGGATCGGCTTCGACATGAACCGCCGGGCCAGCGCCACGATCGGGGCCGGCATGGTCGCCGAGAACAGCATGGTGTGGCGCACCGCCGGGACCGACTGGAAGATGCGCTCGATGTCCGACAGGAACCCGAGGTCGAGCATCTTGTCGGCCTCGTCGAGGACGATCTCCTGCACGTGGCCGAGGTCGAGCACCCGCTGCCGGTGGAGGTCGATGAGGCGACCCGGCGTGCCGACGACGATCTGCGCGCCGTCCTTGAGCTGTTCGATCTGGCCCTCGTACGCCTTGCCGCCGTAGATCGCGGCGAGCTTGACCGGACGGTTCGACGCGGCGAGCTCGAGGTCCTCGAACACCTGGACGGCGAGCTCGCGGGTCGGGACCACGACGAGCGCCTTGACGCCCGGCTCGGGGTCGTGCCCGAGCCGTTGGATGAGGGGGAGGCCGAAGCCGAGCGTCTTGCCCGTTCCGGTCTTGGCCTGGCCGATGATGTCCTGGCCGGTGAGTGCGAGCGGGATCGTCTGCTGCTGGATCGGGAAGGGCTCCGTGATGCCCTTGGCCGCGAGCGCGTCGACGATGTCCTGCTCGATGTCGAGATCTGAGAAAGTCAAAGAGTTCAACCCTGTTCGTTGTCGGGGAGTCCGCTCAGTCTACCGTTCTGCGCATTTCCGCAGTTCGGGACGCTGGCGGACTGGGGATGGGGCACGCGCGCGGCCCCTATGCTGGTCCGGTGGTGTCGTGGTGGAACCGGAGACGCGCGCGTCTCGCGGCGAGCTGGCTGGCGTCGCGGAACCCCCGCGCGGCCGCGTCCGTCGAGCGGCTCCAACTCGACGACGTCTCGCCCGAACTGACCGTCTACCTGGGCCAGGCCGCGTACCTGCAGCTGTCGTTGTACGAGGCCATGGGGCGCGCCGGTGCCTCGGCGCCGACCATGTCGGGGCGCCTCGTCACGGGCGTGCTCGCCACGACCGCGCTCGATCGGCACCGCGCCATCGTGGCCGAGATCGAACGGTCCGGACACGAGCCGGCGGAACTCATGGAGCCCCACCGCGAGGCCATCGACGCGTTCCTCAGACGGACGGCCGGTGCGGACTGGGCGGAGTCGATCCTCACCGGTTACGTGACGGCCGGGATCCTCAACGACCTGTTCGCGAACCTCGCCCGGTCGCTGCCGACGGACGTCCGGAACCGCTTGCGTGGGGTGTTCGACGCGCGCGAGGAGCCCGCGGTCGTCGAAGAACTGACGGCGGACATCGCCCGCGACCCGCTCGTGGCCTCGCGCCTCGCCATGTGGGGGCGGCGCCTCGTCGGTGACACGCTGCTCGTGGCGCGGTCGGCGCTCGCCTCGCACGCCCGTGAGGACGAGGAGCGCCTCGAGCCGGTGTTCACCGAGCTCATCGCGGCCCACACCCGGCGGATGGACGCCCTCGGGTTGACCGCCTGAGCCGAACCGGGTGACCGGACCCGGTGCGGATCCCGGACCCGGTCCGGGTCTCCGCTCCGGACCGTGGTGCTCCCGGCCGACCGGGCCTCCCGGCGGATGCGTCAGGAAGCGGTACCGACGGTGCGGAGGCGCTCGAAGAACGCGGCGTCCGCGCGCTCCCGCCGGCGCCCGACCGACCACGCCGTCGCCAGCGCGACGACGCCGGCGACCACGAGCGTGACCACCCAGATCCAGGGTTGGCCGTACGACCACCCGGCCCAGGTGAGGGCCTCCCACAGCACGGCCGCGACGGCCCCGCCCACGGCGGGGGCGAGGAACACGCCCCGCGTCACGTGCCACGGCACGACGATCTGCGCGAACAGGCCGGTCAGGATCCCGCCGAGCACGGCGAAGAGGAGTTCCATGTGGACCGAGGGGTCAGGCGACGAAACCGATGCGGCGCGACTCCTCGGAGCCGACCTCGACGTACGCGAGGGACGCGACCGGGACGATGAACCGTCGGCCCTTGTCGTCCTGGAGCGACAGGTGCGTGGCGCCCGAGGAGAGCGCGGCCGACACGGCCTGCTCGATGTCGGCGGCCGTCTGCTTGGTCTCGAAGGCGATCTCACGCGGGCTGTTGGTGATGCCGATCTTGATGTCCACGAGCACAGCGTATCCGAGGGCCCAGGGGCGGGCTCCGGCGTTCACCCACAGCGCACATGCGCGCCGTCCCGGTGGTGTCGGCGGCCCTCGGTAGCGTGACGGCGTGCCGACCGCGACCTCGACGACCAGTGCGCCCCGCCGTGCCGTCCTGCGCGACGCCGGGCTGACCGGCCGCGGGCGGGCGGGTGCCGCGGTGGTCGTCGCCCCGGTCCTCCTGGACCCCGCGCAGCGGTCCGTGCTCGCGCTGCCGCACGACACGTGCGCCGCCGTGATCGGTGCGCCGGGCACGGGCAAGACCACGGTGCTCGCGCAGCTCGTCGCCCACCTGCTGTCCGAGCCCGGGGGCGTCAGCGCCGACGGGTACACGAGCGTCCTGACCCTGACGTCGTCGCGTCCGGCCGCCACCGCGCTGCGGGACCGCCTGGCGGCGGCCGCGGACCGCGTGGTGCCCGGCGCGCTCGCCCGGACCGTGAACTCGCTCGCCTTCCAGGTCGTCACGCACGCCGCAGCGCTCGTCGGGCAGGAGGCCCCGACGTTGCTGACCGGTGGGGAACAGGACGCGGTCCTCGCCGACCTCATCGCCGGGCACGCCGTCGACGGCACCGGCCCGGCCTGGCCCGATCCGATCACCCCTGCCGTCCGCGAACGTGCCGGCTTCCGGACCGCGCTGCGCGACGTCATGATGCGCACGGTCGCCGCCGGGATCGAGCCCGACGACATGCGCGAGCTCGCAGGCGACCACGGGCGCCCGGAGTGGGCGGCCGTCGGGGACCTCGTCGACGAGTACCGCGCGGCGGTCACGGCGTACCGCGAGACCGCGCTCGACGCGGCGGAACTCGTGGCGTTCGCCACCGCGGCCGTGGCGCGGGGCGAGGTGCCGCCCGCGGTCGCCGCGCTCCGCCACGTCCTCGTCGACGACGCCCAGGAACTCGTGGAGGGCGAGGTCGCGTTCCTCGGTGCGCTCGCCCGACAGGGCGTGCGGATCGTCGCCTTCGGCGATCCGGACATCGCCTCGAGCGCGTTCCGCGGCGCCGAGCCTGACGTGCTCGGTCGCCTGGCGGTCCGGCTCGGCGTGCCGGCCGTGCACGAGGTCGTGCTCGACACCGTCCACCGACACCCGCCCGCGATCCGGGCGCTCGTGAGCGCCGTCACCGCCCGGATCGGTGCGGCGGCCGCGGGGCGGCAGCGGGTGGCGGCCGCCGCGGCTGCGGACGACCGGGCCGACGCCGTGGTGCACCTGGAGGCCCCGAGCCGCGCCGGCCTCGTGGCCGCCGTCGCCCGTCGGTTGCGGGAACACCACCTGTTCGACGGCGTGCCGTGGGAGCGCATGGTCGTCGTCACGCGGAGCGGGGCAGCCGTGCCGGACCTCGTCCGCGCCCTGGCCGTTGCCGAGGTCCCCGCCACCGCCGCGAGTGCTCCGGCGCGCCCGCGGGACGACGTCGCCGCTCGGGCGCTCATCGACGCGGCGGCGGTCGCCCTCGGGGTCCGCGCGCTCGACCCCGCCCTGGCCACCGCGTTCGTGTCCGGGCCGCTGGGCGGCCTCGACGCCCTCGCGGTACGGCGGCTGCGGCTCGCCCTGCGCCGCGAGGAGCTCGCCGCCGGGGGCACGCGCCCGGCGGACGACCTGCTGGTCGAGGCGCTCTCCGGCCCGGACCGCTTCACGACGATCGACGCGGGCTTCGCGCGCCGAGCCGGACGCCTCGCGGCGAGCCTCGAGCGGGCGCGCCGCGATGCCGCCGGGGGCGCCAGCATCGAGGAACTGCTCTGGGGGCTGTGGGAGCGCAGCGGACTCGCCCGCACGTGGGGCGGGCAGTCGGCCGCCGGCGGTGTCGGCGCGGCCGAGGCGGACCGGCATCTCGACGCGGTGGTCGGTCTGTTCACGGCGGCGAAGCGGTTCGTCGAACGCACACCGGACGCCCCGGCGCGTGTGTTCGTGGACGACCTGCTCGGCGCCGACCTGCCCGAGGACACGATCGGACCCGACCGGACCGCCGGCCGGGTCCGCGTGGTGACGCCGCTCGCGACCATCGGGGTGGAGTGCGACGTCGTGGTGGTGCTCGGACTCCAGGACGGCGTGTGGCCGAACACCCGCGTCCGTGGCAGCCTGCTCGACCCCGACGGCCTCGTCCGGGCCGCCGCCGGGATCGAGCGCACACCGACCGACGAGCGCGCCGCCGTGGTCGCCGACGAGCTGCGGCTGTTCGCCAGGGCGGTGTCCCGCGCGACGACACAGGTGGTGCTCGGCAGCATCGCCAACGACGACGAGGCTCCGAGCCCCTTCCTCCGGCTCGTCCCGGTGCCACCCGACCGCACGCCGAACCCCCACCCGCTCTCGCTCCGGGGCATGGCCGGGTCCCTGCGCCGACGGGTCGTGACCACCGGCGATCCGGAAGCCGCATCGGCCCTGGCACGCCTGGCGGCGGAGGGCGTCCCCGGGGCCGATCCGGACGAGTGGTACGGCATAGCCGAGCCGAGCACCGACCGACCCCTCGTCGACCTGACGGCGGAACCGGTGGTGCCGGAGGACGGCGGGGAGGCCGTGCCCCCGACCGTCGCCGTGTCGCCGTCGCGCATCGGGACCTTCGAGGAGTGCCCGCTGCACTGGTTCGCCCAGTCCTTCGGCGGTGGCGCACCGAGCCCGGCCATGGGCATCGGGACGATCGTCCACGACGCCATGGAGCACGCGACCGACGTCGACGTCGAGTCGCTCTGGCGCAGCGTCGAGGACCGGTGGTCCGAGCTCGTGTTCGAGTCCGACTGGATCGCCGAGCGGGAACGCGCTCGGACGCGGCGGATGATCGAGGGTCTCAGCGACTACCTCCGCACCGCTGCCGCCGCCGGCCGTCGCGTCCTCGGTGCCGAGGCGTCGTTCGTGCTGGTGACCGGCCCCGCTCGCCTCCGCGGCAGCATCGACCGGATCGAGGAAGCGCCCGACGGCACCGTCAGCGTCGTCGACCTGAAGACGGGGACGACGATGCCGGGCAAGTCCGCCATGCCGGAGCACGCACAGCTGGGTGCGTACCAGCTCGCGCTCGCCGACGGGGCGGTGGAGGGCCTCCCGGCCGACGTCCCCGTGTCGGACGCACGGCTCGTGTTCGTCGCGAGCGGGCAGGGTGGGCACGCGTTCACGGAACGGATCCAGCCCGCGTTCGACGACGATGCCCGCGCGTCCTACCGGGAGCGCCTGCACACGGTCGCCGAGGGCATGGCGGGGCGGGTGTTCGTCGCCCACGTCGACGACCACTGCGAGCGCGCCCGGACCGGTGTCGAGTGCCGGATCCACGTCGTCGGGGAGGTCACCTGGTGAACGGCGTCCCCACCGCGGAGCAGGACCGGCACGCCGAGGTCGCGCCGACGGCATCGGCGGAGGCGGCGGTCCCGTCGGCTGCGATGCACGCGGCAGCCCGCCCTGCGGCCCGGTACTCGGCGGACGCGATCGCCGACGCCCTCGGGCGGCCTCGCCCCACCGACCAGCAGCGCGCCGTGATCGAGTCGCCGCTCGCGCCGGCGCTCGTCGTGGCGGGCGCGGGGAGCGGGAAGACCGAGACCATGGCCTCCCGGGTCGTGTGGCTGCTCGCGAACGGCGCGGTGCGCCCGGACGAGGTGCTCGGCCTGACCTTCACCCGCAAGGCCGCCGGTGAGCTCGGCGTGCGGATCAACGACCGGATCGCCGCGCTCGAGGGCGCCGGGCTGATCGAGCCCGCCGACGCCTTCGAGGCCCCGACGGTCTCCACCTACAACGCCTTCGCGAACGCGGTGTTCCGCGAGAACGCCCTGCTCGTCGGGCGTGACGGCGAGTCGCAGGTCCTCACGGAGCCGTCGGCCTGGCAGCTCGCGCGACGCGTCGTGGTCGCCGCGCAGGACGACCGCCTGGCGGGTCTGGGCCGGAACGTCGACACCGTCACCGCGGCGCTCGTCGCCCTCAACGGCGCGATGAGCGAGCACCTGGTCGACCCGGACCGGCTCCGTCGCTTCGCGGAGCAGTTCACCGCGCTGCTCGAGCTCCCCGCCACCCGGGGCAAGCCGTCGGCCGCGCTGGTCGGGACGGTGCCGGCCGTCGGCGGACTCGCGCCGCTGGTGGACCTGGTCGAGACGTTCCGACGCCAGAAGACCGAGCGGGGCTTCGTCGAGTTCTCCGACCAGATCGCCCTCGCCCTCGCCGCGGCCGAGGCGGCACCGCGCGTCGCGGACGACCTGCGCGCCCGCTACCGGGTCGTGCTCCTGGACGAGTACCAGGACACGTCGGTCGTCCAGACGCGGTTCCTCGCGCGGCTGTTCCGCGGGCACCCCGTCATGGCCGTGGGTGACCCGCACCAGTCCATCTACGGGTTCCGCGGGGCGAGCGCGGCCAACCTCGCACGGTTCCCCCGGGACTTCGGCGCGGACGACCCGTCGCCCAGGACGTACGCGCTCTCGACGAGCTGGCGCAACCCCGTGTCGGTGCTCGTCGGGGCGAACGCCCTCGTGGCGCCGCTCACCGAGGCCGCGCGCGTCCGCGTCGAGGAACTCAGCCCCCGACCGGGTGCGGAGGTCGGGACGGTCGAGGCACGGTTCCCCGAGACCCTGCCGGAGGAAGCCGCTGCGGTCGCTGACTGGTTCGCCGCCCGCCGGGCGGCGCGACCCGGCACGTCGATGGCACTGCTGCTCCGGGCCCGGAAGGACCTCGCGGCCTTCACCGCGGCGTTGGGTCACCGCAAGGTGCCCTACCGCGTGCTCGGCACCGGCGGCCTGCTCCAGCGGCCGGAGATCGTCGACCTCGTGGCCTGCCTGCGGGTGCTGCACGACCCGTCCGCCGGCAACGAGCTCATCCGCCTGCTCACGGGCGCACGCTGGCGCATCGGTCCCGCCGACGTCGTCGCCCTGCAGCGCGTCGGCCGGTGGCTGTTCGAGCGCGACCACACGCACGCGCGTCTCGACCCCGCGGTCGCGGACGCGTTCCGGGGCTCGGTCGCGGCCGGCGAGCACGGGTCGCTCGTCGACGCCCTCGACTTCGTCGCGACCGCACCCGACGAGCACGGGGCGACCGCCGACATCAGCGCCGAGGGGCGACTCCGGATGCGGGCGCTCGGTGCCGCCCTCGCGGCGCTCCGCGCCCGCGCCGGCGGTGACCTGGTCGACTTCGTCACGCTCGTGGTGCATGAGATGCGGCTCGACGTCGAGGTCGCGGCGCACGAGCAGGGCGCGTCCGACCACCTCGACGCCTTCCTCGACGAACTCGCCGGGTTCGTGGCGACGGACGACCGAGCCGATCTCGGCTCGTTCATCGGCTGGCTCGACGCGGCCGCGCGCCGCGACGACATGGGGCCGCGGAGCGAGGAGCCGGAACCCGGCACCGTCCAGATCCTGACCATCCACGGGGCGAAGGGGCTCGAGTGGGACGCCGTCGCGGTCCCGCGGATGGTGGAGGGCGCGCTGCCGGCCCGTCCGCAGGAGGGCTCGACCGGCTGGCTCGGCTTCGGGCGGCTGCCGTACGAGTTCCGCGGCGACGCCGACGAGCTCCCGCATCTCGCCTGGCGGGGTGCCGAGACCCAGAAGGCGGTCGCGGACGCGATCGCGACCTTCAAGGAGGCCGTCGGGCGCAGCAACCTCGACGAGGAGCGCCGGCTCACCTACGTGGCGCTCACCCGCGCACGGCAGGCGCTGCTCGTGACCGGCTCGTACTGGGGGACCGGCGTGCGCCCGACGGAGCCGAGTCGCTACCTCGCCGACCTCGTCGCCGCCGGTGTCGTGGATCCGGAGGCGATCCCGGCGGGGACCGAGTTCGACGAGAACCCGCTCGCCGACTCCGGCGCGACCATGCCGTGGCCCCACCTGCCGTTCGGCGAACGGGGCGCGCGTGTCCTGGCGGCCGCCGACCGGGTGCGGGCAGCGCACCCGGGTGCCGCCGGACGGTACGCGGCCGACCTCGACCTCCTGCTCGCCGAGCGACGCGCCGCTCACCGCGACCGTCACGTCGTGACCGTGCCCCACCGGATCCCGGCCTCGGGGTTCAAGGACTACCTGACCGAACCCGCCGCGGTCGCGGAGCGGCTCCGTCGCCCGATGCCGGAGCGGCCCTACCGGGCGACCCGCCTCGGGACCCTGTTCCACCAGTGGGTCGAGCGCCGGGCCCGGCCGTCGGGGTCGCTCGAGACCCTCGACGCCTGGGACGGCGAGCTCGACGCCGACGTCGACGAGCACGGCGGCACGGCCGCTGCCCCGTCCGACGACGACGCCCGGCGGCTCGCCGAGTTCCAGGCCACGTTCGCACGGTCCCGCTGGGCCGACCGCACCCCGGTCGAGGTGGAGCGCGAGATCCACATCCCGTTCCTGGGGCACAGCGTCGTGTGCAAGCTCGACGCCGTGTACGAGATCGACGGGCGGATCGAGATCGTCGACTGGAAGACGGGGCGCGCGCCGTCCGGGGCCGAGGACCTGGAGCGGCGGCAGCTCCAACTCGCGCTCTACCGCGTGGCGTACGCGGAGTTCACCGGACGGCCGGTCGAGGACGTCGACGCGGTCTTCTACTTCGTCGCGGACGACCTCGAGGTGCGTCCAGCGGAACTGCTCGACCGAGCCGGTCTGGAGCGCGCGTGGGTGCGTGCGATCGGCTGATCGTCAGGCGTGCCGACGCTCCGTCGACGACAGCAGCTGCTCCACCTCGGTGATCTCCATCGTCTCCGGCGACGCGGCCTGGAGCGGCTGGGCGAGGGGCGAGTGCACCACGTCGACGAGGCGGTGCATCATCGCGACCGCGTCGTCCACGACCTCGGTGCTCTTCACCTGGACGCCGTGCAGGAGCCACTGGGCGGTCTCGAGCTCGTGGTAGAGCCGCGCCCGTTGCGGCACCTGCCGGTCCCGGGCGCCGCCGCCGGCCGTGTAGGCGTGCATGACCGTCTCGAAGGCGGACGCGTTCCGTGCGCTGAGGACCCAGGCGAGATCTCGTGCCGGGTCGCCCAGCCGGAGCTCGCCCCAGCCGAGGACGCCGCTGACGTGGTCGCCCACGACGAGCACCCGATCCGCGGCGAGACCGCCGTGCACCACCGTCGGGGTGAACTGCCACAGCTGTTGGTCGCGCGCGGCGCCCTCCCACCGTTCCGTGAGCGCCGCCGGCACGAGCCCGGTGGCGACGGCCCGGTCCATCACCGACACCGCCGAGCGGAGGATCTCGAACGGTGTCAGCGACGGCAGTCCCGCGTCCGTCACGAAGCTCGTGGGGAGCGCGTGGACCGCGGCGATCGCGCCGCCCAGCGCGGTCGCCAGATCGGGTCGCTCGACGAGCGCGCCGAGGTCGACGTGCGTGCCGTCCACGTAGGTGGTCACGATCGCACGGGTCTGGCCGATGGGTGCCTGTCCGCGGTACTCCGGCACCGCGAACGGGAGGCGCGTCCGGATCCCGGTGCTCAGCGCACGGATGGCGACGAGGTCGGCCGACTGACGCCCCTCGGCTCGCTGGCTGCGTGGACGTCGGATGACGAGCTGCTCGCCCTCGGCGTCACGGAGGACCGCCGAGTCGTAGTCCCCGGCCTGCGCGGAACCGAGCGTCCGGGTGCCGGTGACCACGAGCCCCGGAACGGCCGTGGTGGCCAACGCCGCTAGAGTGAAGTGGGAACCCGCCATGTCCTCAAGGGTAGGTCGGTGCCCTGGTGTCGAACCGACGCCACGCTGTCTCCCGGACGATCATCGCCGCGCACTCGACGCGGCGGTCCCGCCTGGCGTCCCACCGTCTCGGCGTCCGCCCGGGCGCATCGCAGAGAGGACCGCATCGTGTCGCAGGAGTTCGTCGATCGTCTGCCGCTCGCCCGGAACGAGCTCGACCGCGACGGCGAGTACCGGGAGACACCGGACCTCGAGCGGCTGCTCCGAGCCGACCGCGAGACGCGGTTCCTGCCCGTCCGCCGCGCCGCGTTGCTGCGGGAGCCGGACGGTGTCCTGCGGTTCGTCGACGCGGCCGCGATCCCCGAGGGCACCACGCTGCTGTACCTGGGGCGCGCGCTCGCGGACGCCCCGGACGCACCGCGCGGTACGCGGTTCGTCGCGGCCTTCGTCGACGACGCCACTGCCACCGCGATCGAGCCGGACGACACGGCGTGGGAGAACCTCCGGATGTTCGGCACCGAGCTCTCGGCCCGTGACTCCGGCATCGCGGTCGAGGCCGTGGCCATGGCGAACTGGCACGCGGTGCACGGGTTCTCGCCGAGGACCGGCAGCGCCACGACGACCGAGCGTGGCGGGTGGGTGCGGCGCGACCCGGAGGGCCATGAGCACTTCCCCCGGACGGACCCGGCGATCATCGTGGGGGTCACCGACGGCGAGGACCGCCTGCTGCTCGGCTCGAACGCCGCCTGGGAGCCCGGCCGGTACTCGCTCCTCGCGGGCTTCGTCGAACCGGGCGAGAGCCTCGAGGACGCCGTGCGCCGCGAGGTCTTCGAGGAGTCGGGCGTCCACGTGGAGGACCCGGTCTACCTCGGATCCCAGCCGTGGCCGTTCCCCGCGTCGCTCATGCTCGGGTTCCGCGCTCGCGCCGTGGGCGGGGACGCCTCGACGATCCGGCCCGACGGTGTCGAGATCATGGACGTCCGCTGGTTCTCGCGTGCGGACCTCGCGGCGGTCGCCGGACGCTCGGTCCACCTGCCCGGTCGGACCTCGATCGCTCGCGCCATCATCGAGGACTGGTACGGAGCCGAACTCGACGTCCCCTGACGTCGATCGGCCCGGCGTCCCGGCGTCCCGCTGACGAGCCGGACCGAACCGCACGAGAGGGGAGATCGCCCATGGACCCCGAACGCCTGCTCGAGGCGCTCGACCCGGAGCAACGGACCGTCGCACGGCGCCTGCTCGGACCGGTGGCCGTCCTGGCGGGTGCCGGGACCGGCAAGACCCGTGCGATCACACACCGCATCGCGTACGGCGTGGCGACGGGGACGTACGCGCCGAGCCACGTGCTCGCGCTGACCTTCACGACCCGCGCGGCCGGCGAGCTCCGCGCGCGCCTCCGAGCACTCGGCGCCGGTCAGGTCGCGGCCCGCACCTTCCACGCGGCCGCCATGTCCCAGCTGAGCTACTTCTGGCCCGACACCATCGGGGGTCCGGCGCCGCGCATCGTCGAGTCGAAGGGCCGCCTCATCGCGCACGCGGCCGACACGATCGGCATGGGTGTGGACACCGCTGCCCTCCGCGACCTGGCCGCCGAGGTCGAGTGGCGGAAGGTGCAACGCCTGACGCTCGAGGAGTACGAGGCCGCCGCGGCCGACCGCGCGATCCCGACCGGGACGACGCCGCGCCGGGTCGTCGACCTCATGCGTGCGTACGAGGACCTCAAGGACGATCGTCGGCAGCTCGACTTCGAGGACGTCCTGCTCGCGACGCTCGGCATGGTCGAGTCGGAACCGCGGGTCGCGTCGTACGTCCGGCAGCAGTACCGCTTCTTCGTCGTCGACGAGTACCAGGACGTCTCCCCGGTGCAGCACGACCTGCTCCGAGCGTGGCTCGGTGACCGCGACGACGTGTGCGTCGTCGGGGACGCCTCGCAGACGATCTACTCGTTCGCGGGTGCGTCGAGCCGGTACCTCCTCGGTTTCGGCACCGACTTCCCCCGCGCCTCGGTCGTCCGCCTCGAGCGGAACTACCGGTCGACGACCGAGGTCGTCCACGTCGCGAACACGCTCATGCGCGGGCAGCCGGGGGCGCTCGACCTGGAGGCCCGCACGGACGAGCCGGGGCACCCACCGGAGGTCGTCCCCGTCGCCGACGACGCGGCCGAGGCGCGCGAGGTCGCCCGCCGCGTCGCCGATCGCATCGCCGGCGGGGCGCGGCCGTCGGAGTGCGCCGTGCTGTTCCGCATCGGAGCGCAGTCCGCGGCGCTCGAGGCGGCACTCGGGCGCGCGGGTGTCCCGACGCGCGTGCAGGGCGGCCCACGGTTCTTCGACCGGCCCGAGGTGCGCCAGGCCGTGCTGCTCCTCCGGGGTGCGGCGATGAGCATCACGGACGAGCCGGTGACGAAGACCGTGTCCGACGTCCTGCGGTCCCTCGGCTGGGCCGCGTCGCCGCCCGATGCCGCCGGTGCGGGTGCGGTGCGCGACCGGTGGGAGGCGCTCCAGGCGATCATGGGCCTCGCTGAGCAGGCCGCGCCCGGCACCACCCTCCAGCGCTTCGCGGCGGACCTCGTCGACCGCGAGGCGACCCATCACGAGCCCGAGGTCGAGGCCGTCACGCTCTCCACCCTCCACTCGGCGAAGGGGCTCGAGTGGCCGCACGTGACGATCGTCGGGGCGTCGGAGGGCCTCTTGCCGATCTCGTACGCGACGACGGACGCCGAGGTCGACGAGGAGCGCCGCCTGTTCTACGTCGGGGTCACGCGGGCGCGGGCCTCGCTGACGGTCACGTGGGCGCGGCGGGGATCGGGGCGCGGAGGAGACCGTCAGCCGAGTCGTTTCCTGGCAGCGCTCGGCACGCGCACCGTGGATGCGGCAGCAGCGTCCGGCTCGTGACCGCGAGCGTCTCGCGGTCGACGAACACCTGCACGCCAGCCGCGTGACCGGTGGTGGCGTCCCGGTCAGCGGACGCGTCGCCGTCGCCGTCGCCGTCGCCGACGCCCTCGCCGTCGGTGACCGAGGTCGTGATCGGTCCGGCGCCCGTCCCGGTGCCCAGCCGGTCGAGCGCCAGGCGGCACGCGATCGCGGCCACCGCTGCCGCGCGGTGGGGTGACAGCGGCGCGGCGCGTCGCCCCCACAGTTGTGTCGCGAGCGTGGGCCAGTGATCGTCCTCGTCCACCCGCGCGAGCTCGACGCAGTGCAGGCACGGACCGCGGTCCGGCTCGACGACGGGGCCGACCCGGACGCGCCCGTCGCCGACGACGACGGTGAGCTGCGGGAGGTCGCGGAGCAGCCACGCCGACCGCAGGGCGGGATCGAGGACGTGGTCCGCGACCGCCAGAGCCAGGTCGGCCTCCGGGGTCGCCGGTCCATGCGGTTCCCCCGCTGGAGGATCGGGCTGGGCCACCGTCACGCCCTCGCCGCGCAGGTGCCCCTGCAGCAGGTCGACGACCGGCCCGGATCCGTGGAGTTCGACGCACCGTCGGCGTGCGACCGGCCGGTCGACCAGCACGGGCGCGACCGCCGCGAGCACGCCGGCCGCCGCTGCCGGGCCGCACCGGGCCTGGGCGGCGAGAGCGGGGAGGGCCTCACGGCTCGTCTCACGCCGGAGGGACGTCAGGAAGCGCTCCTCCGCCACAGAGGCGACGGGGACCACAGCCCGTGGCGGATCCACCCCGATCTGCACCGTGTGCAGGTCGCGCCAGACGAACTCGAGCGACGGATCGATGCGGATGCCCATGTCCGGCAGTCTCGCCGGTCCGGGGCGGACGGTTCCCGGACCTCCCGGCAGTTGTGGAGAACCGGGACCTGTGGACGAGCGCTAGTCGTCGTCGCGCGCCGTGCCGTCCGGCGACTCGTGCGGACGGTCGTCCGTCGTGTCGTTGAGCAGGTCCTCGAGCGCGCGGTCGATGTCGTCGGAGGCCGTGCCCGGGTCCCGCAGCCGCGCGACGAGCGCGTCGGGGTCGTCGATGTCCGCGGACGTCGGGACGAGGTCCGGGTGCGACCAGAGCGCGTCGCGCTGCTCCGGGCCCAGCTCGTCGACGACCCGCTGCCACATCGCCGCGGCCTCGCGTAGCCGCCGCGGCCGGAGTTCGAGACCGACCAGCGTGGCGAACGCGGACTCCGCGGGACCGCCCGCGGCGCGACGTCGACGCACCATCTCGGCGATGGCGGCCGACCGGGGCAGGCGCGTGGTCGCCGCCGCGGTCACGACGTCGACCCAGCCCTCGATCAGCGCGAGCATGGTCTCGAGTCGCGCGAGCGCCTGGTCCTGCTCGGGCGTCCGCGGGGGGATGAGGGCGCCGCTCGACAGGGCGTCGCGCAGCTCCTCGGCGTTCGAGGGGTCGAAGCCGCTCGCGAGTTCCTCGATCGCGGAGGTGTCGACGTGGATGCCACGTGCGAACTCGGTGATCGAGGAGATGAGGTGGAGGCGCAGCCACCGCGCCGAGCGGAACAGGCGCGCGTGCGCGAGCTCGCGGACCGCCAGGTAGATCCGGACCTCGTCGACGGGGACGTCGAGGCCCTCGGCGAAGGCGGCGACGTTCTGCGGCACCAGGGCGGCCTGCTGGTCGTCGAGGAGCGGGACCCCGACGTCGCCGCCGGACACGACCTCGGTCGCGAGCTGCCCGACGACCTGTCCGAGCTGCACCGCGAACAGGGCGCCGCCGACGCTCCGCATGATGCGACCGGCACCGCTGAGCATGCTCCGGAGCTCCTCGGGCGCCTGCTGGTCGATGACCTCGGTGAGGGCGTCGGCGATGCTCGTCGCGACGGGCTCGGCGATCTGGCTCCAGACCGGCATCGTCGCGGACGCCCACTGCTCGCGTGTCATGAGGCGCGGCGCCGCGGTGAGCTCGGCGACCGAGGTGACGTCGTCCAGCCACAGTGCGGCGACCTGGAACGCCTGCGTCAGCGCGGCGCTCGTCGCCGGGTCGACGCCCTGGCCGCCCTCGCGAGCAATCGCGACCGCGCGCTCCGTGGCAGCCGAGAAGTCGATGCCGTCGCCGCCGCCGCGGACCGCGTCCTGCAACTGCCCCATCAGCCGGGCGACGAAGGCCGGGTCGTTCGGGAGCCCCGCGGCGCCTGCGAGCTGGGACGGATCGATGTCGGCACCGCCGGAGAGGAGGCGGCGCAGCATCTCCTGGAACTCGTCGTCCGGTTGCCGCTGCGGATCATCAGCCATGCGCACTACGCTAACCGCTGCCCTGCACCCGGACCTGGGACGTGCCCCTCGGACGCCCGTTCGCGCTGCGCCGTGGGCGAACACGCGCTCCCGTGACCGGGACGCGCGGAGCACCGGCCCGTCGGAAGGACCTCGTTGACCCTCTTCGCCCCGGCTCCTGCCCGCCCGCGTTCCCGCGCTCGCACCGTCGGCTGGGTGCTCGTCGTCGCCGCGGTCGTCCTCGCCCTCCTCGCCACCGTGCTGCCGAGCCCGTACGTCATCGAACTGCCGGGCCCGGTGTTCAACACCATCGGCACGCAGCAGCAGGGCACCGCGGCGAAGCCGAAGCGGGTGCAGCTCATCCAGGTGTCGGGACACCCCACCTACCCCACGGCGGGCGCGCTCGACATGCTCACCGTGAGCGTCGAGGGCACCCAGACCGAACGCCCGTCGTGGCTCAGCGTCATCCGCGCGCTGTTCACGAAGTCCGAGGCCGTCGTCCCCGCCGAGGCGATCTACCCGACCGGCGAGACCACGGAGCAGGTGAACAAGCAGGACGCCGCCGACATGGCGGACTCCCAGCAGGCGGCGGTCGCGGCGGCCCTCGTCCACCAGGGGTTCACGGTCGGCTCCACGCTCACCGTCTCGGCGGTCGAACCCGGGTCGGCGGCCGATGGCGTCCTGCGCGAGGGCGACGTCATCGAGTCGATCAACGGGAGGTCGTTGACGCACGACAGCGACGCCAGCACCCTCCGCGCGCGCGTGACCGCGAACGGCGCCGGGACGGCCGCCACCCTCGTGGTCCGTCGCGACGGCGCCACCCGGACCGTTTCGATCGCACCGAAGGCCTCCGACGGTGCGGTGCTCCTGGGCATCGGCGTCAGCCAGCACTACGACTTCCCGTTCTCGGTGAAGATCCGCCTGCAGGACGTCGGTGGCCCGAGCGCCGGCATGATGTTCGCGCTCGGGACCATCGACAAGCTGACGCCCGGGCACCTCAACGGCGGAGCCCACGTGGCCGGGACGGGCACGATCGACGTCGACGGCGACGTCGGTGCCATCGGTGGGATCCGGCAGAAGCTCTACGGTGCGCGCTCGGCGGGCGCGACGGTGTTCCTGGCCCCGGAGAGCAACTGCGACGAGGTCGCCGGACACGTCCCCGACGGGCTCGACGTCTACGCGGTGTCGACGCTCCGGCAGGCCGTGCACGACCTGTCCGTCGTCCGGAGTGGCGCGAGCACCGCCCACCTGGCGCGCTGCGGATCCTGACCGGGGTCTGCCGCCGTCCATGGCACGCCGGGGCGGCTCCGGGCGGTTCCACCGACGCTCCACAGCCTGCGCTCCGCCCAGCGTGATCGTCAGCCCGAACCCATAGGATCAGGGTCCCGACGGCTGCGACGCCGTCGTGTCGACACGTCTGGAGCTCACCTGGTGACGAACACATCGTCCGCTGTCCGGCGGCGCTCGCCGCGGATCCCGATCGTCGTCACGATCATCGTGCTGGCGGCGCTGGTGATCGCGTTCTTCGTCTTCGCGAGCCTGTACACCGACTACCTCTGGTTCGCGCAGCTCGGGTTCCAACGCGTCCTCACCACCCGGTGGCTCGCCGGCACCGCGATGTTCTTCGCCGGTTTCCTCGGCATGGCGGTGCCGGTGTACGTCAGCATCGCCGTCGCCTACCGGTTCCGGCCGGTCTACGCCAAGCTCAACGCCCAACTCGACCGCTACCAGCAGGTCATCGAACCGCTCCGCCGCGCCGTCATGTTCGGCGTGCCGTCGGTCCTCGGACTGTTCGCCGGCCTCGCGACCGCGCCGCGCTGGAGCCTCGTGCTCGCCTACTTCAACCGCACGCCGTTCGGCCGCGTCGACCCCCAGTTCCACCTCGACATCGCGTTCTACGTGTTCGACCTGCCGTTCTGGCGTGCGCTCGTCGCCTTCGCCTCCGCTGTCGTGCTCATCGCCGGACTCGCCGCCGTCGCCGCCAGCTACCTGTACGGCGCGCTCCGCTTCGGCAGTCGGGAGGTCCGGATCTCGCGGACCGCTCGGGTCCAGTTGGCCGTCACCGCGGCCCTGTACGTGGCCCTGCAGGCCGTCAGCCTCTGGCTCGACCAGTACGCGACCCTCTCGAAGGACAACTCGCTCATCACGGGTGCGCAGTACACCGAGGTCAACGCGACCATCCCCGGGCGCGAGATCCTCGCGGGCATCGCCGCCGTCGTCGCGCTCCTGTTCGTCGTGACGGCGGTCATCGGCCGTTGGCGGATCTCGGTCGTGGGCACCGCGCTGCTGCTCGTGTCGGCCATCGTCGTCGGCGGGATCTACCCCTGGGTCGTCCAGCGCCTGCAGGTGGCACCGAGCGAGCGCAGCTACGAGTCGGCGTTCATCCAGCGCAACATCGACGCGACCCGGTCCGCGTACGACGTCGCGGGAGTGAAGGAGCGTTCGTACGACGCCAGGACCGACACGCAGACCGGAGCGCTCGCGTCGGACGCGCAGACCACGGCGAACATCCGCATCATCGACCCGTCGATCGTGTCGGAGTCGTTCAGCCAGCTGCAGCAGTACCGCCAGTACTACAAGTTCCCCTCCACCCTCGACGTCGACCGCTACGACATCGACGGCACCTCCGAGGACACCGTGATCGCCGTGCGCGACATCGATGTGGAGGGCCTCGGCTCCTCGGCGACGCAGTACAACCGCACGTTCGTGTACACACACGGGTACGGGGTCGTCGCCGCGTACGGCAACCAGCGCACGAGCGACGGCAAGCCCGTGTTCCTCGAGTCCGGCATCCCCTCGACGGGCGACCTCGGGGACTACCAGCCGCGCGTGTACTTCGGCGAGAGCTCGCCCGCGTACTCGATCGTCGGGGCGGCCAAGGGGACGAAGAAGATCGAGCTCGACTACCCCTCGGGCGCCGAGGACGCTGCGGCGAGCAACGCGACGACCACGTACCAGGCGAACGGCGGACCGAGCATCGGCAACGTGTTCAACCGTCTCGTCTACGCGGCCAAGTTCGGGTCGGAGCAGATCCTGCTGTCGAACGCGGTGAACGCGGATTCGCAGATCCTGTACGACCGCGATCCGCTCCAGCGGGTGCAGAAGGTCGCGCCGTACCTGACGCTCGACAAGGACGTCTACCCGGCGATCGTCAACCACCGGATCGTCTGGATCGTCGACGGCTACACGACGACCGACGCGTACCCGTACTCCCAGAGCGCGAGCCTGTCGGACAGCATCAACGGCACCACCTCGTCCGGGTACAACACCGACCAGGTGAACTACATCCGGAACTCGGTCAAGGCGACGGTGGACGCCTACACGGGCAAGGTCACCCTGTACTCCTGGGACGCGAAGGACCCGCTGCTGACGACGTGGAAGAAGATCTTCCCCGCGACCGTCCAGCCGATGTCGTCGATGAGTGCCGAGCTGCTCGACCACGTGCGGTACCCGACCGACCTGTTCAAGGTGCAGCGGACCATCCTCGGGACCTACCACGTCACGAACGCGAACTCGTTCTACTCCGGTGACGACGCCTGGGTCACGCCGCAGGACCCGTCGTCGAGCTCGTCGAGTTCGTCCACGTCGAGGGTCACCAGCGCACTCGGCACCACCACGACGACCTCGAGCGCCGACCTGCAGGACCCGTACTACCTCACGATGAAGGTCCCGGGGGAGCAGACGGCCTACACGCTCTACTCGACCTACATCCCGCAGCAGTCGGGGTCGAACGCGCGGAACGTGCTCACGGGGTACCTGTCGGTCGACTCGGACGCCGGCGGCCGCGGCAAGGGCAAGCGCTCGAAGGCGTACGGGCGTCTGTCGCTCCTGACGATCCCGAAGACCGACAGCGTGCCCGGTCCGGGTCAGGTCCAGTCGTCGTTCAACGCGGACACCGACGTCTCCACCGAGCTGAACATCCTGAAGCGGGGTGACACGACGATCAAGCGCGGCAACCTGCTGACGCTGCCGATCGGCGGCGGCTTCCTGTACGTCCAGCCGGTGTACGTGCAGTCGACCTCGAACACGTCGTACCCACTACTGCAGAAGGTCCTCGTCGCCTTCGGGGACAAGATCGCGTTCGAGGACACCCTCAACGACGCGCTCAACTCGTTGTTCGATGGGAACTCCGGTGCCGCGGCGGGTGACCAGGGCGCGTCGACGGGCTCGAGCGGTACCGGTTCGGGTACCAGCGGATCCAGCGGATCCGGCTCGAGCGACACGGGTTCCGACTCGGGCGCGAGCGGTTCCGGTGGATCGAGCGGCGCGGGATCGGTCAGCGCGAACGCCGCCCTCCAGCAGGCGCTCCAGGACGCGAGCCAAGCGCTCCAGGACCGTCAGCAGGCCTACGCCGACAACGACCTCGTGGCGGCGGCCGAGGCCGACAGGCGACTGCAGCAGGCGGTGCAGGACGCGCTCCAGGCCGAGTCGAACGGTGCGACCACGGGGTCGAGCAGCTCGACGAGTTCGTCCAGCAAGTGATCCGGATCGGGGCCCTCGCGTGCGCGGTCGGCCCCGATTCGCGTCCTCGTCGCGGTCGTGTTAGGCTTCTGAACCGTGCCGCGGGGTGGAGCAGTTCGGTAGCTCGCTGGGCTCATAACCCAGAGGTCGTAGGTTCAAATCCTGCCCCCGCAACAAGATGAAGGCCCGGTCCGTCAGGACCGGGCCTTCTGCGTTCCCGCTCCGGTGTTCCCCGTTGGTGCGTTCCCGGTCGAGGGCGGAGCAGACACGGCGCGTCGGTGGGGTCGCGTGCCTCCCGGCCGGTGTCTACGCTCGTGACCGTGCCCGCCACCCTGACCATCGCCGTCGCCCAGTTCGCGCCGGTCGCTGACGTCGCCGCGAACGTGGCGACCATCGGTGCGGCGGCGGACGGCGCCTCCGCCCGTGGTGCCGACGTCCTCGTCGCACCGGAGTACAGCTCGTTTTTCGAGCCCGAGCTCGGCCGTTCGTACGTCGATGCCGCAGAGCCGCTGGACGGCCCGTTCGTCTCGGGGCTCGCGCGGCACGCGAGGAGGACGGGCCTCACCATCGTCGCCGGCATGAGCGAACGCGGTACGGACGCCGACCGGTTCCGCAACACGGTCGTGGCGGTCGGCCCCGACGGTCACGTCGTGCTCGCCTACCGCAAGGTGCACCTCTACGACGCGTTCGGCGCTCGGGAGTCGGAGTGGATCGAGCCGGGGGATCCGGAGCAGGAGCCCGTGTTCGAGCGCGGCGGCGTACGGATCGGCGTCGAGACGTGTTACGACCTCCGGTTCCCCGAGGTCAGCCGTCGGCTCGCGGTCGCTGGCGCGGACGTCCTGCTCGTGCCGGCGGAGTGGGTCCGGGGGCCGGGCAAGGAGCACCACTGGCGGACACTGCTGGCGGCTCGGGCGATCGAGAACACCGTGTACGTGGTCGGTGCCGGGCAGACACCCCCGGTCGGCGTCGGCCACTCGGTGGTGCTCGACCCGTCGGGCGTCGTCGTCGCCGGGCTCGGAGCGGATCCGGGCCTCCTGGCCGCGACGATCGAGACCGCGACCGTCGAACGCGTGCGGGCGGTCAACCCGTCGCTGGCGTTGCGCCGTTACGCGGTCACACCGCGGTAGCGCGGAGTGCCGCGAGCCGGCCGGCGGCCTCCTCGAGCACCTCGCGGCGCTTGCAGAAGGCGAAGCGGACGAGGGAGCGGTAGCCGGCCGCGTGGTCGGGTCGGACGAATGCGGTCACGGGCACTCCGACGACCCCGGCGAGGCGCGGGAGGTCCAGGCAGAGCGCGCGGGCGTCCGGAGCGCCGAGGGGGGCCGCGTCCGCGATGACGAAGTACGTGGCGTCCGGCAGCATGACGTCGAAGCCGGCGGCGGTGAGGCCGGCCGCCAGCAGGTCGCGCTTGACGCGCAGGTCGTCGGCCACGCCCTGGAACACGGCGTCCGGCAACCGGAGGCCGACCGCCACCGCGGGTTGGAACGGCGCGCCGTTCACGAAGGTGAGGAACTGCTTGACCGCGAGCGCCGCGTCCACGAGCGCGGCCGGGCCGCTCAACCAGCCGATCTTCCACCCGGTGGTGCTGAAGGTCTTGCCGGCGCTCGAGACCGTGACGGTGCGTTCCCAGGCGCCGGGCAGGGTCGCGATGGGGACGTGCGGGACGCCGAACGTGAGGTGCTCGTAGACCTCGTCGGTGAGGATCACCGCGTCGTGCCGCTCGGCGAGTTCCACGATGGTCGCGAGGACCTCGCGCGGCAGGACCCGACCGGTGGGGTTGTGCGGCGTGTTGACGAGGATCACCCGGGTCCGGTCGGTGACCGCGGCGCGGAGTGCGGCCTCGTCGGGCAGGAAGTCCGGTGCGACCAGGGGGACGGTGACGTGCGTCCCGCCCGCGAGGCGGATGAGCGCGCCGTACGCGTCGTAGAACGGCTCGAAGGTGACGACCTCGTCCCCGGTGTCGACGAGGGCGAGCAGGGTGGCCGCGAGCGCCTCGGTGGCCCCGGCCGTCACGAGGACCTCGCGCTCCGGGTCGAGGTCGATCCCGTGGAACCGCCGCTGGTGCTCGGCGATGGCGGCGCGGAGGTCCGGGATGCCGCGGCCCGGCGGGTACTGGTTGACCCCGGCGAGCACGGCGGCGGCCGCGGCCTCGACCACCGCGGCAGGCCCGTCCTGGTCCGGGAACCCCTGGCCCAGGTTGATGGCGCCGGTGGCCGCCGCGAGCGCGCTCATCTCGGCGAACACGGTCGGGGCGGGTCGTCCGTCCGGGGCGAGCAGCATCGCTCCCTCGGCGGCGCGGAGCCAGGGTCCGGTGGTTCGCATGCTGCTCCCGTCTCTGGGCTGGTCGGTCCAACCTAACGGCCGCGGCGCACCCGGCGACCGATGTGTCCGGGCGTGACGACCACGACGTTCAGGTGGTGCTTATGCTCGACCTAGGGTCCTGCCAGGGGTGGCAGGACGACCGTTCAGGTGGGTGGGCGAGACTGCTCTGCGCTGGAAGGGAGCACGCCGAGCATGACCGACACCACCCCGACCGGGAACGACGACCGTCGAGCGGCCGCCATGGAGCGGGGCGCCGACGAGCCGACCGCGATGAGAACTGGAGCACGCCGATGACGGCCGACGACGACGAGGCCCGCACGACCGGGGCCGACACGGGGGACGCGGACCAGCCGCGGTACGGCGAGCGACTGCCGGGGTACGGCTCCGACGGTCGCGCGCAGGACGCGCAGCAGACCGATCGCTTCACGGCCCCCTACCCCCGCGACGCGGGCGGCCAGGGCCCCTCGGGCGAGCAGGGTCGCTACGGCGATCAGGGCCACTCCGGGCAGTACGGCGGCCAGGGGCAGTACGGCCAGCAGGGGCAGTACGGTCAGGGGCAGTACGGCCAGCAGGGGCAGTACGGCCAGCAGGGCCAGGACAGCGGCCAGTACGGTCAGTACGGTCAGGGCCACCAGGAGGGCGGCCAGTACGGCCAGCAGTCGCCCTACGGGCAGTCGCACGGCGGCTCGGCGTACGGCGTTCCGTCCGCCGGCGGCCAAGGAGCGACCGACCAGTACGGACACCCGATCGGCTACGGACCGGGTGCGCACCAGACCACCGCTCCGGGTTCCTCGCAGGCGCCGACGAGCGCGTTCGGCGACGTGGACGGCGCCGACCGGCGGAACGGGACGTACTTCGAGGGCGGCGACAGCGGTCAGCCGCGCGACGCCCGACGTCGTGGCGCGTTGCCGCTCATCGGGATGCTCGTCATCGGCGCGATCATCGGCGGGCTGGGCGGGGCCACCGTGTGGGCGGTGGCCGACCACGACGGCGGGACGACCACGACGACCTCGTCGGGCACCACCTCGAACGGGCACCTCACGGTGAACGACTACAACTCCGCGACCGTGGTCACCGCGGTCGCGGCGAAGGCCACGCCCTCGGTCGTCACCATCAACGTGACCGCGGGCGGCGAGGCCGGCACCGGATCCGGCGTCGTGCTCGACAAGGACGGCTACATCGTCACGAACACCCACGTGGTGACGCTCGACGGTGACAGCTCGAAGGGCACGATCCAGGTCACGACCTCGGACGGCAAGATCTACAAGGGCACGCTCGTCGGCACCGACCCCACGGTCGACCTGGCGGTCGTCAAGATCGACGCGAGCGGCCTGACCCCGATGGACTTCGCCAACTCGGAGAAGCTCAACGTCGGCGACACCGCCGTGGCGATCGGCGCGCCGCTCGGGCTGTCGAACACCGTCACCGACGGCATCGTCTCGACCCTGAACCGGAGCATCCAGGTCACGTCGAGCGCGCCGAGCAGCGGTTCCGGTGACTCGAACGACGGCGGCGGCAACAACGGCCAGGGCCCGTACGACTTCTGGGGCAACGGCGACAACGGCAGCGCGTCCACGTCGGACGTCGTGTCGCTGCCCGTGATCCAGACCGACGCGGCGATCAACCCGGGCAACTCGGGTGGTGCGCTGCTCGACTCCAAGGGGCGTCTCATCGGGATCAACGTCGCGATCGCGAGCGCGGGCAGCTCCTCGTCGTCGTCCGACTCCCAGTCGGGCAGCATCGGCGTCGGCTTCGCCATCCCGGCGAACCTCGCCAAGCGCGTCGCGGGCGAGATCATCGACAGCGGTTCCGCCAGCCACGGTCTCCTCGGCGCCACGGTCGGCGACGCGACCGACGACACGAGCGCCACGCAGGTGGGCGCGGTCATCAAGTCGGTGACGAGCGGTGGCGCCGCGGCGTCGGCCGGGCTGCAGAAGGGCGACGTCGTGACGGCGCTCGGTGGCGTCCAGGTCACCGACGGTACCGACCTCACCGCACAGGTGCGGTACCTCGCGGGCGGTGCGAAGACCACGGTCACGTACGTCCGGAACGGGCAGAGCCACACCGCCGACGTCACGCTGGGCACCTACAAGGCCAGCTGACGCCGGGCGGCCGACCGGGAGGCCCGGCCCACCTCGACGAGGTGGGCCGGGCCTCCCGCCATCCCGGCCGGGCGCAGGGGCGCGGTCGACGGCGCTGCTAGGCTCGTGCACGCTCTACGGGGCGGTCCCCGATGGGCCACGGCTCCGTTCCGCGAGGACCACGAGGTACTGATCGAATGCAGCCAGACGGCCAGCCCCTGCCGGGGGTCTCGTACGTGATGCCGGTCCTCAACGAGGTCACCGAGGTCCGTGCGGCGGTCGGGAGCCTGCTCGACCAGGACTACGACGGACCGATCGAGATCATCCTGGCGCTCGGCCCCTCCATCGACGGCACCAACGAGCTGGTCGAGGAGATGAGCCGCGCCGATCCCCGCATCCGCGCCGTCCCGAACCCGGCCGGCTCCACGCCCGCGGGGCTCAACGTCGCCATCCGGCATTCGGTGCACCCGGTCGTCGTCCGCGTCGACGCCCACTCGGTGCTGCCGCCGGAGTACACGCGGGTCGCGGTCCGCGTGCTGCTCGAGTCCGGCGCCGACAACGTCGGCGGCATCATGCGGGCCGAGGGACGCACCCCGTTCGAGCGCGCGGTCGCGCTCGCGTACGGCAGCCGGGTCGGGCTCGGTGGCACCCCGCACCACGTGGGCGGTCAGGCCGGTCCGGCCGAGACCGCGTACCTCGGCGTGTTCCGACGCGAGCGGCTCGTCGAGGTCGGTCTGTTCGACGAGGGCATCAAGCGCGGCCAGGACTGGGAGCTGAACCGTCGTCTGCGGATGACGGGCGGGACGGTGTGGTTCACCCCCGAACTCGTGGTGACGTACCGGCCCCGGCCGAGCCTGCGTCGCCTCGTGCGGCAGTTCGTGGCGACCGGTCTGTGGCGCGGCGAGCTCGCACGGCGCTTCCCGACGGGCAACGGTCTGCGGTACTTCGTCCCCCCGGTCATGGTCGTGGCGGTGTCCGGCGGTGTCATCGCCGGCATCGTCGGCGTCGTCGGGGCGATCCTCCGGTCGGCCCTCTCCTGGGCGATGCTCGGGTTCGTCGTCCCGGGCGCGTACCTGGCGTTCGTGGTGGTCGGTGCATCGGTCGTCGCACGCCGCAGTGACCCGGTGACGCGGGCGTGGCTCGTCGTCGTGCTGCCGTGCATCCACATCGGGTGGGGGATCGGGTTCGTCCTCGGGTTCCTCGCCCGCACCTCCGAACTCACGACCCACACCGGGAGGTGACATGACCGACGACCAGATCCCCGAGCACGTCCCGGGCGAGTCGGGAGCGGACGACGAGTCGCTGCCCCAGGACCGCCCCTTCGGCGACCACGTCGAGCACGCGTACGACCGGCCGCGGTCCATCGCCGAGCTCCGCACGGTGACGCAGCCCGACGAGGTCCGCTCACGTGCGAATGCGGAACACTGGACGGCGTCGCTGTACCTGCGCGACGTCTCCCCGTACCTGACCTGGTTCCTGCTGCGCACCCGGATCAGCGCGAACCAGGTGACGGGCGTCATGATCCTCGTCGGCTGGAGCACGGCGGCCGCGTTGCTCGTGCCCGGACTCCTCGGGGCCGCGCTCGCGCTCGTGCTCGGACAACTCCAGATGCTCGTCGACTGCTCCGACGGTGAGGTCGCCCGGTGGCGGGGGACCCGGTCGCCCGCGGGGGTGTTCCTCGACAAGGTCGGGCACTACACGACTGAGGGCCTGATCCCGGCTGCGCTCGGCGTCCGAGCCGCGACCTGGCCCGTGCACGGCGGCGACTACGCGTGGACGACGATCGGGTTCGCACTGGCGCTCGTGATCGTGCTCAACAAGGCGCTCAACGACATGGTGCACGTGGCGCGGGCGAACGCGGGGCTGGATCGACTGGTCGACCGCCGTGACCACACGACCGTGCCGAGCGGCCGTCGCCTCGCGTCCCTCCGCCAGGTCGCGCGGTTCCTGCCGTTCCACCGGCTGTACCACTCCGTCGAGCTCACCATCCTCGCGTTCGTGTTCGCGCTCCTCGGGCTCGTCATGGGGCACCCGCTGGCGGACCGGATCCTCGTCGGGGCGCTCCTGCCGCTGTCGGTCCTGGCGCTCGCCGGGCACTTCCTCGCGATCATCGCCTCGAAGCGGGTGCGGGCGTGACCGGGCCCGGGACCCTGCGCCGCCGAGCGGTGCCGCATCGTGACCGTCCACGGGTCGCGGTGGTGAGCCTCACACAGGGCACGCGTCCGGACGACCTCCGGCGCGGGCTCGAGTCCGTGCTCGCACAGGAGCGCGTCGAGCTCGACGTCGTGTGTGTCGGCAACGGCTGGACCCCCACCGGCCTGCCCGAGGGCGTCCGACCGCTCGCGCTCGCCGAGAACGTCGGGATCCCCGCGGGCCGGAACGCCGGAGCAGCCGTCGTGGAGGGCGACTACGTGTTCTTCCTCGACGACGACGCCGCGATCCCGTCCCCGTCGTTCCTCGCGGACGCCGTGCGTGCCTTCGAGGGAGATCCGACGCTCGGACTCATCCAGCCGCGGGTCGTCGACCCGAGCGGGGCGTCCAACCCCCGCCGCTGGGTGCCCCGGATCCGCAAGGGCGACCCGCAGCGGTCCGGTCCGGTGTTCAGCGTGTGGGAGGGCGTGACGATGTTGCCGTTCGAGGTGTTCCGCGCCACGGGCGGCTGGGGGGACGTGTACTTCTACGCGCACGAGGGCATCGAGCTCGCCTGGCGCGTCTGGGGCGTCGGTCGGCGTGCCTGGTACGCGGGGGACCTCGTCGCGAACCACCCCGCGATCGACCCGGCTCGGCACCGCGAGTACTACCGGCTCAACGCCCGGAACCGGGTGTGGCTCGCCCGCCGGAACCTGCCGGCGGTGCTGCAGCCGGTGTACGTGGCGAGCTGGGCCCTCGTCCAGCTGATCCGGTGGCGTCGACACCCGCGACGACTGCTCGTGTGGTTCGCCGGTCTCCGCGAGGGCTGGTCCACCGACTGCGGCCCCCGCCGACCGCTCGGCCTCATCACCATCGCGCGCATGACCGCCGCCGGTCGGCCGCCCGTCGTCTAGCCCAGATCGAAGTGGTCGTCCCAGGACGGCCGGAAGGAGGGACCGTTGCCGATCCTCCGTGACGTCCGCACCGCGCGCCGGCTGGTCACCCGCCTCGTGCGCTCGCGCCGCAACCGCCGCGAACTCGACCGACGGCTCCCGTCCGTCGACGTCCCGGATCCCCGCTCGATCGAGGTCGCCGTGTACTTCGCCGACGGACCTGTGAACATGTACCAGATCCGGCAGTGGTACGCGCCGCTGGCCAAGCTCGCCAAGGAGCACCCGGTGGCGATCATCGCGCGGTCGCCCGGCACCATGCTGAGTCTGCTCGAGGAGGCGCCCGTGCCGGTCGTGTACGCGCGGCAAGTGGTCGACCTCGAGCGGTTCGTGGACGAACAGCGCCCGCGCATCGTCCTGTACGTCAACCAGAACGCCCGGAACTTCCAGATGATGCGGTACGGGCGCATGTGGCACGTCTTCGTCAACCACGGCGAGAGCGACAAGATGTACATGACGACGAACCAGTTCAAGGCGTACGACTACGCCCTGATCGCCGGGGACGCCGCGCGCGACCGGCTGTCGAAGGCGCTGTGGGACTACGACCTCGATCGCCGGACGATCGCCATCGGACGTCCGCAGGCCGATCACTTCGCCGGCGCGGTGCCGTACCCGTCCGACGGTCGCACCGTGGTGCTCTACGCGCCGACGTGGGAGGGCGACCGGCCGGCAGCCGCGTACGGCTCCATCGCCACGCACGGCGTCGAGCTCACCGAGCGCGTGCTCGCGTCGCCCCAGCACCGGCTGGTCTACCGGCCACACCCCCGCAGCGGCGTCCGCGACGCCGACTACCGGGAGGCCCACCAGCGCATCGTCGCCGCCATCACCGCCGCGAACGCCGCTGATCCGGCCGCTCACCACGTGTACGACGACGGTCCGGTGCTCGGGTGGCAGCTCGCCGACGCCGACGTCGCGATCACGGACATCAGCGCGATGATCTACGACCGGCTCGCCGTCGGGCGCCCGTTGATCGTGACGCGGCCCGTCCATCCGGACGCCGAGGTCGACGAGGGCGGCTACCTGACGGCTGCGGACTGGCTCCACGCCGAGGACGCCCCCGCCGTGCTCGACCGGGTCGACGCGGCGCTGCACGACGCCTCGCAGACCGAGCGGCTCCGGTACTGGGTTGGCCGGTACTTCGGGGACACGACGCCCGGAGCGGCGACGGCGCGGTTCCACGCCGCGGTCGAGCGGTTGCTCGCCCGCTGGCACGAGGTCGCGCGCGAACGTGGTGCCGATGACGCGCGCGGTGACACGCCCACCGCGCCGGCGCCGACCGCCTGACTGCGCTCCGGCCCGGGCGCCCTCACAGGGCGACCCGCCAGAGGTACTCCTGCCGGTCGGGCCGGCGCCACCGGACGACGACCACGCCGGCGTCCTCCGACGCCCCACCGAACACGGCGATGCCGAGTGCCTGACCGGGATCGAGCCGGCGGATGCGGAGCGGGGGAGCGTACCCGGTGCCGAGATGCGTGAGGGTGAGGTCGTCGAGTGGTTCGTCGCTCCGGTTCCGGAGGTCGTAGCGGTGCGGGCTGTCGGATCGTTCGAGCTGGAAGGGGACGGGGTACGCGGTCTCGGTGTGGAGCATGGGGCCGACGCTAGGGGGAGCGGCCGACGGTGGGGGCCGGGCGGACCCATGGGCCGACGGGGGTTGTGGAGCGGGGCGGTGCGGCTCCGGTTGTGGAGCGGGAGCGAGCGCGGGTCAGGCGCCGGCGCTGTCCGCCGCGTAGCGGTCGAGCGCCTCGTCGATCGTGCCGTCGAGCACGAGTGCTCCCTTGTCCAGGTAGAGGCCGCGCGTGCAGAAGCGGCGCAGGTCCTTGTCGTTGTGGGACACGAAGAACAGCGTGCGACCACCGGCGAGCATCTCGTCGATGCGGCGGTAGCACTTCTCGCGGAACGCCCTGTCGCCGACGGCGAGGACCTCGTCGACCAGGATGATCGGCTCCTCGAGGCGTGCGATCACCGCGAACGCGATCCGGACCTTCATCCCGCTCGACAGGTGCTTGTAGGGGGTGTCGACGAAGTCACCGATCTCGGCGAAGGCGATGATGTCGTCGAAGGCCGCCTGGATCTCGGCCTTCGACATGCCGTGGAGGCCGGCGGTGAGGAAGACGTTGTCGCGCACGGTCAGGTCGCCGACGAAGCCACCGGTGATCTCGATGAGCGGCGCGACCCCGGCGCCGACGTGGACCCGGCCCTCGTCGGGCAGCATCACCTGCGCCACGAGCTTGAGCAGCGTCGACTTGCCCTGGCCGTTGCGCCCGACCACGCCGATCGACTCGCCCGGCTGCACCGTGAACGAGACGTGTCGGAGGGCCCAGAACTCGTCGGGGCGTCGTCGTCGGTTCCGCCCCGCGAAGAGGTCCTTGAAGCTCCGGTGCGAGCGGCGGTTGCGACGGAACCGGATGCCCGCTTCCTCGACCGCGATCACCGGGGTCGTGCGGACGTCGACGGTGGCGACGGGTGCGGTCATCAGAGCTCCTTCAGGACGCGGCGCTCACTCGCGCGGAACACGAGCAGGCCGACGCCGAGCACGACGAGGGTGACGACCGCGCCGACCACGATCGCCCGCTCGTTGAACTGGTTGGGGAAGAACCCCGACCGGTACATGCTGAAGATGCCCGTCAGCGGGTTGAACGACGACCAGCCGTGCAGGGCCTTCGGCAGGTTGAGGGGCGAGTAGATGATCGGCGACGCGTAGAAGGCGAAGCGGAGGACGAGCTTCGTCGCGCGCTCGAGGTCCCGGAAGAACACGACGAGGGGGGCGACGATCATGCCGATGCCGTAGACGAGCACGAGCTGCTCGACGATCGCGACGGGGAACCAGACGATCTGCCAGTGCACGGGCGCTCCGGAGACCACGGCGAACAGCGCGAGGACCGGGATGCTGAAGAGGAACTCGATGCCCTTCGACAGATCGACCCGCGCCACCCAGATGCTCCGCGGGATCGTCGTCGAGCGGATGAGCTTGGTCTCCTTGATGAACGCCCGCGTGGAGTCGGAGACCGCGCCGGTGAACCACATCCACGGCAGCAGGGCCGTGAGCAGGAACACGATGTACGGTTCCTCGCCGACGTCGCGGTGGAACACCCGCGTGAAGACGAACCAGTAGATGCCCGACATGACGAGCGGATCGAGGATCGACCACAGGTACCCGAGCGCGGAGGTCGAGTACCGGACCCGGAGGTCCCGCATCGTCAGGAGCCAGAGTGCGTGACGGTACCGGGTGCTCGCGGTCCGTGAGGCCGCCGGGGCGGTCGGCGTGGTCACCGGCGCACTCGTCGTGGTCATGCGTTCCCTCGGCATCGAGCCGAGGCGACCCGGACGGAACGGATCAGACGAACAGGTCGTTCGCGCGCTCGAGGTCCTCGGCGAAGTCGATCTCGACCGCGTAGAGGTCGGAGATGTCTACGGGCGACCAGCGTAGCCCGTCCTCGGCGATGGCTGCCTCGATGCCGCCCTCGAAGTACTCCTGGTCGTCGACGCGACCGAGCTGACGGATGAGCGCCTGCTTGTCGGACGAGGAGACGTAGTTGATGCCGACGGCCTCACCGAGCCCACCGACGACCCGCTTCGAGAGCTTGTCGATGAAGCCCTCGGCGTCGACGGTGTACTTGACCTCTTCGTCCGAGACCTTCTCGGTGTTGACGCTGACGAACGAGCGGTCCTGGTCCATCATGTCCGCAGCGCGCACGAGCGCACGCGGGTCGAACACGACGTCGCCGTTCATCCAGAGGACTCCGCCCTTGCCGGACGCGCCGAGCGCACGGAGGAGGCTCTTCGAGGTGTTCGTGGAGTCGTAGGACTCGTTGTAGACGAAGGAGGCCTCGGGGAAGGCCTCGACGATGTACTCCGACTTGTAGCCGACGACGATCGTGACGCGTGCGGAGGACCCGAACGCGGCGCGGATGTTGTCGAACTGCTGCTGCATGATGGTCCGGCCGTCCGCCAGCTCGGTGAGGGGCTTCGGGAGCGAGCGACCGAGCCGGCTGCCCATGCCCGCGGCGAGGATCACGATCTGCGTGGTCATGCTGGTCTCCTCGGGGTCCGCCCGGGCGCCGTTGCGCGGTCGGGCTGATCGATCCTGCCCGAGACGTCTCTGAGATGCCCGAGAACATCGGTACCCCGGGGACGGACGAGCGCGGCAGGTTGCTGATTCGTGAACACACCGTTGTGTCTCGGTGAATCCTAGGCGCCCTCGTGCGCGGAGCGGCCGGGCACCGCGCATTTCGTGTCCGATTCGTGATCGTGCGGAGCCGGGCTCGCGTCATCCCTGGCGTTGGTACGGTGGGGCGGTGGGAGCTGTGACCGACGATGCGGACGACGCCGTCGGTGCTGCCACCCGGAACATGGATGGCGTCGACGAACGGCGCGGTACGGGGGACGACGTGACCGACGGCGAGCGGACCGACGGCGAGGGCGGCGCGCTGCCCGCCGCCGTCCCGAAGAGCACGACGCCGAAGCCCCGGGTCAAGCGACCGGCGGCACCGCGGACGGGTGCCGGTCGTTCCGGCGCTGCACGTCCGGGTGCACCGCGCGGTCGCGCCGGCGCTGCCCGCGGTGCCCGTGGCGCCGAGGAGGCGGCCGCGGCCGCCGGCCCCGCTGCGGACGAGTCCTCGCCCTACGCGACCATGGACGCGACGGCGGACCTGTCGGAGTTCCCGCTCGAGGACGTCGGTGGCCTGCCTCCCGCTGTCGGTGACGACGATGCGGTCGTGACGTCCACGGACGCTCCGCCCGTCGGGGCCACGGCGCCCGCGGTTCCGGCCGAGCAGGACGACGCCCCCCGGGACGCCCGGGGACAACGCACCACGGCCGCCGCGCCCGGCACCGCCCGGACCGGCAAGAAGCGGGCCGCCCGACCCGTGACGAAGCGCACCTCGCCCCGGCCGCAGCAACCGGTCGTCCTGGCGGCCTCCGGACTCGTCAAGCGGTACGGCCAGACGGTCGCCGCCGACCACATCGACCTGGAGATCCGCAAGGGCTCGGTGTTCGGCGTCGTCGGTCCGAACGGTGCCGGCAAGACGACCACGCTCTCGATGCTGACCGGGCTCCTCCGCCCCGACGCGGGCAGCGTGACCGTCCTCGACCACGACGTCTGGTCCGACCCGACCGCGGCCAAGCGCGCGATGGGGGTGCTCCCGGACCGACTCCGCCTGTTCGACCGCCTGACGGGCGCACAGCTGCTCTTCTACTCGGCGACGCTGCACGGCCTCGACCGGGCCACGGCACGCTCGCGGAGCGCGGACCTGGCGCAGGCGTTCGACCTCGGCGAGGCCCTCGGTCGGCAGGTCGCGGACTACTCCGTCGGCATGGCGAAGAAGATCGCCCTCGCCGCGACACTGATCCACTCGCCGCGGCTCCTCGTGCTCGACGAGCCGTTCGAGTCGGTCGACCCGGTCAGTGCCGTCACGATCACCGACATCCTGCGCCGGTACGCCGCGGGCGGTGGCACCGTGGTGCTGTCGAGCCACTCCATGGAACTGGTGCAGCGCACGTGCGACTCGGTCGCGATCATCGTCGGTGGGCAGGTGCTCGCGTCGGGCACGATGGCCCAGGTCCGCGGGCGCAAGAGCCTCGAGGACAAGTTCGTCGAACTCGCCGGTGGCCGGGTCGTCGGAGAGAGCATGGAATGGTTGCACAACTCCTCCGACTGAGACTCGACTCGCTGGGCGGCGCGCTCCGCCGGTCCGCGTCCCGCTCCGTCCTCGTCGTGGTCGCCGCGCTGGCCGCGTTCGTCGCAGCCGCATGCGCCGCCGCCGCCGTGGCCGGGGTCCGCGATGACACCGCGTCCACGGCTGCGGCCCTCGTCGTGCCGGTCGGCGCACTCGTGGCGCTCGGCTTCACGCTCGTCCCGTTCGCGCTCGGGGAGGGGGACCAGCTCGACCCACGGCGCTTCGCCACGTTCGGTATCGGCCGTCGTGACCTCACCCTCGGGCTCGGCGTCGCCGGACTCGTCGGGGTGCCGACCGTGGCCGTGGCCGTCGTCGCCGTGGCGCAGGTGGTCGCCTGGAGCCGGGGCGTCGGCACGACACTGCTCGCGCTGCTGTCCGCGGTCCTCGTCGTGCTCACCTGCGCGCTCCTCGCACGGGTGACGGCGACGCTCGGCGCCTGGTTGTTCGCCGCGCACCGCACCCGCGACGCCGGCTGGCTCGTCGCACTCGTGGTGGTGGTCCTCGGCCTGCCGGCGCTCTCGCTCGTGGTCATGGCGGCCCGACACGACCCCGTGTCGGCGAGCGTCCGGCACGCGGCACGGGCCGCCGGTTGGACCCCGTGGGGTGCGGCGTGGTCGTTCCCCGCGGCCGCCGCGGGCGGGCACGTGGGGGCCGCCGTGGGGCAGCTCGTCGTCGCCCTCGCCGTCGTCGGCGTGCTCGGGTGGGCGTGGTGGGCACTCGTCGGCACGCTGCTGGAACACGTCGACGCGGGTCGTCGCACTCGGCGGTACCGGACGCTCGGCTGGTTCGACCAGCTCCCGGCGCACCCGGTCGGCGCCGTGGCCGCGCGGAGCTTGACCTACTGGAGCCGCGACCCGCGCTACCGGTCGTCGTACCTCGTGCTCCTGTTCGTGCCCATCGTGGTGCTGCCGCTCGGCGTCGCGGGCATGCCGTGGCACTGGACCGCGCTCGTGCCGCTGCCGATCATGGCGCTCATCGCCGGGTTCCTGCCCCACAACGACGCCTCGTACGACAACACCGCGGTGTGGCTCCACGTCGCGTCGGGGGCACCGGGGTGGAGCGACCGGCTCGGTCGGCTCGTGCCCGTGCTCGTCGTCGGCGTACCCGCCCTGGTGATCGGCGCGGTGGTGTCCGTCTGGCTCTACGGCGACCCGTCGCTGCTGCCGGTGGTGCTCGGCGTGGCCGGGTGCGCACTGCTCACGGGCCTCGGGCTGTCGAGCATCGCGTCCGCGCTCCTGCCGTACCCGGCGGTCCGACCGGGCGACCACCCGTTCCGGCAGCCGCAGGCCACGGGCGCGCTCGCCGTCACCGCGCAGTCCGCGACGATCGTCGTGACCGTGCTGCTGACCCTGCCCGCCGGATGGTTCGCCGTGCGCGCGTTCCGTGACGGTCCGCACCCCTGGGCGCTCGCGACGCTCGGCTCGGGCATCGCCATCGGGGTCGTGGTGCTCGTGATCGGCGTGTTCGTCGGCGGCCGGCTCTTCGACCGCTCCGGGCCGGACATCCTCGCTGCGGCGCAGCGGAACTGATCGGGCGGAGCGCACATCCGGTCCACCGGACGGCGACGTACCCTGGGTCCATGAGCACGATGGAACCGGGTGGTGGCGGCCTCGACGTGATGGACCGCGAGCTCGAGCAGCTCCTCGAGGACGAGGGCGTCGAGCCCGGGGACCACGAGCGCTTCTCGCACTACGTGAAGAAGGAGAAGATCCTCGAGTCCGCGATGACGGGCAAGCCCGTCAAGGCGCTGTGCGGCAAGAAATGGACGCCAGGACGTGACCCGGAGAAGTTCCCGGTCTGCCCCACCTGCAAGGAGATCTACGAGCGCATGCGCGACGAGTAGCCCGTCCCGTCCTCACGCGTACAGCGTGGGGACGGCCGGTTCGCCGCGACCGATCCGTTCGGCGTCCGCCGGGAGCTCGGCCTTCGCCCGGCGGTGATGCCGGCGCGCAGCATCGACCCCGTGCACGCCGAGGAACGCGTCGTCGACCTCGCCGTGCGTCACGACCGGCACGAGCAGGGGCCGTTCGTCGTCCGCGGGAGCACCGCCCACGCGCAGGACCTCGGCGACCGCGACACCGTCCTGCAGCCGGCGCCCCGCGGTCTTCGCACCACCGACCGTCGCCTTGTCGGCGGACTTCTTGGCGACCGGCACCCACGCTCCCGAGGCGTCCTCGTGTGCAACGAGCTTGAACACCATGCCCGCCGCCGGGTGACCGCTGCCGGACACGACGCTCGTGCCGACGCCGTACGAGTCGACGGGGGCTGCCCGGAGCGCGGCGATCGTGTACTCGTCGAGGTCGTTCGTCACCGTGATCTTCGTCGACGTCGCTCCCAGACGGTCGAGCTGCGCGCGCACGGTCGCGACGACGCTCGGCAGGTCGCCGCTGTCGATGCGGACCGCACCGAGGTGTCCGTCGGTCAGTCGGACCGCCGTCTCGACCGCGCGCTCGATGTCGAAGGTGTCCACGAGCAGGGTCGTGCCGTCACCGAGTGCCGCGAGCTGTGACCGGAACGCGGCCTCCTCGGAGTCGTGGAGGAGCGTGAAGGCGTGTGCGGCCGTGCCCATCGTCGGGATGCCGAAGACGCGGCCGGCCTCGAGGTTGCTCGTCGCCCCGAACCCCGCCACGTAGGCCGCCCGGGCGGCGGCGACCGCGCTGCGTTCCCCGGTCCGGCGCGACCCCATCTCGGCGAGGGGGCGGCGGTCGGCCGCCGACACCATGCGCGCCGCGGCGGACGCGACCGCCGAGTCGGCGTTGAGCACGCTGAGCGCGAGTGTCTCGAGCACGACCGCCTCGGCGAACGTGCCCTCGATCTGGAGGATCGGCGAGTTCGGGAAGTACACCTCGCCTTCCCGGTACGCCCGGACGTCGCCACGGAACCGGTAGCCCGCGAGCCAGTCCGCGGTGCCGGGGGCGACGATGCGTCGGTCGCGGAGGAACGCGATGTCGTCGTCGTCGAAGCGGAACTCGTCGAGCAGGGCGAGGAACCGTCCCAGTCCCGCGGACACCCCGTACCGGCGGCCGTCGGGCAGGCGCCGTGCGAACACCTCGAACACGCAGCGGCGGTCCGCGGTGCCGTCCTTGAGGGCGGCGTCCACCATCGTGAGCTCGTACTGGTCGGTAAGGAGGGCCGTGGTCACCCGCCCGAGCGTAGTCCGGGCCGTCGTGCTGCCGTCGTGCTGCCGACCTGCCGCGCGCCGGAACGGCGGGCCGTCGGAGCGGCCGCGCGCCGGACCGGCGCGCCGTCGGAGCGGCCGCGCGTCGGAGCGGCCGCGGGATGGGCGGGCGTGACCGCCGGACGGGTGTCGGGCCTCCCGGCCGAGCCGCGCGGGTACGCTGGGGGCCGTGACGGACGCGCCCATCGGAGTCTTCGACAGCGGTGTCGGCGGCCTCACCGTCGCCCGCGCGATCATCGACCAGCTGCCGCGCGAGTCGATGCGCTACGTCGGGGACACCGCACACTCGCCGTACGGCCCAAAGCGGATCGCCGACGTCCGCCGGTACGCGCTCGAGGTCATGGACGACCTGGTGGACCAAGGGGTCAAGGCGCTCGTCATCGCCTGCAACACGGCGAGCTCCGCCGTGCTCCGGGACGCCCGGGAGCGCTACGAGCAGGCCTACGGGATCCCGGTCGTCGAGGTGATCCAGCCCGCCGTGCGCGCCGCGGTCAAGCAGAGCAGGACGCGCCGGATCGGCGTCATCGGCACGATCGGCACCATCGGTTCGCGGTCCTACGAGGACGCCTTCGCGGCGGCCTCGGACGTCACGCTGACCCTCGCCGCCTGTCCCCGGTTCGTCGAGTTCGTGGAGGCCGGGGACACCGCCTCGCCCGCGCTCCGCGCCGTGGCCGAGCAGTACCTCGCGCCGATCCGCGCCGCCGACGTCGACACGCTCGTGCTCGGCTGCACCCACTACCCGCTCATGTCCGCCGCGATCCAGTACGTCATGGGTCCGGACGTCACCCTCGTCTCGAGCGCCGAGGAGACCGCGAACGACGTCTACCGTCGACTCGTCGAGCACGGCATCGAGCGGACGGCGACGACGCCGCCGACGTACGCGTTCGACACCACCGGGACCGACCGCGCCGGCTTCATCCGGCTCGCCCGCCGGTTCCTCGGACCGGAGGTCTCCCGCGTCGGTCATCTCGAGACCGGCGCGATCGACCTGCCACGCATCCCAGCCACCACCGGAAGGACACCATGACCGACGACGGCACCCGCATCGACGGACGCACCGCCACCGACCACCGTCCCGTGACCATCGAGCGCGGCTGGAGCGCCCAGGCGGAGGGCAGCGCGCTCATCGCCTTCGGCGGCACAAAAGTGCTCTGCACGGCGTCCTTCACGAACGGCGTCCCGCGCTGGATGGCGGGCAAGGGCACCGGGTGGGTGACCGCGGAGTACTCGATGCTCCCGCGCTCCACGAACGAGCGCATGCAGCGCGAGTCGATCAAGGGCAAGGTCGGCGGGCGGACGCACGAGATCTCGCGGCTGATCGGCCGGTCGCTCCGTGCCGTCGTCGACATGAAGGGACTCGGCGAGAACACCATCGTGCTCGACTGCGACGTCCTGCAGGCCGACGGCGGGACCAGGACGGCGTCCATCACGGGCGCGTACGTCGCCCTCGCCGACGCGATCGCCTGGGGCCGCGAGCGCGGGTTCGTCGGCAAGAAGGCGACGCCGCTCACGGACAGCGTCGCCGCGATCTCCGTCGGGATCGTCGGCGGCGTGCCGATGCTCGACCTGGCGTACGAGGAGGACTCGCGCGCGGACACCGACATGAACATCGTCACGACGGGCGCCGGGACCTTCGTCGAGGTGCAGGGCACCGCCGAGCACGCTCCGTTCGACCGGGCCGAGCTCGACACGCTGCTCGACCTCGGGCTCGCCGGAACGGCCTCGCTCGCGGCGATCCAGCGTGCCGTCCTCGCCGAGGCGGCGACGGCATGACCGGGGCCGGGGCGGGGGCCGACGCCGCCGCCGGGGTCCACGCCGACGCCGGGGCGGCGCGCGACCGCGTCGTCGTCCTCGCGACGCACAACGCGCACAAGGTCCAGGAGCTGCAGCGGATCCTCGGCGACGCACTCGCGGGCATCCGCCTCGTCGCCTACGACGGTCCCGAGCCGGTCGAGGACGGCGACACCTTCGGTGCGAACGCGCTGATCAAGGCGCGGGCGTGCGCGGCGCACACCGGACTGCCGGCCCTGGCCGACGACTCGGGCATCGCCGTCGACGCCCTCGGCGGGGCGCCCGGCATCCACTCGGCGCGCTACGCCGGGACCCGCGACGACGGGGACAACCTGCGACTGCTGCTCGCGAACATGGCCGGCGTGGTGCAGCGAACCGCGGCGTTCGTGTGCGCCGCGGCGTTCGTCGCGCCGTCGTCCGACCCCGCGACGTCGGCCGAGTGGGAGCACGTCGAGGAAGCCGTGTGGAACGGCGAGGTGCTCGAGGCCCCCGCGGGGTCCGGCGGCTTCGGGTACGACCCGGTGTTCCGACCGGACGACGCCTGGGTCTCGGCCGCCGAGCTGTCCGCGGCGGAGAAGGACGCCCTCAGCCACCGGTCGAAGGCGTTCCGTGCGATCGCGCCGATCGTCCGCGAGTACTTCGGCGTCTGACACCGGCGCCGGATGGATCGGCCCCGGTCCGTCGGGCTGCTGACGGGCCTCCCGGACGGCGGAGCGAGGAAGGGCGCGCGGGGTCGGCCCGACCTGGCGGGCCGCCAGCGGGCCTCCCGGCCGGGTCAGGGCCTCCCGGCCGGGTCAGCGGGCGGTCGACTCGCCCGCGGTCCCGTGCTCGTCCGACTCGCGCTTCGCCTTGCGCGCGTTCCGCACGTAGGTCAGCGCGGCCGGGACGACCGTGACGACGACCGCTGCGAGCAGGATGACGTCGATGTAGTTGCGCACGAAGTGCGCGACCGGCGGGATGTAGCCGAGGACGTACCCGAGGAACGTCACCCCGGTGCCCCAGAGGAGCGCGCCGATCGCGTTGTACAGCGAGTACCGGCGGTAGGACATGCGGCCGACACCGGCGGCGATCGGCGCGAAGGTCCGGACGACCGGCACGAAGCGGGCCACGATGACCGCGAGTGCACCGAACCGGTCGAAGAACGCGTAGGTCCGGTCGACGTTCGACTTCGAGAACAGACCGCTCTCGCGTCGCTCGAAGATCGGGGGACCGACCTTGCGACCGATGAAGTACCCGACCTCGCCACCGAGGAACGCGGCAGCGCCGACGCAGAGGGCGATGAGCCAGATCGGCAGGCCGCCGAGGTGCCCGTGCTGGTCGAACGCCGTGAGTCCGGCGATCACGAGCAGGGTGTCACCGGGGAAGATGAACCCGATGAGCAGGCCGGTCTCGGCGAAGATGATCGCGCACAGCACGAGGACCGCGATGGATCCGAAGTGGTGGAGGATGTAGGTCGGATCCAGCCACGGGATCAGGGCAAGTGCGACGGTCGTCATGACTCTCTTCCGGTCGTCGGGCGCTCGGCTGGCTGCGCAGCCAGCGGCGGCACGGCGGCTCGCGGGGCGGGCGCCCGCACCACGAGGGTAGCGGTTCCGCGGCCTCGACCAGTGGGACGGTCATGAGCCGGTCCACGTCTGCTCGGTGCCGGCTCCGTGCGGGAGAAGGGACTCGAACCCTCACGCCTAGGGCACAGGAACCTAAATCCTGCGTGTCTGCCAGTTTCACCACTCCCGCCGGCACGGTCAGTGTAGCCAGCGGGTGCGGACAGGACCCGCGGTGCCGGTCAGCGCAGCGGGCGCGGGAGGTACCGCGGCACGTACCGGAGCAGCACGCCGACGCCGACGATCCCGAGCACCCCCATCACACCGCTCGCGACGGCGATGGAGGCGACCGCCGTGACGCCCGAGATGACGAGGGGTGCTGCCGCGCTCCCGAAGTCGCCCGTGAACCGCCACGCACCGAGGAACGGCGCGGGCGCCGTGCGCGGCGCGAGGTCGGCGCCGAGGGTCATGAGGATGCCCGATCCGACGCCGTTCGCGAGCGACATCAGCATCGCGACCCCGACGAACCAGACCACCCGGGTGTCGAGGTGGTCGCTCCACGCCAGGAGGAAGTAGCACAGGCTCAGGCCCCCGAGGCACGGCAGCGCGCTCGCGAGCCGGCCGAACCGGTCCATGATCTGACCACTCGTGTAGAACAGCGCGAAGTCGATCGCGCCGGCGATCCCGATCACGAGCGCGGCGGTCGAGTCGTCCATGCCGACGCTCACCGCCCACAGCGGCAGGATCACCTGACGCCCCGCCCGCATCGCGCCGATGAGGCCCGCGCCGCTGCCCAGCCGCAGGAGCACCGCGCGGTGTCGGCGGATCGTGCCGAACAGGCCCTCGGCGCCCTCTCGGGCGGCCTCACCGCCCGGGTCCGCGGACGCGGCAGCGGGACGTGCGGGCGACGGCCGGGAGGCCCGGGGCCGGATCCGGAGGCCGCGTGCGCCGTCGACCGGGTCGCGTACGACGAGGAGGACCCCCGCGGCCGCCAGACAGCAGACGACGTGGATCCAGAACGCGCTCTGCGTCGAGCCGGTCACGTGCGTCAGGCCCGCGGACAGGAACGGACCGACGAAGTACCCGAAGCGGAACACGCCGCCGAGGGTCGAGAGCGCCCGGGCCCGGATCGCGATCGGCACCGAGGTCGTCATGTACGCGTGCCGCGCGAGGGCGAACACCGCCGTGGAGACCCCGACCAGGAACACCCCGACCGCGAGCACGACCGCGTTCGGGGACCACACCGCGACGAGGAGGCCGACGATGCTCACGAGCGCCGCGCCGATCATGGCGGTGCGCTCGCCGATCGCCGCCACGACCCAGCCGCTCGGCACGTCGCCGATGAGCTCGCCCACCAGGATGAGCGACGCGACGAACCCCGCGAACGCGAGCGTCGCCCCGAGCGAGTGCGCCGCGATCGGGATGATCGGGATGATCGCGCCCTCGCCGATGGCGAAGAGCGTCGCGGGCAGGAACGCGGACAACGCGACCGCGCGGAGGTCGAAGGTGGCGTCGCGCGAGCTCATGGCCCCTCCACGGTACGCCCGACGACGTACGCTTGAGGGATGAGGGTGCTGGCAGCGATGAGTGGTGGCGTCGACTCGGCCGTGGCCGCGGCCCGGGCCGTCGACGCCGGACACGACGTCGTCGGGGTCCACCTCGCGCTGAGTCGCATGCCGGGGACGCTCCGGACGGGCAGCCGTGGCTGCTGCACGATCGAGGACTCGATGGACGCCCAGCGCGCGGCAGCCGCGATCGGGATCCCGTACTACGTGTGGGACTTCTCCGAGCGGTTCGCCGAGGACGTCGTCGACGACTTCGTCGCCGAGTACTCCGCTGGCCGCACTCCGAACCCGTGCATGCGGTGCAACGAGCGGATCAAGTTCGCGGCGCTGCTCGAGAAGGCCCTGGCGCTCGGGTTCGATGCCGTCGCCACCGGGCACTACGCCTCGATCGTCACGGGTGCCGACGGTTCCCGCGAACTCCACCGTGCCGCGGCCTGGGCGAAGGACCAGTCCTACGTGCTCGGGGTCCTGACGGCGGAGCAGCTCGCGCACGCGATGTTCCCGCTCGGCGCGACGCCGTCGAAGGCCGAGGTCCGGGCCGAGGCCGCAGCACGTGGCCTGACCGTCGCCCAGAAGCCCGACAGCCACGACATCTGCTTCATCCCGGACGGGGACACCCGTGGGTGGCTCGCGGACCGCGTCGGCACGGCGACCGGCGACATCGTCGAGCGCGACGGCACCGTGGTCGGCTCGCACGAGGGCGCCCACGCGTACACCGTCGGGCAGCGGCGGGGGCTCGCCATCGGTCACCCCGCACCGGACGGGCGGCCGCGGTTCGTGCTCGAGGTGCGGCCGAAGGACAACACCGTCGTGGTCGGGCCGAAGGAGGCCCTGGCGATCGCGGAGCTCGCGGGTGCGCGCTTCACGTGGGCCGGTGCGGCCCCGGCCGACCCGACCCTCCCGTTCGACTGCGAGGTCCAGATCCGCGCCCACGCCGACCCCGTGCCGGCGGTGGCTCGGGTCGCCGCCACGCCGACCGGTGGGACGGAACTCGTCGTCACGCCGGCGGAGCCGATCGTCGGCGTCGCCCCCGGGCAGACCGCCGTCGTGTACGTCGGCACGCGCGTCCTCGGGCAGTGCACGATCGACCGCACGGTCTCGGCGGTGCCTGCGGTCCGCTGAGGCGGCGTGTCTGGGCGTGACGGGGGCGTGGTCCGGCGCTGGCCGCGGGGCCGTCAGCGCGCGGAGCGCGCGGCCGTACCCGGCCGGCAGTCGGCGCGGGCCGTCCGGCCCTCTCCGGCCGCCGGGGCCGCTGCGTTGGGAATTCAGGACCGTTGGTCGTGGGGCGGCGTCGGGTGGGGCCTCCCGGCGGGATCGTCCTGCGTTGTCGACGGAGCTGACGAGCGGGGCAGCCGCTGCGGCCGGGAGGCCCGGTGCGGCACCGGCGGGTCGGCGCGGCCCGGCTTGTTCAGCCCTATTGGCAATTCAGGAACGAGGTTGTGTGGCGGGGCCGCGTGAGCCCTCCTGGCCGGCTTGTCCTGAGTTGTCGACGGGGCTGACGAGCGGGGCAGCCGCAGCGGCCGGGAGGCCCGGTGCGGCACCGGCGGGCGGGCGGCGGTCTGGCGCGGTCGGGGTCGGGCTCGGGGCCGGGTGGACCGTCGGCCCTGTCCCGTTGGCAACTCAGGAATGTCAGCTGTGTGGCGTGGTCGAGTGGGGCCTCCCGGCTGGGTCGTCCTGAGTTGTGGACGGGGCGGACGCGCTGGCTGACGCGCGGGCCGTCGGGCTGCTGGGAGGCCGGTGGGGACCGGGTGACGGGGCGGGAGGGGGCAGTCGCGGCGGACAACTCAGGAGGGTCAGTTGCGTGGCGGGGTGCGGGGGCCTCCCGGGTTGCCTTGTCCTGAGTTGTCGACGGGGCTGACGGGGCAGCCGCAGCGGCCGGGAGGCCCGGTGCGGCACCTGCGGTCCGGGGCGGGCGGGCGGCGGGGCGGCCAGGCCACGCGCGCGTGCGGGCGGGGGCGCGGGTGCGGGCGGGGCGCGGGTGCGGCGGGCGCGGGCGGGGCGCGGGTGCGGCGGGCGCGACGGACCCTCGGGCCCCGTCCCGTTGGCAACTCAGGAATGTCAGCTGTGTGGCGTGGTCGAGTGGGGCCTCCCGGCTGGGTCGTCCTGAGTTGTGGACGGGGCGGACGCGCTGGCTGACGCGCGGGCCGTCGGGCTGCTGGGAGGCCGGTGGGGACCGGGTGACGGGGCGGGAGGGGGCAGTCGCGGCGGAGAATTCAGGAGGGTCGGTTGCGTGGCGGGGCGCGGGGCCTCCCGGCTGGATCGTCCTGAGCTGTCGACGGGGTCGGCGGCGTGGAGGGGCCGACGGACGGAGGGGCGACGAGCGCGGCAGGCGTCGCAGCCCGGGGACTCGACGCCGCCCGGAGCGAGGCCCCGCCGGGCGTCCCCGCGTCGGTGGCGACCGGTAGAACTGGACCATGAGCACCGAGCCCGCGGACGCCGCACCCGCCGTCGAGGAGACGTTCGAGACCATCGACGTCGGGGACCTCGACGGCCACCAGGCGCGTGAGGAGACCGACCGCCTCCGGACCCGGATCGCGGAGCTCCGGGACGCGTACTACGAGCAGAACGCCTCGACCGTCACGGACGCCGAGTACGACGCGATGGTCCGGCGTCTCGACGCGATCGAACAGCGGTTCCCCGAACTCCTGACGGCGGACAGCCCCACCCAGACGGTCGGCGGCCGGGCCGAGACGACGCAGTTCGCGCCCGTCGAGCACGCCGAGCGCATGCTGAGCCTCGACAACGTCTTCAGCCCGGAGGAGCTGACCGAGTGGGCCGTCAAGGTGGAGCGTGACGCCGGTGCCGAGCGGGTCCGGTTCCTCACCGAGCTGAAGATCGACGGGCTCGCGATCAACCTCCGGTACGAACACGGCCGACTCGTCACGGCGGCGACCCGGGGCGACGGCGTGGTGGGCGAGGACGTCACCGGCAACGTCCTGACGATGGGCACCATCCCCGAGCGCCTCGCGGGGTCCGGACATCCACCGATCGTGGAGGTCCGAGGCGAGATCTTCTTCCCCGTCGCCGAGTTCGACGAGCTCAACGCGCGGCAGCGCGAGGCCGGCGAGCGCGTGTTCGCCAACCCGCGGAACGCAGCGGCCGGTTCGCTCCGTCAGAAGGAAGAGGGCAAGTCCCCGGCGAAGCGGGCGCTCATGGTCGACCGCCTCCGGCGGTTGCGGATGCTCGTGCACGGGATCGGCGCCTGGCCGGTCCGGGAGCTCGAGCGCGACACCGACGTGCGGGCGCAGTCCGAGGTCTACGACCTGCTCCGCGGCTGGGGTCTGCCGACGAGCAGCCACTACCGCGTGTTCGACACGATCGACGAGGTCATCGGGTTCGTGCGGGACTACGGGGAGCGCCGCGCGAGCGTCGAGCACCAGATCGACGGCATCGTCGTCAAGGTCGACGACCTCGCGCTGCACGAGGAGCTCGGGGCGACCTCGCGCGCGCCGCGGTGGGCGACCGCCTACAAGTACCCGCCGGAAGAGGTCCACACGAAGCTGCTCGACATCGTCGTGAGTGTCGGACGCACCGGCCGTGCCACGCCGTTCGCCGCGATGGAACCGGCCGAGGTCGCCGGGTCGGTGGTCCGGCAGGCGACGCTGCACAACCAGCAGGTGGTCAAGGCGAAGGGCGTCCTCATCGGGGACACCGTCGTGCTGCGGAAGGCCGGCGACGTCATCCCCGAGGTCCTCGGGCCCGTCGTCGAGCTCCGCGACGGCTCCGAACGCGAGTTCGTCATGCCGACGCGGTGCCCGGAGTGCGGCACGGAGCTCCGGCCGGCGAAGGAGGGCGACATCGACCTCCGTTGCCCGAACGCGCGGAGCTGCCCGGCGCAGGTCCGCGGTCGTGTGGAGCACATCGCATCGCGGGGTTCGCTCGACATCGAGGGGCTCGGCGAAGTCGCGGCGGCGGCGCTGACGCAGCCCCTGTTCCCCGAGACACCGCCGTTGGTGACCGAAGCGGGGCTGTTCGACCTGACGATGGAGGACATCGTCCCGATCGAGGTCATCGTGCGCGACGCCGAGACGGGCATGGTGCGACTCGAGGACGACACCGATGCCACCGGCCAGGCCGTGCAGAAGCGAGTGACGCCCTTCAGTCGCGCGCGCAAGAAGACCGATCCGCCGTTCGACCCGGAGGCTCGCGGAGCGGACTACCGGGGAGAGCCGGGGCGGTACCCGTCGAAGAACGCGTTCGAGATGCTGCGGAACATCGACGCGGCGAAGACGAAGCCGCTCTGGCGCATCCTCGTGGGGCTGAGCATCCGCCACGTGGGTCCGGTCGCGGCCCGAGCGCTCGCGTCACACTTCGGGTCCCTCGACGCCATCCGGTCGGCGTCGCGCGACGAGCTCGCGGCCGTGGACGGCGTCGGCGGGATCATCGCGGACGCGCTCCTCGAGTGGTTCGAGGTCGACTGGCACCGCGAGATCATCGAGCGCTGGACGGCGGCCGGCGTGCAGTTCACGACGCCCGACCACCCGGGCCCCGGCGGCGCGGCGGTGGAGGGCGGCGTGCTGTCCGGCATCACGGTGGTCGCGACGGGCTCGCTCGAGGGGTTCACGCGCGAGGGCGCCCAAGAGGCGATCATCGCCGCGGGCGGCAAGGCGGCGTCGAGCGTGAGCAAGAAGACCGACTTCGTGGCTGCTGGGCCCGGCGCCGGCTCGAAGCTGACGAAGGCGGAACAGCTCGGACTGCGGATCATCGACGCGGCCCAGTTCGCGGTGCTCGTGCGTGAGGGCCCCGCGGCGCTGGAGCCGGACGAGCGCTCTGTGGACGGCGACCAAGACGACGCCACGGCAGGCGACCCGGAGGACATCGCGGCGGCCGACATCGCTCCGGCGACGGAGGAGAGCGCTCCGGCGACAGAGGAGAGCGCTCCGGCGACAGAGGAGAGCGCTCCGGCGACAGAGGCGACCCCGAGCGAGTGACGCAGCATCGGCGAAACCGGTTCGGCGACGCCTGATCATCCGGACGCGTGATCGTCCGGAGCGAGAGCGACACACGTCGCCCGGACCGGATGACGAGGACGTCCGTAGGATGGTGCCTGCATCACCCGTCGTCGACAGGGCGGCGACGGGCAGGCCTTCCCAGGGGAGACCGCTCTGCTGTTCCTCGTCGCAGCACTGCTCACCGCCTCGGTGCACTCACTCGGAGTGATCGAGGCCACGCCGCTGCCCGCGGCCGCGTCGAGCCCAGCTGCGGAGGTGGTCGTCGCGACGGCCCCGCGGGAGGCGGCGGCGCCGGACGCGACGGGCGTGCACCGGGCCTCCCGGGCGGAGCGGCTCGACGACCTGCACGGCCGTGCGCTGCTGTCGGGACTGTCGTCGGCGTCGGACGCGACGCTGCGGCACGCCGCCCGCTTGGCGGGGCCGGTCATGCGAACGCTGCTCGACGCCCCGCCGGACGCCGGTGACGTCGCGCGGTGGTGGTCCGGACTCGGCCGGGAGGCCCGACACCGGTTGGTCACGTCCGCCCCGCAGGCAGTGGGGAACCTCGAGGGCGTCCCGTACCCGGTGCGTGACCGGGCGAACCGGCGGGTGCTGGGGGAGGACCTCCGGACCGCGCGTGCCCCGGACTCCGGGTCGGCGTCCCGCCTCCGGATGCTCGAGCAGGTGCGGACCGCGCTCGTACGGGGGCCGGAGGACCCGCCGAAGCAGCTCCTGACCCTCGATCCTCGGGGGTCCGGGCGGGCGGCGATCGCGATGGGCGACCTCACGACCGCTTCGGACGTGACGGTGATGGTGCCCGGGATGTTCTTCACCGTCTCCGGGCAGTTCGCCGACTGGACCGCGACGGGCGCGGACCTGTACCGCGAGCAGGCGACCCTGACACCCCTCGCTCGTGGTGGCCGGGGCGGTGTGGCGGTCGTCGCGTGGCTCGGCTACCGCACGCCGGACCTGACGAACGTGTTGTCGGTGGGACTGGCCCGGGCCGGGGCGGTGCGTCTCGAGCGGGTGGTGGAGGGCATCGACGCGACCAGGACGGCGGATCCGGTGCGGGTGTCCGTCGTCGCGCACTCGTACGGGTCGACGACCGCCCTGCTGGCCTTGTCGTCGGGGCGCATCCACGTCGACAGCCTGACCGTGCTCGGGTCGCCCGGCAGCGCGGTCACCCGCGCGTCCGAGCTGGCCGTGCCGGCGGGGCAGGTGTTCGTCGGCGCCGCACACTGGGATCCGGTGGCGGGAACCGGGTACTTCGGCACCGATCCGGCGGCCCCCGGGTTCGGGTCGACCGTGCTCGACCTGCGCGGCGGGGTCGATCACCGCGAGGACGAGGAGGTGTTCCGGCGCCCGTACGGCCACAACGAGTACCTCGTGCCCGGGACGGCATCCATCCACGACGTCGCGCTCATCGCGGTCGGCCGCTCCGACCTCGTCACGGGCGCGGGCCCGTCGGGGCGGACCGTCCTGACCGCGGAAGGTGCGGTCGCTGGCACCGCTGCGGACGGCAGCGGGAGCGGCGGTGGTGGTGGTGGTGGTGGTGGCGGGCCGGAGTCCCCCGACCTGCTGCTCGTGCGTCCGCAGGACGTCCAGCTGCGCGATTGACCCGCTGGGCCTGAGCATCCACGCAGATTCGGGGCGAGTCGCAGCGGCCCGGGTACAGCGGTAGTCCGTACCGTCATCACATGCGTGTCGTGCGGTGGCCTGGAGCGTTCCTCCTCTTCGTCGTCATGGCGGTCGTGGCCGGCGTCCTCGTCGCCGTCGCGGTCACGCCGGGCGTCGCGCTCGCCGGGCAGGGGGTGTCGTCGGCGGCCGAGTTCTTCGAGGACCTGCCGAGCTACCTCGACATCTCGACGCCGCAGCAGGTCTCGACGATCTACGCGAAGAAGGGCGGCCAGGACGTCGCGATCGCGTCGTTCTTCGCGGAGAACCGCGTGATCGTCAAGGACTCGGCGATCGCCACCACGGTGAAGCAGGCCGCGATCGACACCGAGGACCCGCGGTTCGCCACCGAGGGCGGGATCGACGTCGTCGGCACGCTCCGCGGTGCCGCGTCGACCGCCCTCGGCAAGGACGTCCAGGGTGGGTCGTCGATCACCCAGCAGTACGTCAAGAACGTCCTCGTCCAGCAGTGCGAGCAGCTCGGGACGCAGTCGAAGATCGACTCCTGCTACCAGCACGTCACCGAGGTGTCCCCGCAGCGGAAGCTGCAGGAGATGCGGTACGCGATCGCCGTGAACAAGAAGTACTCGAAGTCGCAGATCCTCACCGGGTACCTCAACATCGTCGGGCTCGGCGGTCGTGTGTACGGCGTGGAGGCCGGTGCCGAGTACTACTTCGGGGTCACGGCCGCGCAGTTGAACCTGGAGCAGTCGGCGACGCTCGTCGCGATCCTCAACAACCCGGCGAACCTCCGGATCGACGAGCCGGCCGACACGGACAACGGCTCGGCGAACGGGTACGCGCTCACCAAGGCGCGCCGCGACTACGTGCTCAAGCGCATGTACGTGCACCACGACATCACGAAGCAGCAGCGCGACGCGGCGATCGCGGCCCCGATCACGCCGAAGATCACCGCGACGACGAACGGGTGCGCCGCGGCGGTCCAGTACGACGCCGGGTACTTCTGCGACTACGTGCGGAACGTCGTGCTCCACGACAGCGCCTTCGGCACCACCGAGGCCGACCGGATCACCACCCTCGACACCAAGGGCCTGAAGATCTACACGTCGCTCGACCTGGATCTGCAGGCGACGGCGCAGTCCGCGCTCTCGACCTACGTGCCGTCGACGATGACCTACGTCCACATCGGTGGTTCGAACGTCACCATCCAGCCCGGGACGGGTCGCGTGCTGTCGATGGTGCAGAACACGAGCTTCAACCAGTCGGACGCGGCGCCTCCGGGCTCGACCTCGGTGAACTACAGCACCGACCAGGCGTACGGCGGTTCCACCGGGTTCCAGACGGGCTCCACGTTCAAGGTGTTCACGCTCGCCGAGTGGCTCGCGTCCGGGCACACCTTGAACCAGTACGTGAACACGACGGAGCACACCTACCCGACCGCGGAGTTCACGAACACGTGCGAGAACATCGCGGGTGCCCCCTGGCCCGTCGCGAACGCCGAGGCGGTCCCGGCGTCGATGAGCGTCATGCTCGCGACGGCGGAGTCGATCAACACCGCGTTCGCCGCGATGGGCAAGCAGCTCGACCTGTGCCAGATCGCGAAGCTCGCCGAGGCGATGGGCATCCACAAGGCGAACGGTGCGAGCGGACTGTTCGAGGGGCCGTCGATGATCCTCGGCGTCAACGAGCTCTCGCCGCTCACCCTGGCGAGCGCCTACGCCGGGTTCGCGAACGGCGGGGTGTTCTGCACGCCGGTCGCGATCGACAAGGTGACGCAGGCGAACGGCAAGTCGATCGCGCCGACCCCGACGACGTGCACCCGCGGTGTCTCCGCGCAGGTCGCCGCCACGGTCGACTACGCGTTGCAGGGCGTCCTGCAGGGCAGCGGCACCGCGGCCTCGGCGAACCCCGGCGACAGCACCCCGAAGTTCGCCAAGACCGGCACGACCGACGCCGACGTGCAGAACTGGCTCGTCACCTCGACGACGAAGTACACGAACGCGACCTGGATCGGCAACGTGAAGGGGGCGGTCGGGCTCGCGAACGTCCCGATGCTCGCCGGGACCACCGGCTACAGCGCCAAGTTCGGCGTCGGTCGGACCATGATGACGACGCTCGACCAGAAGTACGGCGGCGATGCCCTGCCGACGCCCGACCCCACGATGGTCGGGTCGACCTCCGCGAAGTCGACCGCCCGGTCCGGCTCGTCCTCCACCACGGCGACGATCCCGGCCCCGTCCACCGGCAAGTGACCCGGCGGCCCGGTCGGCGGACGCCGCCGCTCTAGACTGGTCGGCATCCCACGAACCGATCGACGGAGCACCATGCCTGACATCACGAGCGAGCAGGTCGCGCATCTGGCGCACCTCGCACGCATCGCACTCACGCCGGACGAGATCAGCCGCCTGACCGGGGAGCTCTCGCAGATCGTCGAGAGCGTCGCCAAGGTGAGCGAGGTCGCGACGCCCGACGTGCCCTCGACCAGTCACCCGATCCCGCTGCAGAACGTGTTCCGACCGGACGAGGTCGGCCAGACGCTGACGCAGGAGCAGGCCCTCGCGGGTGCGCCGGACTCCGACGGCTCCCGGTTCCGGGTCACCGCGATCCTGGGAGAGGAACAGTGAGCGCCGAGATCACCGGGATGACCGCGGCGGCGCTCGCCGACGCGCTCGTCTCCCGCGACCTGTCGAGCGTGGAGGTCACCCAGGCCCACCTGGACCGCATCGCCGCCGTCGACACCGACGTGCACGCGTTCCTCCACGTCAACGAGTCCGCGCTCGCCGTGGCCCAGGCCGTGGACGCTCGGCGCGCCGCGGGTGACGCTCTCGGCCCGCTCGCCGGGGTGCCCGTCGCCATCAAGGACGTCCTCTGCACGCAGGACATGCCCACGACCTCCGGCTCGCGGATCCTCGAAGGCTGGGTGCCGCCGTACGACGCCACGGTCGTCGCCCGGCTCCGCCAGGCGGGCATGGTCCCGCTCGGCAAGACCAACATGGACGAGTTCGCCATGGGATCGTCGACCGAGTTCTCGGCGTACGGTCCCACGCGCAACCCGTGGGACCTCGACCGCATCCCGGGAGGCTCGGGGGGCGGCTCCGCAGCGGCCGTCGCCGCGTACGAGGCACCGGTCGCGCTCGGCAGCGACACGGGTGGATCGATCCGCCAGCCGGGTGCGGTGACCGGAACGGTCGGTGTCAAGCCGACGTACGGCGGCGTGAGCCGCTACGGTGCGATCGCGCTCGCGTCCTCACTGGACCAGGTGGGGCCCGTGTCACGGACGGTGCTCGACGCCGCGCTCGTGCACGACGTCATCGGCGGACACGACCCGCGCGACTCGACGTCCCTCACCGACGCCTGGCCGTCCTTCGCGGACGCCGCTCGCTCCGGTCTCCAGGACGGCACCCTGGCCGGGGTCCGGATCGGCGTCGTGAAGGAGCTCGGTGGCGACGGCTTCCAGGCCGGCGTCACGCAGCGCTTCACCGAGACCGTCGCCCTGCTCGAGTCGGCCGGGGCCACGGTGGTCGAGATCGACGCGCCGAGCTTCGCGTACGCGATCAGCGCGTACTACCTGATCCTCCCGGCCGAGGCCTCGTCGAACCTCGCCAAGTTCGACTCGGTCCGGTTCGGCATGCGCGTCACGCCCGCGGCCGGTGGCACGGTCGAGGACGTCATGGCGGCGACGCGCGAGGCCGGCTTCGGTCCGGAGGTCAAGCGCCGCATCATCCTCGGCACGTACGCCCTGAGCGCCGGCTACTACGACGCGTACTACGGCAGCGCGCAGAAGGTCCGCACGCTCGTGCAGCGTGACTTCGACCGCGCCTTCGAACAGGTCGACCTGCTCGTCAGCCCCAGTGCGCCCACCACGGCGTTCCCCCTCGGCGAGAAGATCGACGACCCGCTCGCGATGTACCTCAACGACCTCACGACGATCCCCGCGAACCTCGCCGGGATCCCGGGCATGAGCATCCCCATGGGGTTGGCACCCGAGGACGGCCTGCCCACGGGCGTGCAGCTCATGGCACCCGCGCGTCAGGACGCCCGCCTCTACCGGTACGGCGCGGCGCTCGAGCGTCTGCTCGAGGACTCGTGGGGGCGCACCCTCATCTCGCAGGTCCCCGACCTCGACGAGACTCAGCAGTCGGCAGCGGAAGAAGGCGTGATCTGATGGCCAAGGACGCACTCATGGACTTCGACGAGGCGATCGAGCGCTTCGAGCCCGTGCTCGGGTTCGAGGTCCACGTCGAGCTCGCGACGAAGACCAAGATGTTCTCCGACGCGCCGAACTTCTTCGGCGGCGAGCCGAACACCAACATCACGCCGGTCGACCTCGGGCTGCCCGGGTCGCTCCCGGTCGTGAACGAGCAGGCGATCCGCTACTCGATCAGCCTCGGACTGGCGCTCGGCTGCTCGATCGCCGAGTCCTCGCGCTTCGCCCGGAAGAACTACTTCTACCCGGACCTGGCGAAGAACTACCAGATCTCCCAGTACGACGAGCCCATCGCGTTCGACGGGTCGGTCGAGGTCGAGCTCGCCGACGGCACCATGTTCACGGTGCCGATCGAGCGTGCCCACATGGAAGAGGACGCCGGCAAGCTGACGCACGTCGGTGGCGCCACGGGCCGCATCCAGGGCGCCGAGTACTCCCTGGTCGACTACAACCGAGCGGGCGTGCCGCTCGTCGAGATCGTCACGCGTCCCATCTTCGGGGCGGAGCACCGCGCGCCCGAGCTCGGTGCCGCCTACGTGCAGACCATCCGCGACGTCGTCCGGGCGCTCGGGGTGTCCGAGGCGCGGATGGAGCGCGGGAACCTGCGGTGCGACGCGAACGTGTCGCTGCGCCCTCGCGGGCAGGAGCGCCTGGGGACGCGCACCGAGACGAAGAACGTCAACTCGTTCCGCGCGGTCGAGCGTGCGGTGCGTTACGAGATCCAGCGGCAGGCCGCGATCCTCGCCAACGGCGGGACGATCACGCAAGAGACCCGTCACTGGCACGAGGACACCGGCCGTACCTCGGCGGGGCGTCCGAAGTCCGACGCTGACGACTACCGCTACTTCCCCGAGCCCGATCTGCTGCCCGTGGTGCCCGCGCCCGAGCTCATCGAGGAACTCCGCGCGGCCCTTCCGGAAGCCCCGGCGGCGCGCCGTCGTCGTCTCAAGGCCGAATGGGGGTTCGCGGACCTGGAGTTCCAGGACGTCGTGAACGGCGGTCTGCTCGTCGAGGTCGAGGAGACAGTCGCCGCCGGCGCGCAACCGCAGTCCGCCCGGAAGTGGTGGACGGGCGAGATCAGCCGCATCGCCAACGCCCAGGACGCCGCTCCGGCCGATCTCGTGTCGCCCACACAGGTGGCCGAGCTCATCGCGCTCGTCGACACCGGGGACCTCACGGACCGGCTCGCCCGTCAGGTGCTCGAGGGCGTCATCGCCGGCGAGGGGTCGCCGGCCGAGGTCGTCGAGTCCCGCGGCCTGAAGGTCGTGTCGGACGACACCGCGCTCATCGCCGCCATCGACCAGGCGCTCGGTGCCCAGCCGGACGTCCTGGGCAAGATCCGCGACGGCAAGGTGCAGGCCGCCGGTGCGATCATCGGCGCCGTCATGAAGGCGATGAAGGGTCAGGCGGACGCCGCCCGTGTCCGTGAGCTGGTGTTGGAGCGCGCGCAGGCCTGACCTCGCGCTGCCCGGCGGTACGGCCGAGATCGTCGTCCCGCCGCCACGAGGCGTGACCCCGTGGTCGGTCCCGATCCGACGTTCCCGGATCGCATGACGACCACGGGGTGCATCGCGCCTGGGCGGCGCGCGGGGGCCGGTGGCAGGATGAATCGTGCCCGCAATCATCCGCGCCGTCGGTACGGCCGTCCCGCCCACCACCCTCGACCAGCGGGCGGTGCAGGGGCTGTTCGCGGCGCAGCCGGCGTTGAGTCGGCTCGGACAGCGCATCGTCGGGGCTGCGTTCGGTGCCTCGGCGGTCGACCAGCGGCACACCGTGCTCTCCGAACTCCTCCACGAGGGCGCGAGCGACTTCGTCGATGAGCACGGGGTCATCCGCTCACCGTCGACCCGGTTCCGCAACGACCGCTACCGCGAGACCGCGCTCCCGTTGTTCGTCGCCGCTGCCGCCGACGCGCTCTCGAAGGCGGACATCGCGGCCGACCAGGTCACCCACGTCGTCACGGTGTCCTGCACGGGGTTCACGCAGCCGGGCCCGGACCTCGCCGTGGCGACGGAACTCGGCATGCGGCCGGGGGTGTTCCGCCACCACATCGGGTTCATGGGCTGCTACGCCGCGTTCCCGGCACTCCGGACCGCGGCGGCGTTCTGCGCCGAGGACCCCGACGCCGTCGTGCTCGTCGTGTGCGCGGAGCTCTGCACCCTGCACATCCGGGCCTCCGACGACCCGGACCAGATCGTCGCCAACAGCGTGTTCGGTGACGGAGCGGCCGCGGCGGTCGTGACCCCGGACCTCCCGGACGCGCGGTTCACCGCGGAGCCGGACCCCGACGCGCCCCTGGCCCTGCGGCTCGACGCGTTCGCGTCGTCGGTGATCCCGGAGGGAGCCGGCGACATGGCGTGGAACATCGGCGACGAGGGCTTCGAGATGGTGTTGTCCTCGGCCGTGCCCCACCTCATCGAGCAGCACGTGGCAGAAGCCGTGGCGCCGGTCCTCGCGGCGATCGAGTGTGACGACGCGACGTCGGTACCGCTCTGGGCGGTGCATCCGGGCGGCCGGGCCATCCTCGACCGGGTCGAGGACGAACTGCAGCTGCCCGCGATGGCGATCGACGCCTCCCGTCGCGTGCTGGCCGAGCACGGGAACATGTCGAGCGGCACCGTCTTGTTCGTGCTCGACCGCATCCTGCAGGACGGGGCGGAGCCCGGCAGCCGCGTCGTCGCCCTCGCGTTCGGCCCGGGACTGACGGTGGAGACGGCAGCGCTCGAGGTCGTGCGAGCGTGAACGCGGCGGTCGGGACAGGCCCGGATCTGCAGCACCGGCGGGGCGCGCGCGTCTTCGGCGAGCCCCTGCGTCCGGACCTCAGCGTCCGAGCGACGGACCTCGCCGAGGTCATGGACGACCCCGCATGCGACCCTCGTGCCCTCGACCGGACCTTCCGGCGCTTCGCGATCGTCAATCCGCTCGTCGGCGGCTGGCGTGGGGTCTGGCGGCGGTTCGTGCGGCCGGTCCTCCCGGTCGAGCGGCCCGCGCGCGTGCTCGACCTCGGATGCGGCGGCGGCGACGTGGCGCGCTCGATCGCGAGGTGGGCGCACGCCTCCGGACATCGCGTCGAGGTCGTCGGCATCGACCCCGACCCCCGGGCGATCCGGGCGGCGGAGCGGACGACCACCGACGGCGTGGTCTTCCGGCGGGCGTCGAGCGAGGACCTCGTCGCGGCGGGGGAGCGGTTCGACGTGGTGGTGTCGAACCACGTCCTGCACCACCTCGACGATGCGGCACGGGCGGCGTTCCTCGCGGACTCGGTGACGCTCGCGACGCGCCGGGTCGTGCACAGCGACATCCGACGCTCGGCGGCGGCCTACCGCGCGTACGCGCTCGGGGTCGTACCGGTGGCCGCCGGGACCTTCGTCCGCGTCGACGGGCTGCGCTCGATCCGTCGGAGCTACACCGCGGGCGAGTTGCGCGGCGTCCTGCCCGAGGGGACGCCGTGGCACGTGGTTGAAGCGGCACCCCATCGCCTGCTCGCCGTGCACGACGCCTGAGCGCGACGAGCGCGACGAGCGCGACGAGAGCGACGAGCGACGAGCGACGAGCGCGACGAGCGGCGGAACGCGATGAGCGCGACGAGCGGCGGAACGCGATGAGCGCGGCGTCGGCGTCACCGCCGCGTCGCGTGGGCCGGGTGGCTGACCACCGCCCGCGCTCCCGGCCCACGCACCGCCGCTACGGGCGGAGCAGCACCTTGACGGCGCGGCGCTCGTCCATCGCCGCGTAGGCCTCGGCGGCCTCCTCGAGGGGCAGTTCCAGGTCGAACACGCGCCCCGGGTCGACGGCGCGCGAGAGCACGTCGGGCAGCAGCTCCGGCAGGTAGGCGCGCACCGGGGCGACCCCACCGGCGACGGTGATGTTCTTGCCGAACAGGAACGACATCGGGAGCTCCGGGCCACCCGCGGGAACGCCGACGTACCCGACGGCGCCGCCGGGCCGCACCACGCGCAGCGCCTGGTCCATGCTCTCCTTGGTGCCCACGGCCTCCAGGGCGCAGTCGGCGAGCTCGCCGCCGAGCAGGGCGCGGACCTCGTCGATGCCCTCGTCACCGCGGGTGGCGACGATGTCCGTCGCACCGAACTCGCGCGCGATCCGCTGGCGGTCCTCGTGGCGGCTCATCGCGATGATGCGGTCGGCGCCGAGCCGGGCAGCCGCGAGCACGGCGCACAGGCCGACTGCGCCGTCGCCGACCACCACGACCGTCTTGCCGGGGCCGACCCCAGCGGAGACCGCGGCGTGGTGCCCGGTCGAGAAGACGTCCGAGAGCGTGAGGAGCGAGGGCACGAGCGCGTCGTCGACGGGGCCGGGGACGACCACGAGGGTCGCCTCCGCGTCGGGGACCCGCACGATCTCGGCCTGGGCGCCACCCATCGGGTGGCCGTAGGGGTCCTGCTTGCCGCCGAACACCGAACCGTGTTCGCAGCTCGACGTGATGCCGTGGCGGCACGCCTGGCAGGTCCCGTCGTTCGTCGTGAACGGCGCGATGACGAAGTCGCCGGGGGCGATGGTCGTGACCGCGTCGCCGACCTCGGTGACGGTGCCCACGAACTCGTGGCCGATCGTGTGCGGCTCGACCGGGCGGACGCCGCGGTACGGCCACAGGTCGGAGCCGCAGACGCAGGCGGCGACGACCCGGACGACGACGTCGCCCGGCTCGATGATGGTGGGGTCGTCGCGGTCCTCGACGCGGATGTCGCGGGCGGCGTGGATGACGGTGGCACGCATGGGGTGGCCTCTCGGGGTGGGGTGGATGCTCCCGGCACCACGACGCACCGCGCCGCCGGGCCGGGGAGGGGATGCCTCGACGTTACCCTCGGCGGGTGCAATCGGGATCCGGCGACGACCGCTACGGCTCCGACGTGCTCGCCGGGGACTGGCGAGCACAGGGACGGAAGACGGTGCGGGAGGTCCCGCTCGAACGGGACATGGTGCTCGAGGACCCCGCGTCGGGATGGGCGGGCGCGGTCGTCCGGCTCGAGGCCGGTCTCGTCGAACTCGAGGACTGGAAGGGGCGCACGCGCTCGTTCCCCGCGACGGGGCAGTTCCTGCTCGAGGGGGAGCTCGTGCGGCTCGGGCGTCCCGCCGCGCCGATCGGCGGGCGCGCCGCGAACCGGCCGGGAGGCGCGGCGCCCGGCACCGGGACCGCCACCGGCCGGGCACGCACCGCGTCCGGCAGCTTCGCGGTGGGACCACAGCGGGCGCGGGTCGCCCTGCCCTCCCGGATCATGGTGGAGGGCCGCCACGACGCGGAACTCGTCGAGAAGGTGTGGGGCGCGGACCTCCGCGTCGAGGGCGTCGTCGTCGAGTACCTGTCGGGGGTGGACAACCTCGCCGACGTCCTCGAGGAGTTCCGGCCCGAGCGTGGACGCCGCGTCGGGGTCCTCGTCGACCACCTCGTGCCCGGGTCGAAGGAGTCTCGGTTCGCCGATGCCGTGATGCGGGGCAAATGGGGTCGGCACGTCCTCGTGGTGGGGCACCCCTACGTGGACGTGTGGCAGTCGGTGAAGCCGGCGCGACTCGGACTGCGCGAGTGGCCGACGATCCCGCGGTCGATCGAGTGGAAGCACGGCATCTGCGACGCGCTCGGGTGGCCCCACGAGTCCCAGGCCGACATCGCGCACGCGTGGCAGCGGATCCTCGGGCAGGTGCGGACGTACGCCGACCTGGAGCCGGCGTTGCTCGGCCGGGTCGAGGAGTTGATCGACTTCGTCACCGAAGCAGCTTGATCCTGCGGCTCGCAGGCTCGCGCTGCGGTCCTGCACAGAGATGGGTTCTGCACCGTTCGGTGCGGGACGGGGGCGCACCGGGCCTCCCGACCGTACCCTTGAGGGGTGGACGGGATCGACGGGCGCGTGCGGACCGCGGTCGACGTCTGGCTCCGCTGGTTGCCGCGGTGGCAGATCGGGTCGGCCCGGCCACGGACGCGCATCTGCCGGCGCTGCGTGGGGTCCCCGATCGCGACCGCGGCGGGGTTCGGTCCGGACGTGCCGCATCCGGTCCAGCACGCGCTGATCGGTCGGGTCTCGACCATCATCGACGACGCCGTGGACGACTACACGGCCAAGAACCTGCCGCTGCTCAAGCGTGAACTCGACCGCTCCGACGCACGGAAGCGGTCCGCGGGGTACCAGCCGGCCGACGGACTGTCGCCGGAGTTCCAGGGTCTCGACGTCGACCCGGAACCCGAGCCCGGCTCGCCGTTCCTGTTCACGCTCGCCGAACTCACCGGCACCGGAGCCCAGGCGACGTCGCCACGGGAACCGCTGTCGGACGAGGCCAAGGCCGCGCTGCACCACGAGATCGCGCTGTCGGACGAGTGCGCTCGGGCCACCGGGACGGCGGTGTGCCTCGCGCTGGTGGAACACCGCGACCGCATCGCCGAGGCCATCGAGCGCCTGGTGGAACCGCAGATCGAGGCCCTGGTGTCCGACATGTTCCGCGGGCTCGACGTGCCGGGCACGCCCCCGCGCGGCGGCCTGTTCTGATCGTGGCTGTCATCGGGCCGGCACGGATCGGGGTGCCGACCGCCGCTCGGTGTTGGTGCACGAGTCGGTGCGCGACAATGGCTTCGTGACCACACGCACCTTCGGCTGGCTCGCGGCCGTGATCGACGTCGTCCTCGTCGTCGTCTTCGCGCTCATCGGACGGTTCTCGCACGGCGAGGGGGCCACGCCCGTGACGCTGTGGATCACGGCCTACCCGTTCCTCGCGGGCTGGGCGATCGCCTACGTCACGAGCGGGGCGTGGTCCCGGCCGCTGGCGCTGTGGCCGACCGGTGTCGTGGCCTGGATCCTCACCGTGCTCGTCGGCATGGCGATCCGGGTCACCGCGGGGCAGGGCGTCGAGCACGGGAATCCGTTGCCCGTGTCGTTCTTCATCGTGGCCAGTGTGGTCCTCGGGGTGTTCCTGCTCGGCTGGCGCGCGATCGTCGGGCCGATCGTGCGGCGGGGCGAGCGCCGCGGCGGGGCCGTCGCGCACGCCTGAGCGGCGATTCACGGCGCGTCGGCGGCGGCTCGCAGCGTGAGCTGTCCACGGTGCGGCGCGGCGCGGCGGTCCGCCCGCCGCGCCCCGCACCAGCGGCGCCGCGCCCCGCACCAGCGGCGACCGCTGACCAGCGGCGCCCCGAAGCAGCGGCGCCCAGAACCAGCGGCGCCCCGAAGCAGCGCGGTGACGAGTGACCAGCGGTGACAATTCAGGAGTCCTGGTGCGTGGTGGGGGTGGGCCGTGCCTCCCGGCTCGGTGTTCCTGCGTTGTCGACCGGTGGGGTCTGACGCGGGGCGAGGTGGACTTCGTGCGCGAGGCGCGACCTTCAGGCGAGGCGCGGCGCGGCGCGGCCTCGGCCGCGAGGTTCTGGGCCGGAGCTGGGACTCGCGGCTGTGCGGCCCTGGCTGCGGAGGTGGGGCCTCCAGGGCGGGGGTGACAACTCAGGAGTCCTGGTGCGCGGCGGGGGTGTGCCGTGCCTCCCGGCTCGGTGTTCCTGCGTTGTCGACCGCGCCGGTACGGGCAGAGCGGGGGACACCGGTGCGGCCTGGAACGGACGGGGGGACGCAAGCCGTCCTCTCGGGACCGCGCCCGCGCCCGCCGACCGCCGGCCGCGCGCGCCCGCGCCTGCCGCCTCGCGCCCGCGCCTGCCGCCTCCAGCCCGCGCCTGCCGCGCGTACCCGCGCCCGCCGCCCCCGCGCTCGCCCGCCGCGCCCACGTCGGGGCGCGACAACGCCCGCGTCCGCGCGCCGCCGCTACTCGACCCCGATGTCCTCGTTCCAGAGCGTCGGCTCCTCGGCGATGAACGTGCGCATCATGGCGACGAGGTCCGGGTCATCCAGGATCGTGACCTCGACGCCCTGCTCCCGCAGCCAGTCGTGACCGCCGGAGAACGTCTCCGCCTCACCGATCACGACGCGGGAGATGCCGAACTGCTTGACGAGGCCCGAGCAGTACCAGCAGGGCGACAGCGTCGTCACCATCGTCGTGCCCGAGTAGCCGGGCTGCCGTCCGGCGTTGCGGAACGCGTTCGTCTCGGCGTGCATCGACGCGTCGTCGTCCTGCACGCGCCGGTTGTGGCCGCTGCCGAGCAGGGTGCCGTCGGCGGCGAACAGCGCGGCGCCGATCGGGATCCCACCCTCGACGAGCCCCTGCTCCGCCTCGGCGCGGGCAACGGCCAGCTGCTCCTCGGCGGTCGTGAAGCGCGGCCCGGCGCCGACCGGTTCCGGGCCCGCCGCGGTGGCTGGGTCGTCCGCCACGGCACCGAGGCCGGACGCCGCTGCCGCGTCCTGCACCGATCCACCGGGGACCGCCGACGGGGCCGCGTCGCCGCTCGCTCCCTCGGCCGGGAGGCCCGTCGCCGGGTCCCTGGGATCACCACCGGGATGCCGGACGGTCGGCTCCTGCGGCTCGGCCGGCTCCCGCGGTTCGGCCGGCTCCTCGACGTCGGTCATGCGACGTCGTCCGCGCCGTCGACGCCGATGACGGTGTCGGGGGCCTCGGCGAGCGGACCGCCGACGGCCGGCTTCGCGACGCGGAATAGCAGGAAGTACGCCACGAACGCGACGACGAACCCGACGAGCGGGGTGAGGTCGCCGACCGGGGTCGCCTTGGCGACGGGACCTTCGTAGAACGTCTGGTTCGAGAACAACCACACGGACAGCACGCCGCCGATGAGGAACGCGGTGATGCCCGCCCAGTTGCGGTACCGGACGCGGTCGGGGATGAACTGCGCGATGGACGTGCCGCGACGCAGGATCCGGTCCGCGAACACGACCCCGAGCCATGGCGCGATCCAGTAGGCGATGACGAGGAGGAAGTTCTCGTACTTCTCGCCGGCGTCGGGCAGGGCCCAGAGCGCGACGAAGAACCCGATGATGCCGAACCCGACGGCGACGATGGCCCGGCGCAGCCCGAACCGGATGCGAACGCCCGCGGCGAGGAACGACATCGCGCCGGAGTAGATGTTGAGCGAGTTGGCGGCGATGGCGCCCACTGCGATCGCGATGAGCGTCAGGTCGCGGATCACGACCGGGAGGCTCGACGTGAACGACCCGGTCGGGTCGCCCGGGTCGAACCCACCGATGGTGACGGCTGCCGCGCCCGCCGCCATGAGGACGGTGCACGACACGAAGTCGCCGATGCCCGCGGCCCAGCCGGCGGTGCGGCGGGATGCGCTGGCGGGCAGGTACCGGGTGTAGTCGGACGCGTAGGGGTTCCAGCCGGCGGCGTAACCGAACGCCGCGCTCACGGTGAGGGTGAAGCCGGCGAAGGAGTAGCCCCCGCCCTTCGGGGTGTACTCGAGGTGGGCGTGGGAGAAGATCACGATCGTCGCGATGAGGAAGATGATCCCGAGGATGTACGACGCGTAGCGCTCGAACACCTGGACGAGGTCGTGGCCGACGAACGCCACGGCGACCTCGAGCACCACGACGATGATCAGCGCGAGCCACGTGCTCATGCCGGTGAGGGTCGACAGCGCCAGCGCGCCGGAGACCGAGTTCGTGGCGAACCAGCCCAGGCCGGCCATGATCGTGTTGATGCCCGCCGGCAGGATGTTGCCGAGGAACCCGAACGCGGTGCGGCTCAGCACGAGCTGTGCGAGACCCTCACGCGGCCCCCACGTCGACAGGATGCCCTGTGTGATCGACCCGAGTGCGTTGCCGATGATGAGGGCGATCATCGCCCAGCGGAAGTCGAGCCCGAAGAACAGCACCGCGATGACGCCGACGTAGATCGTGGCGAACTCGAGGTTCGGCGCGGTCCAGGTGGCCGCGAGCTGCCACGGGGAGCCGTGACGGGCGGAAGCGGGGATGGCCTCGATGCCGCCGGGTTCGACGCGGCTCGGGCGGGCGTGCACGGGGGACGGTGCAGTGGTGGTCACTGAGGAAGCCTACGAGCGCCCGCGGCCGGCCGGGGTCGTGATGGCCGGTTCGTCACACGCTCTTTACACGGCGGCGCGAGGCCGTCGCCGGTTCCCAGCATGCTCCCAGTGCTCTTCGGTCGACTCTGAGCACGTGTACAGCGGAAGCGGCGGCCGTCGCCGTAGTGTCGGACGCCCCGACGAGCTCTGCTCGGCGGTCACACGAACGGAAGGCACACCATGGGATTCCTCGATCGACTGCTCGGGCGCGAGGACCGATCGCAGCCGGGCGGTGGCCGACAGGCATGGCCGACGAACGCCGACCCGTACGGGCAGCAGTCCGCTGCGGGCTACCGCTACGGTCAGCAGTCGTACGACGTGCCACCGGGTGCTGCGCGTACCGCGTCCGCGGGATCGTCGACGCCCCCGAGCGAGGACGAACTCGCGGTGGAGCGCTACCGCTACCTCCTGCGTACGGCGCCGCCCGAGCGCATCGAGGACGTCCACGCCGAGGCCTTCGCCCGGTTGACGTCCGAGCAGCGACGCATGGTGTTCGACGAGTTGTCGCGCACCGCGCCCGCCGGTGAGGCTCCTCGCGCCGACGACCCCCGCTCGCTCGCGCAGGCCGCGACGCGGTCGGAGATCCGGCAACCGGGGACCCTCGAGCGGTCGCTCGGCGGCTGGGGCGGTGGGTACGGGGGTCGCGGCGCGTACGGCGGTGCGAGCGCGTTCGGCGGCGGATTCGGCGGGTTCGGCGGGTACGGGAGGTCCGGGTCCGGTTTCGGGAGCATGCTCGGTGCCTCGCTCCTCGGCTCCGTCGCGGGCTACGTCATCGGGTCGACGATCATGAGCGCCTTCCTGCCCGAGCCCGGCATGTTCGGTGAGCCGGTCGACGCGAGTGGGGCGGACGACGGGAGTGACGGCAGTGGTGACGACGGTGACGACGGTGGCGACGGTGGCGGCGGGGGCGACGGCAGCGGGGATGACGGCAGCGGGGCGGACGGCACCGACGTCGGCGCGGACGGCGGCGGCTACGAGGCAGCGGGGTGGGACTCCGGATCGGGCCTCGACGCAGGGTCCGACTGGGGTGGAGGATTCGACCAGGACCTCGGCGGGTTCGACGTCTGAGGTCATCGGCCGCACCGGTCGCGCGGCCGCACACGAGGAACACCGGGAACACGCGTCGAAGGAGTCGCCGTGCCGTTCATCGAAGCCGTCGGGCTGACGAAGACCTACCGCGCGAAGACGGGGCCGGTCCATGCCCTGGCGGGGCTCGACCTCGCCGTGCCCGAGGGCAGCGTCACCGCGTTGCTCGGCCCGAACGGCGCGGGCAAGACGACCGCCGTCAAGGTCCTGACGACCCTCACGCGCCCGGACTCCGGACGCGTGAGGGTCGCGGGGACCGATGTCGTCGCGGAGCCCCAGCGCATCCGACGGCGCATCGGGGTGTCGGGTCAGTACGCGGCCGTGGACGAGAACCTGACGGGGTTCGAGAACCTCGACATGATCGGGCGGCTGTACCACCTGGGGCGGTCGGCCTCGCGTCGTCGCGCGCGGGAGCTCATCGAGGCGTTCGGGTTGACCGAGGCGGGCGACCGGCCCGTCAAGGGGTTCTCGGGCGGGATGCGCCGGCGGATCGACCTCGCCGGCGCGCTCGTGGCGAAGCCCCCGGTGCTGTTCCTCGACGAGCCGACGACCGGCCTCGACCCGCGGAGCCGCCTCGGGCTCTGGGACGTCATCGAGGGCCTCGTCGCCGAGGGCACCACGGTGCTCCTGACGACGCAGTACTTGGAGGAAGCGGACCGGCTCGCCGACGACATCGCCGTGATCGACGGCGGCCGGGTGATCGCCCACGGGACGGCGGACGAGTTGAAGAGCCGTGTGGGCGGGCACCGCGTGGTGGTCACGCTCGTGTCGGCGGACGACCGGGCGGCCGCGGCGGCAGTGCTCGAGCGGCACGGGGACGGATCCGTCGAGATCGGTGGGGACGGCCGGACCCTCTCGGTCGCCGTCCGGTCGGGCCCGTCGGCGCTCCGCGCGGCCCTGGCCGAGCTCGCCGAGGCGGAGGTGGACCTCCACGACGCCGGGATGCGACGCCCCACGCTCGACGACGTGTTCCTGCGCCTCACCGGGCACGCCGCGACGACGGAACCCGATGCCGACGCCGGGGACCCGACCACCGCGACGGACGCGACCACGGTGACCGGGCCTCCCGGGCCGGAGGACCGTGCGGCGTCGACGCCGGAGATCCCGGCCTCGTCGGGGACGGCACGGCGATGACCGCGACCGCGCAGCTCCCCGTCGTGCGCGACCGTCGCGTCGCGGCATGGTGCAACGACGGCTGGACCGTGACCCGGCGCAACCTCCTCAAGATCCGCCGCTCCCCGGACATGCTCGTGTTCGCGGTGCTGCAGCCGATCATGTTCGTGTTGCTGTTCAGCCAGGTGTACGGCGGGGCGATCGCCGTGCGTGGTACCGACTACACGCAGTTCCTCATGGCCGGGATCTTCGCGCAGACCGTGGTGTTCGGCGCGACGTTCTCGGGCTACAGCATGGCCCAGGACCTGAAGGAGGGGATCATCGACCGGTTCCGGACCCTGCCGATGAGTCCGTCCGCCGTGCTCGTCGGGCGGACCAACGGGGACCTCGTCCTCAACGGGATCTCGGTCCTGATCATGATGCTCACGGGCCTGGCGGTCGGCTGGCGGGTGCACTCGTCGCCGGGGGAGTTCGTCGCCGGCCTCGTCCTGCTCCTCGCGTTCAGCTACGCGTTCAGCTGGGTGATGGCGCTGCTCGGCATGAGCGTCCGGTCGCCCGAGGTGATCAACAACGCCTCCTTCATGATCCTGTTCCCCATCACGTTCATCTCGAACGCGTTCGTGCCGAGCGACACCCTGCCGCTGGTGCTGCGGGTGTTCGCCGAGTGGAACCCGGTGTCGTCGCTCGTGCAGGCCGTCCGGCAACTGTTCGGCAACGTGGGGAGCAGTCCCGTCCCCGACGTCTGGACCATGCAGCACCCGGTCGCCACGGTGCTCGTCGGCATCGTGGTGCTGCTCGTCGTGTTCGTCCCCTGGAGCGTGCGGAAGTACGCCTCGATCAGCAAGCGGTAGGTCGCTGCGCTTCCCCAGGCGGGGACGCCGCCCGCAGAATAGGCTGCTCGCGCCATGACGACGACCGACCCCCGCCCCTCCCTGCCGGGTCCCGGAGCAGCGGACCGCGACGCCACCGAGCCGCGGCTCGACCGGAGCACCCGCCTGCGGCGCTGGATGTTGCAGGGCGCCGAGAGCTCGGGCGCCCACGAGGGCCCGCACCAGGTCGAGGTGGAGCGCACCCACTCGTGGTGGCGCGTGATGTGCCTCACGGGCGTCGACTACTTCTCCACCCTGGGGTACCAGCCGGCCATCGCGGCGCTCGCCGCGGGGCTGCTGTCGCCGATCGCGACGGTGGTGCTCGTGCTCGTCACGCTGTTCGGCGCGCTCCCGGTGTACCGGCGGGTCGCGCAGGACAGCTTCCGCGGAGCCGGGTCGATCGCCATGCTCGAGAAGCTCCTGCCGTGGTGGGCGGGCAAGCTCCTCGTCCTCGTCCTGCTCGGGTTCGCCGTGACGGACTTCATGATCACGATCACGCTGTCGGCGGCGGACGCCACGGCGCACCTCGCCGAGAACCCGTACACGCCGCACTGGTTCACCGACATCCCCGTGCCCCTGACGCTCGCACTCATCGCCCTGCTCGGCGTCGTGTTCCTCCGCGGGTTCCGCGAGGCGATCGGCATCGCCGTGGTGCTCGTGTCCGTGTACCTCGTCCTCAACCTCGTCGTGGTCGCCGTGGCGCTCGTGCACGTGCTGAGCCGTCCCTCCCTGGCCACGGACTGGTGGTCGGGACTGACCGCACAGCACGCCGATCCACTCGCGATGATCGGGATCGCGTTGCTCGTGTTCCCGAAGCTCGCGCTCGGTCTGTCCGGGTTCGAGACCGGGGTGTCGGTCATGCCACAGGTGGACGGCGGGAACGGGGACGTGCCGGGGAAGCGCCCGGAGGGGCGGATCCGGGGGACCCGGCGCCTCCTCACCACTGCCGCGCTCATCATGAGCTCGTTCCTCATCCTGTCGAGCGTCGTCACCACGTTCCTCATCCCGCAGAAGGAGTTCCAGCCGGGTGGCGAGGCCAACGGCCGAGCGCTCGCCTTCCTGGCCCACGAGTACCTGGGGAGCGTCTTCGGGAGCGTGTACGACGCCTCCACCATCGCGATCCTGTGGTTCGCGGGCGCGAGCGCGATGGCGGGCCTGCTCAACCTCGTTCCGCGGTTCCTGCCGCGCTACGGGATGGCGTCGCAATGGGCTCGAGCCGTCCGGCCGCTCGTGCTCATCTTCACGCTCATCGCGTTCGCCATCACCCTGATCTTCAAGGCGGACGTCGACGCCCAGGGTGGTGCCTACGCCACGGGGGTGCTCGTGCTCATCACGAGCGCATCGGTCGCCGTGACCCTGTCGGCACGGCGGAAGCGGCAGCGGGGCCGGACCATCGCGTTCGGCGTCATCACGCTCGTGTTCGGCTACACGACCGTGGCGAACGTCATCGAACGCCCCGACGGCGTGCGGATCGCGGCGGTGTTCATCCTGGCGATCGTCGTCGTGTCGCTGCTCTCGCGGGTGCGCCGGTCGTTCGAGCTCCGGGCATCGTCGATCGAGCTCGACGCCGTCGCGCAGCAGTTCGTCGTGGGCGATGCCGACCAGTTCGGGCAGGTGTGCATCATCGCGAACGAGCCGGACGACGGGAGCGCCGAGGAGTACCGGACCAAGGGCAAGATCGAGCGTCGGTCGAGCGGCATCCCCGCGCGCGTCCCGACGATCTTCCTCGAGGTGTACCCGGCGGACTCGTCGGACTTCGAGGAGGACCTCAAGATCGAGGGCGTCGTCAAGCACGGCTTCCGGATCCTCCGTGTGCGCTCGGGCACCGTCCCCAACACGATCGCGTCGACGCTCCTCGCCGTCCGCGACCTCACCGGCGTCGTGCCGAGCATCTACTTCGCGTGGACCGAGGGCAGCCCCATCCGCAACATGGTGCGCTTCCTGTTCACCGGCGCCGGCGAGGTCGCACCGGTCACGCGCGAGGTGCTCCGCGAGGCCGAGCCGGACGTCGCCCGCCGTCCCGTCGTCCACGTGTCCTGAGGCGCGGCGCGGGTGCTCACAATCGCCCGCGGTGCGCAACTCAGGAAAGCGGGCCCGGTGGCGCGCTCGTGGCGTGCCTCCCGGGCCCGTGTTCCTGATCTGTCACCAGCGCGCTGTGCTGGGGCGGGGGCCGCGGCGGGCCGCGGTTGCGCCGCGGCCGGCGCCGGGCAGTGCCGCGGCCAGGGCTGGTGCCGGTGCCGGGGCCGGTGCCGGTGCCGGTGCCAGGGCTGGTACCGGTGCCGGTGTCGGGGCCGGTGCCGGGAGGCGCGGGTCGGGGTCGGCTGGTCGGCGCGCGTCGTCGATGGGGCGAAGCGGGCGCGGTGCGGCCGTCGTCATGGGTGGCCTATTCAGGAACGCGAGTGTCCGGCAGTGCCGCGGCGTCCCTCCCGGTGTCGTGTTCCTGATCCGTCGTCCGCGGCGCGGCGCGGGCTGGGCAGGTCGGCGCAGGTCGGGAGGTGGGGACGTGGTGGGCCCAGCCCGTCCGTCGCCATGGTGTGGCCAAATCAGGAATGCGAGCCCGTTGGTGGCTCCGCAGCGCCCCTCGCGATGCCTGCTTCCTGATTTGTCGCCGGCGGCGGCAGCAGCGGCTGCCGCGCGCGGACGTCGGTTCAGGAAAGCGGGTCGGGTGGCGGGCCCGTGGCGTCCCTCCCGGCGTCCGGTTCCTGATTCGTCGTCCGCCAGCCGTCGGGAGGTGCGGCGTGCGCCCGGCACGTCGGGGACGCGCAGGGCGCGGTACGTCTCGTCGCCGGAGGCGGACAACTCAGGAGAACAGGTGGGGTGGCGGGCCTGTGGCGTCCCTCCCGGCGTCGTTTTCCTGAATTGTCTGCCTGGCAGCTGCTGGCTACCGGAATCCACGCGCGACGGCCGTACCACGGGCAGCGCCACCGGGCCGCGACGCCGCTGGGCCGCGCAACGCCGCCGAGCCCCGCGCCGCCGCCGCTACGCGTCCGCGCCGGTGATGCGGTCCCGCACCTTGCGCCGGAGCACCTTGCCGATCATCGAGCGGGGCAGGTCCTCGACCACCACGACGCGACGCGGCACCTTGTACGGGGCGAGGTGCTCCCGGGCGTACTCACGGAGCGCGTCGGCCGAGAACGTGGCGGGGTCGGTGGGCACGACCGCCGCCACGACCTGCTCGTTGCCGCCCGTGGTGATGCCGACGACGGCGACCTCGCGGACCAGGGGCGAGCGGATGAGCGTGTCCTCGACCTCGGACGGCGAGACGTTGAAGCCGCCCGTGATGATGAGTTCCTTGAGGCGGTCGACGATCGACACGAAGCCGTCCTCGTCGATCGAGACGATGTCACCCGTGCGGAACCAGCCGTCGGCCGTGAACGCCTCGTCCGTGGCGTCTGCGCGCCCCCAGTAACCCTGGAACACCTGCGGACCCTTGACGAGCAGCTCGCCCGGCTGCCCGACCGGGACGTCCTTCGAGGGGTCGTCCGGGTCGCCGACGCGGATGTCGGTCGACGGGAACGGGAGGCCGATCGTGCCGAGTCGCCGAGCGTCGGAGACCGGGTTCGCCATGATGACGGGAGACGTCTCGGACAGGCCGTAGCCCTCGACCAGGACGCCGCCGGTCTTGGCCTCCCACGGCTCGATGACGGCCTGCGAGAGCGGCATGGCACCCGAGATGCCGATCTCGATGCCCCGCAGCGAGACCTTCTTGCCGGCGGCGTGCTCGAGTCGGGCGTAGATCGGCGGCACCGCGGGCAGGAACGTCGGCGGATGGCGCTTCATCGCGGCGAGCACGAGCTGCGGGTCGAACGCGGGGAACAGGACGAGCCGCGACGCCATGCTCATCGCGAACGTCAGGCAGAGCGTCAGGCCGTAGGCGTGGAACATCGGCAGGATCGCGTAGACGACGCTGTCACCGGGCTTGATCTGGGGGATCCACGCCCGCGCCTGCGCCGCGTTCGCCAGGAGGTTCCGGTGCGTCAGGACCGCGCCCTTCGGGTTCCCCATCGTGCCGGACGTGTACTGGATGAGCGCCGTGTCGGTGGTCGCCGGGCGGGGGTGCCTCCGGGAGAGCCGGCGGCCGTCGACGAGCGACTCCCAGCGCGTCGTCCCGCGGACCTTCGTCGTCAGCTTCGCACGGGACTCGCGCGCCTTCGCCACGGGGAGCGCGAGCGCCGCCCGGGTGGACCGGGGCATCGCACGCGTCATGTCGACCGAGACGATCGCGTCGAGCGCCAGGTCGATCGGGAAGTCCTGGAGCGTCGCCACCGACTTGTCCCACGCGATCGCCACCTTGGCGCCGTGGTCCTCGAACTGGTGCCGGAGTTCCCGCGGCGTGTAGAGCGGGTTGTGCTCCACGACGATCGCGCCGAGCCGGAGCACCGCGTAGAACGCGACGACGTGCTGCGGGCAGTTCGGCAGGACGATGGCGACGCGGTCGCCCGCTCCGACCCCGAGCTGCTGCAGTCCGTGGGCCGCGCGCTCGATCTGCGCCTGCAGTTCCCGGTAGGTCGTCGTCGCGCCGAAGAACTCGAGGGCGACGTTGCGCGGGTAGCGGGCCGCGGAGCCCTCGACGAGGTCGAGCAACGACCCGGTGGGCTCGTCGATGTCGAACGGGACTCCAGGGGCGTAGCTGCGCTGCCAAGGCCGTGGCGTGTCGGTGCTCACCCGTTCACCCTAGAGGCGGCCCGATGCCCGCGCTCAGGCGACTCCCCGGCGTGCGAGGGACGATCCGTGCATGGTTTCCCTGGCCACGGCGATGCGCGATCGCCTCAACGCCACGTTCACGGGCAGCGCCACCGAGCGGCCCCAGTGGATCGGCGATCTCGAGCACGGCACCGACGAGGGGTTCTTCGGCCCCGACTCCGCGACGTGGGCGGTGCACGGCGGCATGTCCACCATCGTCGCGGGCGTGCGGGCGCTCCTCGTGCAGGCGCTGCACCCGGGGGCGCTCGCCGGGGTCGCCGACCACTCCCGCTACCGCGAGGACCCCTTCGGCCGGCTCGCGGGCACCATCCGCTGGATCTACACCGTCTCGCACGGCGACACCGCGACGGCGACGGCCGCGAGCGAGTGGGTCCTCCGGCTGCACGAGCGGGTCCGGGGCGAGTTCACGGACGCCCACGGCGTCACCCGCCCCTACAGCGCGAACGACCCGGACCTCCTCCGCTGGGTGCATCTGGCGTTCGCGGACTCGTTCCTGCGGACGGCCGAGCTCTGGGGCGAGCGCATCCCCGGCGGCGCCGACGCCTACGTGCGCGAGTGGGCGACGGCAGGGCGACTCATGCGTGTGGACGGGCCGCCGGAGTCCGACGAGGAACTGCGCGCCCAGCTCGACGGGTACCTCGACCGCGGGGACCTCGCCGTCACGGACCGCACGCACGAGGTCGTCTCGTTCATCCGGAACCCGCCCCTGTCCCGGATGCTCCGGCCCGGGTACCGCGTGCTGTTCGACGGCGCGGTGGCGTCGCTCGACCCGCGGCACCGGAAGCTCCTCGGCCTCCGGGCGCCGGGCGTCGGACCGCTGCCCGCACCGGCGATCGCCTCGACGCGGCTCGTGCTCGACGGCATCGGCAGGGTGCTCGGTGGGCGGAGCGGCACCGAGCGGGTCGCCCTGGCACGCATCGACCGGCTCCGCGCGGAACAGCAGGCGGCCTGACGGACGTGGGCCGCGCCTCCCGACCGGACGGCCTGGAGGCGCGGGTCGGCCTGACGGACGCGGGCCGCGCCTCCCGACCGGACGGCCTGGAGGCGCGGCCCACGACCGCGACGGACGCTCAGAACCCGGAGGGGTACCGGGGCGTGTAGGGCTCCTCGAGCCGAGCGATCTCGTCGGTGGTGAGCTCGAGCTCCACGCCCGCGACGGCGTCGTCGATGTGGTGTTCCTTGGTCGCACCGATGATCGGGGCCGTGATCGAGGACTTGCCAGCCACCCAGGCGAGCGCGACCTGTGCCATGGTGACCCCGCGCTCCGACGCGATCGCGGCGACCGCGTCGACGATCGCCTTGTTCGACTCCTCGCCCTGCTTGTAGAGCGTCTTGCCGAACTCGTCCGTGCCCTCGCGCTTCGTGCCGCCCTCACCCCAGGGGCGGGTGACCTTGCCGCGGGCCAGGGGGCTCCACGGGATCACGCCGACGCCGGTGGCCTCGCAGAAGGGGAGCATCTCGCGCTCCTCCTCGCGCTCGAGCAGGTTCACCTGGTCCTGCATCGACACGAACTTCGTCCAGCCGTGCCGCTCGGCGACGTGCTGCATCTCGGCGAACTGCCACGCCCACATGCTCGAGGCGCCGATGTATCGCGCCTTGCCGGACTTGACGACGTCGTGCAGGGCCTCCATCGTCTCCTCGATCGGCGTGTTCGGGTCGAAGCGGTGGATCTGGTAGAGGTCGACGTAGTCGGTGCCGAGCCGCTGCAGCGAGGCGTCGATCTCGTGCATGATCGACACCCGGCTCAGGCCGGCGCCGTTGCGGCCCTCGCGCATGCGGTTGAACACCTTGGTGGCGATCACGACCTCCTCGCGCGGAGCGAGCTCCTTGAGGACGGTGCCCGTGATCTCCTCGCTCGAGCCGAGGGAGTACACGTTCGCGGTGTCGAACGTCGTGATGCCCGCTTCGTAGGCGCGACGGATGAACGGGCGGGCGTCGTCGAGGCCGACGCTCCACTCGTGCGAACCCCTGGCGGGGTCCCCGTAGCTCATCATGCCGAGCACGACGGCGCTGATCTCGAGTCCCGAGTTGCCCAGTCGGACGGTCTTCATGCGGTGATCCTCTCGTCGCGGCCGGTGACGGCGAGCAGCCGCGTCTGCAGCGGGGCGTCGTCGTCGACCTGGATTGGTGCGTCGTAGAGACCGCTCGCGGCGAGCGAGTCGATCTGGGGTTCGAAGACGGTCCACACGGCCTCGACGAGTTCGAGCGGCAGGTGCTCGTCCGAATGCGTGGCGCGGGCGAGGTCCCACGTGTGGATCGTGATGTCGGAGGTCTGCTCGGCGAGGTACTCCGCGGCGGGCACCGTGTCCGTCGCCAGGTGTACGGGGGTGTCGTCGGGCGCGTTCCGCCAGGCCTCCGTCGCGGCGACGGAGAACCGGGTCCACGCGGCGACGAGGTCCTCGCCGATCGGCTCGAGCTCGTCGTGGGCCTGTTCGTGGTCGTGGCCTGCGAGCAGGTGTGGGATCCACCGCTGCTCGTCGATGACGTGGGTGACGAGGTCGCGCGTCGACCACTCCGTGTCGGGCGTCGGCGCGTCCCAGTCGGTGACCTGCTCGAGGCGACGGCCGAACTCGGCTGCCGCGAGCGCCTGCAGGGTGATCCAGTCGAAGGCCATGGTCGGGCTCCTGTCTCGGGTCCTGGTGCGGGATGCGGTGCCTGCGGGGCAACGTGCCCGGCGGGCGGCGTGTTCCCCGCGGTCTCGGCCCGGGCGCGTCCTGCTGGTCGGGCGTCACCACGCTACTCGTGCAGTGGGTGCGGTGGGTGGCGGGGTGCGGTGGGTGTGCGCGGATGCGGTGGGTGTGCGCGGATGCGGTGGCGTCCGTGGTTCGCCGTGGGCGCCGGCGAGCCGGCGCGCTGGTGCGCTGGCTCGCGCGCTCGCGCGCTCGTGCGCTCGTGTGCTCGTGCGCGCCTCGCACGCGCGTGCGCGATGCGGGCTGCCGGCCATGTCGCGTCGACAGATCAGGAACACGCGGTCGGGAGGGACGGGTCGGGGCTGCCGCGGACCTCCTGTCCTGCGTTGTCACCAGGCTGCCCGCACGCCGGTGGGGGAGGGCCGCGGGGTGCCGCTGACGGTTCGGAGGAGATGCAGCGTGCGCGCGGGTGGGCAGCGGTGCAGCGAGAGCGTGTCCAGCAGATCCCCGTCCGATCGACGACTCAGGAATCCTCGGCCGGGAGGGGCGTGGCGGCTCCGTCTCCTGCCTGCCGTCCTGAGTTGTCGGCGGCGGAGCGGGGCCCGCATCCGCGGCGGGATGGGAGCGGCGCCCGCGTTGCGTCGACGGTCCAGGCGTGCGCTGCTTGGAGGGACGCGACAGGGCCGCCGCGAGCCTCCCGTCCTGCACGGACCCGGACCCGGACCTGGACCCGGAACGGACTCGGACCCGGAACGGACCCGGACCCCGAACCCGGCCCGGACCCCGGCCGGAGCCCGGACCCCGGCCCGGACCCGGACCCGGACGCGGCGGAGCCCCGACGCGCGCACGCGTCGGGGCTCCGTGTCCCGGTGGGCCTGCGGCCCCGAGGGAGGTGACTCAGGCCGCCTGGAGGACGAGCTGGATGTCGAGGGTGATCGTGACGTCGTTGCCGAGCGTGAACCCGCCGGCCTCGAGCGCCGCGTTCCAGTTCACGCCGAACTCGGTGCGGTCGATCTTCGTGGTGGCCTCGGCGCCGAGCTTGGTCTGGCCGTAGCCGTCGGTGGTGATGCCGCCGAGCTCGGTCTTCAGCGTGACGGGCTTGGTGACGCCGCGGAGGGTGAGCTCGCCGTCGATGAGGAGGTCGTCGCCGTGCTCCCGGATGCCCGTCGAGCGGAACACCATCTGCGGGTGCTCGTCCGCGGCGAAGAAGTCGCTCGTCGCGAGGTGCTGGTCGCGGGCCTCCTGGCCGGTCTTGACGCTGGCGATGTCGATGGTCGCCTCGATGGTCGACTCGAGCGGGTTCTCGGCGGTGACGGCGGTCACGTCGAAGGTCTGGAACGTGCCCTTGACCTTGCTGATGGCGAGGTGGCGGACGGAGAAGCTGACCTCGGAGTGGGTCGGGTCGAGCTTCCAGGTGCCGGCGATGTAGCCGGGGATGGCGGCGGCGGTGATGGCCATGGAGTTCTCCTCGTGGTGCTGGGACGTTCGTCGCGGCCCGGTGACCGCTGGTCGATGCAAGCGCATCGGTCGGCAGTCTAACCCGGGATCGACGAAAATGGTTGTAGCGACTACTAAACGGTCGGGACGCGCGTGTCGCCGTGGGACCCGACCGCCCGGATCAGGCCGGACGGGAGGTCGGGGAGACCGACTTCGACGCGTCGCGCTCCGCGATCGAGCCGATGGCGTCGTCGATGCGCTGCATCGCCTCGGCGTCGAGGGTCACCCCCGCCGCGACGACGTTGTCGACGACCTGCTGCGGCCGGGAGGCTCCGATGATGGCCGACGCGACGTTGTCGTTCTGCAGGACCCACGCGATCGACAGCTGCGCCATCGACAGGCCGAGGTCGTCCGCGATCGGCTGCAGGGCCTGGACGCGCTCGAGCACGTCGTCGCGCATCCAGCGCGAGATCATCTGCGCGCCGCCCTTCTCGTCCGTCGCGCGGGAGCCCTCGGGGAGCGGCTGACCCGGCTTGTACTTGCCCGTCAGCACACCCTGGGCGATCGGGGAGAACACGATCTGCGACAGCCCGAGCTGCTTCGAGGTCGGGATGACCTCGCCCTCGATCACGCGCCAGAGCATCGAGTACTGCGGCTGGTTCGCGATGAGCTGGAACCCGAGCTGCTGGGCGAGCTCGTGTCCGGCACGGATCTGGTCCGCGGTCCACTCGGAGACACCGATGTAGAGAGCCTTGCCCTGCCGCACCACGTCGGCGAAGGCCTGCATGGTCTCCTCGAGGGGCGTCTCGTGGTCGTAACGGTGCGCCTGGTAGAGGTCGACGTAGTCGGTCTGGAGGCGCTGCAGCGAACCGTCGATCGACTCGAGGATGTGCTTTCGCGAGAGGCCGACGTCGTTGTGCCCCTTCGGGCCGGTCGGCCAGTACACCTTCGTGAAGACCTCGAGGGACTGCCGCCGCTCGCCCTTGAGCGCCTCGCCGAGGACGGTCTCGGCGGCCGTGTTCGCGTACGTGTCCGCCGTGTCGAACGTGGTGATGCCGGCGTCGAGGGCCGCGCGCACACACTGCGTCGCGACGTCGTTCTCGACCTGCGACCCGTGGGTGAGCCAGTTGCCGTAGGTGATCTCGGAGATCTTCAGTCCGCTGTTGCCGAGGTATCGGAATTCCATGCTCCGGACGCTACCGGAACGGTACCGATCCGGCGCTCGGAAGGGCGCCCCGGGCCTCCCGGCCGACCTGCCGGCGTGTGTCGGGGATGTGAACGTCGGGTGACGCGCCCCTGGCAATGGCCTGCACATGTCTGTACCCGGCCCAAACCGTCCCGGGGACCACCCTCGAATGGGTGTCATGACCCGAGCAACCACCCCCGTTCAGGGGCGACCCGTTCAGGGGACGGCGGACGTCCTCGTGGAGGCGGTGACCGGAGGCGTACCCGTCGTCCCACGGTCCCGTCACCATGCGGTGCGCCTCCCGCCGGCCGTGCGTCGGCGCCCCCTGCCCTCGGTTCGTCGGCGCCTCCCGAAGGCCGCGGCCGTCCGGGAACTCGCGTCGTTCGGAGCGGTCGGTGGCGTGTCCTTCGTGGTCGACGTCGGCGTCTACAACCTGCTCCGCGCCACGGTGCTCGACGACAAGCCCGTCGGCGCCAAGATCGTCTCCGTCGCCGTCGCGACCCTCGTCGCGTGGCTCGGCAACCGGTTCCTGACGTTCCGGTCCCAGCGGACCGCGAACCGTCGGGAGACGGCTCGCGAAGGTGCCCTGTTCGTCCTGTCGAACCTCATCGGGCTCGGCATCGCGACCGGGTGCCTCTTCGTGTCCCACTACCTGCTCGGTTTCACCTCGACCCTCGCCGACAACGTCGCCGGCAACGGAGTCGGCCTCGTGCTCGGCACGATCTTCCGCTTCGTCGCCTACAAGGCAGTCGTTTTCCGCATCAAGGAGGCACCGGTTGATGAATGACACAGCAGTCGCGGCGCTCGCGTCGATCTCGCGCATCACGGCGGCGGGCCCGCTGTTGAAGCCGAGTCACGACGCGCCCGCGACCGACACCCCGAACCGCGGCACCACGTCCGTGCCGACCGGCGGTTCCGGGTCCACCCACCACGCGGTGTGGAGCCTGGGGGAGTGGATCGGGTACTCGGCGCTCATCGCCGTGTCGATCCTCCTGACCGTGGTGGCGCTGTCGACCCTCTGGTGGATGCTGCACGCGTGGCGGTCGCGCGAGGCGCTGCGGCAGACCAGCTTCAGCCAGAGCCCTCGTCCCGCGGCCCACCGGTTCACGCTCCTGGTGCCGGGGCGACACGAACAGGACGTCATGGGCGAGACGCTCGACCAGCTCGCCCGGCAGGACCACCCCGATTTCGAGATCATCGCGATCGTCGGCGAGGACGACCCCGAGACCGACGCCGTCGTCCGGGCCGCCGCCCGACGCCACCCGGACCTCATCCGCGTCGTGGTCGACGACACCGCCCCGAAGAACAAGCCGAAGGCGATGAACCTCGCCCTGCAGTACGCGACCGGCGACGTCGTGGGCGTGTTCGACGCGGAGGACGAGGTGTACCCCCACCTGCTCACGCTCGTCGACTCCCGGTTCCAGGAGACCGGCGCCGACGTCGTGCAGGGCGGCGTGCAGCTCATGAACTTCCGGTCGAGCTGGTGGAGCCTGCGGAACGTCCTCGAGTACTACTTCTGGTTCCGGTCCCGCCTGCACTTCCACGCCGAGTCGAAGTTCATCCCCCTCGGCGGCAACACCGTGTTCGTCACGAAGGAACGCCTCGACTGGTCGAACGGCTGGGACGCCGGCTGCCTCGCCGAGGACTGCGAGCTCGGCGTGCGGCTCTCCGCCGACGGCGCCAAGGTGGTCGTCGCCTACAGCCCGGAGGCGGTCACCCGCGAGGAGACCCCGCCGACCTTCGCGTCCCTCCTCAAGCAGCGCACGCGCTGGAACCAGGGGTTCCTGCAGGTGCTCGGCAAGGGGGAGTGGAAGCAGCTCCCGAGCGCGAAGCAGCGGTTCTTCGCCCGGTACCTGCTCACCATGCCGTTCATCCAGGCGGCGACGGGGCTCCTCATCCCGCTGAGCGTCCTCATGATCGTGTTCGTCAAGGTGCCGACGGTCATCGCGCTCATCAGCTTCATCCCCGTCGCGCCCACCCTGATGCTCCTGGCCGTCGAGGTGGTCGGGCTCAACGAGTTCGGCCGCATCTACCAGGAGAAGGTCCGCATCCGCGACTACGTCAAGCTCGTCGTCGGCCTCGTCCCATACCAGATCTTCCTCGCCGCCGCCGCCGTCCGGGCGGTCGTCCGGCACCTCCAGGGTCTCAACGCCTGGGAGAAGACCGAGCACACGAACCAGCACCGTCCCGCCGCCGTCCACGGCTTCGCATCCGCGGTGACCCAGGACGTGGCGGCACCGACCAGCTCGCACGGCGTCCTGGCGATGGCCGGCGCGGACACCACCCGAGGAGGCGACCGATGACCGCGAGCGCGACACACACCCCGGCGGCCGGCAGCATCGGGACCGGTCGTGCCCTCCGTGACCAGTCGCTCATCGCGACGTGGGTCGCCCGGCACGGCGCGAGTCTCGTCTGGGTCGCCCCGCTCCTGGCGATCACCGCGGTGGTGCAGGCCTGGAACATGACCGGGACCCCGCAGCGCATCGACGACGAGGGCACCTACACGGCGCAGGCCTGGGCCATCGGCCACCTCGGCGAACTGACGCACTACACGTACTGGTACGACCACCCGCCGCTCGGCTGGATCCAGATCGCCGGGTACACGCAGCTGACCGGAGCGTGGCTGCGCTACCCGTACGCGGTCGACGCCGCTCGCGAGGCCATGGTGTTCTTCGCCGTGGTGTCCGCCGCGCTCCTGTTCGTCCTCGGACGCAAGCTCGGGCTGTCGCGGGCGGGCGCCACCGTCGCCGGGCTGCTCTTCGCGCTGTCCCCGCTCGCCGTGCAGTACCACCGCACGGTGTACATCGACAACGTCGCGACGCCGTGGCTCATCGCCGCGTTCGTGTTCGCCCTGAGCCGACGACAGCAGCTCGCCGGTTTCACCGCGGCGGCCGCGTGCCTCGGGGTCGCGGTGCTGAGCAAGGAGACCTACCTGCTCGCGTTGCCGTTCGTCGCCTGGATCGCGATCCGCCGCGCCGACCCCTCGACACGGCGGTACGCACTGAGCGTCGCCGGCGCCGTGCTCGCCATCATCGGCGGCGGGTACATCATGCTCGCCGCGGTCAAGGGCGAACTCCTGCCGCGCTCCGGTCAGGTCAGCCTGCTCGACGGCATCACGTACCAGCTCGGCTCCAGGAACGCGAGCGGATCGATCTTCGACCCGTCGAGCCTGGCGTCGAAGGCGGTGTCCCAGTGGTGGGACCTCGACCCCGTGTTCATCGTGTTCGGCTCGGCCGCAGCGGTCGTCGGGCTGTTCCTGCGCCGGGTCCGGCCGATCGCCGCGCTCCTGGTGTTCCTGCTCGCGATGATGTTCCGACCGAACGGCTACCTGCCGGTCCCGTACGTCATCATGCTCATCCCGATCGGTGCGGTCCTCGTGGCGTACACCGCCGAGCGTGCGGTGATCGCCGTCATGGGTCTCGGACGCCGTCGGGTCCGCGCTCGTCGGGCGGTCGGGCTCACCTGGCTCGTCGCGTGCGCCGCCGCCCTCGTGGTGGCCGTCCCGCTGTGGACCGTGCAGCTCCGCGGGTTCTTCCTCGCCGACCTGGACAAGCCGATGCAGCAGGCCGAGAACTGGGTCGGCGGCAACGTGCCGAAGAGCTCGCGGCTGCTCGTCGACGACGCGATGTGGGTGGACCTCGTCCACGACGGCTTCGCCCGCGACAACGTCATCTGGTACTACAAGCTCGACACCGACGGCGCGGTCGAGCGGCAGTCGCCAGACGGCTGGCGCGACTCGGACTACGTCGTCACGACGGACTCGATGCGCACCGGCGGCACGAGCTCGAAGGACGTCCACGCCGCCATCGCGAACTCGAGCATCGTCGCCTCGTTCGGCACGGGCGACCAAGAGGTCGACGTGCGCCGCATCCACTCCGAGGGCCACGCGGCAGCACGGACGGAGATCACCCGTGCCGCGGACGTCCGGAAGACGCTCGGCACGCAGCTCGCGCGGAACCCGGGCCTGCACGCCACCGACGAGGCCGCGAGTCAGCTGCGCGCGGGCCAGGTCGACCAACGGGCGATCCTCGTGCTCGGTCAGCTGCTCGCCGCGCAGACCGTGCGCCTCGACACGTTCACGCCGCTCCCCGGCGAGACCGGCCAGACCTTCCGCCGACTCGTCGTCCACGGCACCTCGACCGCTGCCACCGTGCGCATGCAGAAGACGCTGCAGGCCATGACCGGCATGTTCCAACCGAAGCGCGTCCTGCGTTCCGGTGACACCCTGACGATCACCTTCTCGGCGATCGACCCGGCGACCACGGTCGTCACCTCGACGCCGTGACGGTGCGGGGGCTTCCCTGGCCCCCGCACCACCACGACGCCGACAACCGACGCGGACCCGATTCCGCAGGAGGAGCCCTCATGTCCACCCGAACCACCACGACGCCCACCCGAACGCTCCGCGCCCGGCGCCTCACCATCGCCGGCGCCGTCGCCGGTGTCGTCGTCGCCGCCACCGTCGGCGTCGGCGCCCCCGCGAACGCCGCCGCCCAGCCCGACGGCTGGCTCCGCGTCGGACACCTGTCGCCCGACACGAAGGGGGTCGACGTGCAGCTGTCGAACCTGTCCGGCGGGGCCAAGGTGTTCGAGCTCGACGACGTCGAGTACGGCCAGGTGAGCCCCTACAAGGAGCTCCCCGCCGGGACGTACGTGCTGTCGATGCGGGCGGCGGACTCGCCGGACTCGACGCCGGTGATCTCCACCGACGTCACCGTCAAGGCCGGCTCGCCGACCACCGTCGTCGCCTACGGCAAGAACAAGCGGCTGCGCACCACGGCGTTCGCCGACGACCTCACGAAGCCGGGGGACGGCCAGGCGCGACTCCGACTCGTGCAGGCCGCGACGAACGCCAAGGAGATCGACGTGAAGACCTCCACCGGCACGACGGTCGCCCAGGACGCCCGGTTCGGCACCGCGACGCAGTACGCCACCGTCGACGCCGGCAAGTGGACCCTGAACGTGTCCGGCGGAGGCCAGCGGGGAACGGCTTCGGTCGACCTCGGCAGCGGCACCGTCTCGACGCTGTTCGTCCTCGACAACAGCGCAGGCAAGCTCACGGTGGTGCCCGTCGTCGACAGCGCCGCGACGGCCTCGGCCCCGGTCGGCGGGGTCCAGACCGGTGGGGGTGGCACCGCCGCCGAGGGGCCGTTCACGCGCTTCGAACACGCGGTGATCCGGTTCCTCCACGGGCTGGCCCACTGACCGCATGACGAGGAGACAGTGGATGACCTCGGCCCTCGTGGCCGTCGTCGCGGTCGCGTTGACCATCGGCATCGCGATCGTCGCGACGGCCCCGGGCCGATCGACGGACACCGAGCGGGCGGCGCAACCGGCCTCCACCGCAACGTCCGGCTCGGCCCCGGGCGGACGGCGATCGGCCGCGACGCTCCGCGAGGACTTCCTCGACCGGTACGTGCGGGGCGGCCGCGTCGTCCGGACCGACCAGGGCGGCGACACCGTGAGCGAGGGGCAGGCGTACGGCATGCTCGTCGCGCTCGCATCGGGTGACCAGCGGCGGTTCCGCAGCATCTGGTCGTGGACGAGGCAGCACCTCCAGGGCGACGACCACCTGCTCGCCTGGCGGTGGACGACGGCGGGCGGGACCGCGGACGAGCAGTCGGCGAGTGACGCTGACCTCGACGCCGCACGCGCCCTCGTGCTCGCCGGCGAGCGGTTCGACCGGCCGTCCTACACGACCGCCGGGAAGCAGATGGCGTCGGCGATCCTCGATCGTGAGACCGCCCAGACCGACGTCGGGCGGATCCTCCTGCCCGGCCCGTGGGCCGCGACAGGCCAGCCGTATGCGTACGACGCGTCGTACGCATCACCCGTCGCGTTCGCGGTCCTCGCGAAGGCCACCGGCGACCCGCGATGGGAGCAGCTCGAACGCGGCTCGCACGCCGTCACCGGGACGATCCTGGCGAACGCGGCGTTGCCGAGCGACTGGTCGCAGGTCCACCAGGACGGCACCGTCGACCCCATGCCGTCCGCGAACGGCACCGGCGGCCCCGTGGTCTACGGGTGGGACGCGATGCGCATGCCGCTCCGGTACGCCGAGTCGTGCACCGCGTCGGACCGGGCGCTCGCCGGCTCGATCGCACCGACCCTCCAGCGCAACACCCAGCTCGCCGCGCAGCTCGACCTCGGCGGCACCGCGGTCACCGACTCGACGAGCGCGCTCGCCTACGCCGCTCGCGCCGCCAGCGAGCAGGCCACCGGGTCGACCATGGCGGCGTCGCGCGACCTGCTCCGCGCCGACCGCACCGCGGCCACGACGCACACGTACTACGGCGACGCGTGGGCCGCGCTCGGCGCGACGATGCTCACCTCCGACGTCCTCGGCGGCTGCGCGACGAGCTCGGGCGGCGCGTCGTGATCCGCCTGCCCCGCTGGATGTGGGTGACCGGCGCCGCCGCGCTCGTGGTGGTCGGCGGGAGTGCCGGGGTCGCCACCGCGGTGGCGGCCGGCCGGGAGGCTCCGAGCGCCACCGGTACGTCGGCTGCGGCGGGCGCACATGGCGCGGGTGCCTCCGGTGCGCCGCGGCCCGCTGGGTCGTCGGGCTCGTCCGGGGCGTCGGGCTCGTCCGGGTCGTCGGGCTCGTCGCGCTCGTCCGGCGGCGGTGGGACCAACGCGGCCCCGGGCCTCCAGGACCCGACCGCGAACCGCGCCTCCACGACCGCGGCAGACGCGACACCGATGCGGGTCGAGGTCCCGTCCATCGGTGTCGACGCATCGCTCGAGCACCTGCACAAGGACGCCACCGGCGCGCTGCAACCGCCGACCCAGTGGATGGACGCGGGGTGGTTCAGCGACGGCGTCGTCCCCGGGCACACCGGACCGGCGGTCATCGCGGGGCACGTCGACTCGATCACGAGCGCAGCCGTGTTCTTCAAACTCGACGAACTCGCCCCCGGAGACGACATCGCGGTCGGCATGTCGGACGGCACCACGATCCACTTCACGGTCACCGGCACCGAGCGAGCGCCGAAGACCGCGTTCCCGACGAACGACGTCTACGGCCCCACCCCGACGCCCGAGCTGCGGCTCATCACCTGCGACGGCGCGTTCGACCGCGCGACCGGTCACTACGTCGACAACCTGATCGTGTTCGCAGACCTCGCGAACGACTGAGCGGTGCGTGAACGGTATCGTCCGTTCGTGCCCACCGAGGAGACATCACGCATGAACGACGCCCTCGTCGTCATCCCCACGTACAACGAGAAGGACAACGTGCGGGCCATCGTCGCGCGCACGCTGCGGGCATCGGACCGTGTCGACGTCCTCGTCGTGGACGACAACTCGCCCGACGGCACCGGCGCCATCGCCGACGAGCTCGCCGCTGCGGACCCGCGAGTGCAGGTGCTGCACCGGGCCGAGAAGAACGGTCTCGGCGGCGCCTACCTCGCCGGCTTCGCCTGGGGGCTCGAGCGCGGGTACGAGCGGCTCGTGGAGATGGACGCCGACGGCTCGCACCACCCCGAGTATCTGCCGCACATGCTCGAGCTGTCCGAGACGAACGACCTCGTGCTCGGCTCCCGCTGGGTCCCCGGCGGCGAGGTCGAGAACTGGCCTTGGCACCGGTCGCTGCTCTCGCGCGGTGGCAACCTGTACTCCCGCCTCGCCCTCGGCATCGCGGTGCACGACGCCACCGGCGGGTTCCGTGTGTTCACCGCCCCCGCGCTCCGGCGCATCGACCTGACCGGGATCGCGTCGCGCGGGTACTGCTTCCAGGTCGACCTGTGCTGGCGTGCGCTCGAAGCCGGGCTCTGCGTCGTCGAGACGCCCATCACGTTCACCGAGCGCGAGTTCGGCGTGTCCAAGATGAGCGGGAACATCGTGCGCGAGTCGCTCACCCTCGTGACGAAGTGGGGCGTCGACCGCAGGATCCGTGAGGTGAAGTCGCTCGTGCTGCACCGGCGGCGGCTGCCGTCGGTGCGCGCGAACGCGCACGTCGCGGCGTAGCTCTCGCCCGCGCGCGGCGGAGGTCGGGCGCGGCGCGGCGTAGGTCGGGCGCGGCGCGTCGCGTCGTGGCTCGGGCGCGGCGCGGCGCCGCCCCGCTCACCGTCGCCGTCCTCTGGCGAGAACTCAGGAGGACCGGTGCCGGGCCTCCCGGCCGTCGCCGTGGGGTGCGCTGCTTCCTGCGTTGTCGACGTGAGCGAGGACGGCGTGGGACGCCGGTCGGGCCCGCCGAGCGTGGGCACCGTGCCAGCGTCCCCCTCCTCTGGTGACGATGCAGGAGGACCGGTGCCGGGCCTCCCGGGCGTCGCCGTGGCGTGCGCCGCTTCCTGCGCTGTCGACGTGAGCGGGCGCGGTCCCACTGTCGGTCCGGGCCGCGGGCGGTCGATCCGGATCCGGGGCCGCCGGCGCGCGAGACGCGACAACTCAGGAGGATCGGTCGCGCGCTCCGCCGCGTTCCCGTGGGCTCGTGGGTTCTCCTGCGTTGTGGACGTGGACGTGGACGTGGACGTGGACGTGGACGTGGACGTGGACGTGGACGTGGACGTGGACGTGGACGTGGACGTGCGGGCGATGCCGCGGCGTCCGCGCGCACCTGGTGGTGCACGCGAGATCCTCCGTCCTCCTCCGCCGCCCGCCGCCGCGCAGCCGCGCAGCCGCGCAGCCGCGCAGCCGACGATTCAGGAGGACTGTTGCGCTGCCCGCCGTGTGGGCCGCGACCGGCATTGATCTCCTGAGTTGTCCGCTTGCGGGAGGCGGGCGAGGGCGAGCGGCGCGGAAGCGCGAGCAACGAGGCGGCGAATCCCGCGAGTGGGGGGGCGATCCGGAGCCCTGGAGGTGACAACTCAGGAGATTCGTTGCGCTGCCCCCGGTGCGGGCCGGTTCCGGCGTCGATCACCTGAGTTGCCGACGCGGCGGCGCCCATGGGGGCAGCGGAGCGCCGCAGGTGAGGGCACGCCCGAGAGGCGACAACTCAGGAGATCCCGTCGCGGTGCGTCCGATGGGGCTCGATCCCGACGTCGCGTTCCTGCGTTGTCGACGCGGAGCCGAGGGTGGGGGCGCAGGCGGGTCCGTGGGGCGGGCGCAGGGGGTAAGGCGCACCAGAGCGGGTAGTCCAGCAGGCGGCCAGGCGGCGAGGCGGCGAGGCGGCCAGGGGGCGAGGCGGCCAGGGGGCCGGGGGACCGGGCGGGCACGCGGCCAGCAAGGAGGCAGGCGCCGCCGGCAGCGAGCGCGTGCGGACCGGGTGACGCGCGGAGGGGCAGAGCGGGGCGACCGGGTGCTCGTCCCCGAGCGCGGTGCGGGGACGGGGACGGCACCCGGCCCCACGTGCGGACGGGCAGAGCAGGGGCGGGGCGTACCCGCCCCGCCCCGCCCCACCCCGCGGGATGGACGGGTCAGCGCAGGACGACGACGCCCCGGCCGGTGAACTCCACGCCGTCGGCCGAGGCGGTGGCACCTTCCGTGGCGAAGAGCACCTCAGCGCCGGATACGACGGGCACCGAGGCAGCGGCGTCCCCGAAGTGCACCACGATGTGGATGTCCGAGCGCGTCAGGACCAGCCAGCGGTCGTCCTCGGAGAACCGGACGCTGTTGGACGAGAAGCGCCAGTCGACCAGGGCCTCTTCACGGCGGCGGAGCGCGATCAACGCCCGGTAGGCATCGAGGACGCGACGGCCACGCCCCTCGAGGGTCTCCTCCCACCGGAGCTTCGACCGTCGGAACGTCTCGGGGTCCTGGGGGTCGGGGACGATGTTCGGGTCCCACCCCATCTGCTCGAACTCCTCGATGCGACCCTTCGCCGTCGCGATGCCGAGGTCCGGCTCGGGATGCGACGTGAAGAACTGCCACGGCGTCGACGCCGCGAACTCCTCGCCCATGAACAGCATCGGCGTGAACGGCCCGAGCAGGGTCACGGCGGCGGCGACCACCAGACCGGCCTCGTCGAGGTGCTCCGCCAGGCGGTCGCCCGTGGCGCGGTTGCCGATCTGGTCGTGGTTCTGGTTCGCGACGACCAGCGCCGTGGTGGGCGCGGTCTCGGTGTCGATCGGCTGCCCGTGACGACGTCCGCGGAAGGACGACCACGTGCCGTCGTGCAGGAACCCGCGCTCGAGCACCTTCGCCAACGCGGCGAGTGGTGCGAAGTCGGCGTAGTACCCGGTGGTCTCACCCGTGAGCGCGACGTGGAGACCGTGGTGGAAGTCGTCCGACCACTGCCCGGTCAGCCCGTAGCCGTGGGCCTCGCGCGGGCGGAACATGATCGGGTCGTTGAGGTCGGATTCGGCGATGAGGGACAGCGGCTTCCGGATCCACTGCGCGAACGCGTCGGTCTCCGAGGCCATCTGTGCCAGGACGTGCGGCCGGGTGGTGTCGCGGATCGCGTGCACGGCGTCGAGCCGGAGCCCGTCGACGTGGAAGTCCCGGAACCACATGCGGACGTTGTCGAGGACGAACGCCCGGACCTCGGGCTGCTCGACGTTCACCGAGTCGCCCCAGGTGTTGCCGAGCCCGGCGAGCAGGTACGGCCCGAACAGCGGCAGGTAGTTCCCGCTCGGCCCGAGGTGGTTGTAGACGACGTCCTGCACCACGCCGAGACCGAGTGCGTGCGCCCGGTCGACGAACCGCTGGTACGCGGCGGCGCCCCCGTACGGAGCGTGCACGGCGAACCAGTCGACGCCGTCGTACCCCCAGTTCCAGATGCCGTTCACCGCGTTGACGGGCAGCACCTCGACCAGGTCGACGCCGAGCGCGACCAGGTGCTCGAGGCGGGCGGCAGCGGCGTCGAGCGTGCCCTCGGGGGTGAAGGTGCCGACGTGCATCTCGTAGATCACGGCGCCCCGG